>NZ_UHCT01000001.1:321422-642845 GCF_900458435.1 Staphylococcus carnosus | reverse complement strand
ATATACAAAACTGAAAGGGTGTCAATAATTTGGGAAAAAAATTGCAAAAGGAGCTTTCCAATAGGCATATTCAATTGATTGCCATTGGAGGAGCAATCGGTACAGGACTTTTCTTAGGTTCTGGTCAAACTATTAAACTTACAGGTCCAAGTATTTTCATCGCATACATCATCATCGGTATGTTTTTATTTGCCTTTATGCGCGGACTTGGTGAATTGTTACTCAGCAACACGAAATTCAATTCATTTGTAGATATAGCAAATGAATATTTAGGGCCGTTCGGCGGATTTATTATAGGCTGGACGTATTGGTTCTGTTGGATTATTTCAAGCATGTCCGACTTAACAGCTATCGGGCAATATATCGCGTATTGGTTACCACAAGTACCAAACTGGATCTCAGTACTTTTTGTAGTACTTGTATTAATCGCATTTAATTTATTAGGCGCTAAACTTTTTGGGGAGTTAGAATTTTGGTTCGCTTTGATTAAAATTATTACGATACTTGCTTTAATCGTTGTAGGTTTAATCTTAATCTTCTTTTCATTTAAAACAGAACATGGAACTGCAAGTTTCAGTAACTTAGTGTCTCATGGAGGGATGTTCCCACATGGTGCATTCGGTTTCTTAATGGCATTCCAAATGGCAATCTATTCATTCATCGGAATTGAGTTGATTGGCGTGACAGCTGGTGAAACGAAAGATCGCGAAAAAACGATTCCGAAAGCTATCAATAATGTTCCCGTACGTATTTTACTTTTTTACGTAGGTTCATTAATCATTATCACTTCTGTAGTGCCTTGGAATACATTAAGTGAAAACTCAAGTCCATTTGTTAAGGTATTTGGTTTAATCGGTATTCCATTTGCTGCAAGCTTAGTCAACTTTGTAGTTATTACTGCAGCAGCCTCAGCTACTAATAGTGGTATTTATTCAAACAGCCGTATCTTATTCGGATTAGCTGAACAAGGTTTAGGACCAAAAGTTTTTGGCAAGGTTAATAATCATGGTGTACCGCATATTTCTATGTTGCTTTCATCATTATTATTACTATTTGCAGCGTTGCTGAACTATATATTTCCAAATGCTGTACAACTCTTTATTTATGTTACAACACTATCAACTGTATTATACTTATTCGTCTGGACATTAATCATCATTTCATATATCGTATATGCATTCAAAAATAAAAAAGAACATAAAGCTAGCGATTTTAAATTACCAGGTGGTCCTTATGCCGGATTTATTGTTTTAGCATTCTTTATTTTTGCATATGTATTATTATTATTTACAGATGAAACACAAAAAGCACTATTTGTTTCTCCAATTTGGTTTATCTTTATGATTATTATGTATCAGAAATATAAAAATAATGCCCGTGCCAATGTACAAAAAATGAGAGAAGGCAATAAGCCTAAAGCTAATTAAAAACTTGAAAGCCAAGTGCACTCACATGAAAGTGTACTTGGCTTTTTTATTTTCAATTATTGTTGTGCTTGTTTCACTTCTCCTGTAGCAGGATCAAAGGTAGTTAAAGAAGCTTTGCGTAATTGATCTTTTTCTTGTGAAGATTTGCTGTAATCATTATTGTATAATGTTGATTCCCAGCTGCCGTACATTGGATTAGGGAAGATAATATACTTACGTCCAAATTCTTCTTTTTTCTCATTCACTAAATCAGTGCGTGATTGTGCTGTTTGAGCTTTAGGGTCTTCAAAGTCCAATAAATTATCGCCAAATAACATCAATAAATTATGATTCTTTTTCACGTAGTCACGACGGCTTTCTTTATTTTTATCATTTTTGCCTTTAAGTAAGATATGTGATTTATCATTTTGTGGTAAACCTTGTGCTTTTAAGTTTTTAGAAGTGGCCTCTAATTCAGTATCTTTATCACGGTCAGATACATAATAAATTGCTACACCTTTTTTATTCGCATAATTTAAAAAGTCTTTGGCACCGTATACCGGTTTAGCTTTAGCAGCCATTACCCATTCATGCCAACCTTTTGGGAATGTAGTATTATTCAATGATGCATAAGCTTGATACGGAGAATTGTCTAATACCGTTTCATCGATATCTAATACAATTGCAGGTTGTTTCTTACCTTTTCCTTTTCCATGGTAATGTTTTAATTGTTTATCCAAATTGTCTTTAGCTGTATTGTAACCTTGTAAATAAAGTGCCTTGGCTTCTGCTGAGTTTTGATACCATGAAACACTCATCGTATTTTGTTCACCTAAATTACCTTCTTGTTGTGTTGTTTGTTGTTCTTTCACTGCTGTTGACGCTTGTGAACCCCCTGCAGCATGCGCATTTGCCGGTCCTGAAATTAATAACGAACTTGCAATACCTACGATTGCTGAATACTTTGCAATTTTATTCATAACGTTACCACCCAATTATGTATTTAAGAATAATTAGCAACGAATCAATTGATACTTTTCTAATTATTCTTATAAAATTCATTATACTTTAAGCATAATATTATTTCATTGATATTTAGAATAAAGATGCAAAAAAACGTCAATCCTAAAGACTGACGTTTTTTCTTACTTTTTCAACTTCATAGGAATCATAGCTAAGATACAATTTTTTTGATAGAACAAAGTCCATCTTAATAAAATACCAGTTTGATTATGCAATAGATTCTGCCAAGGTTTGTTAGTAATAAATTGCGGTACAATTACCGTAATAACAAACTTTTCATTCTCTGCTTTACTGCGTATTCTATCTATAAAGCGTGCTAATGGTCTTGCTACACTCCGATATTCTGAATGTAAAATAACCAGACGGATATCAGGATAATGTGCTTTCCATTTTTCTTGCATAGCTTTATCTTTTGTCGCATCAAATGATACATGTACCGCAATCGTACGATCAGCAGTCAACTCAGCATATTCAACTGATTTATCAACAATAGATGATACACTGCTGACCGGTATTAACGCTAAGTTTTTATCAACGTTTGTTAATTCTTTAAATTGTGCTTCAGTACGTAATTGTTCGGCGATATCTCGATAATGCGAACGGATTTTCAATAGCACTAAGACTACAAATGGCAAGAAAATTAAAATTGGCCATACATGTGAAAATTTTGTAATCAAAAAAATCATAAAGACAATGAAAGTAATCGTGCCTCCTAGTGCATTTGCTGATAATTTCAACAGCCAGCCTTTAGGACGTTCTCTTATCCATTTTACAACCATTCCATATTGCGCAAGCGTAAACGGTATAAATACCCCAGTGGCATATAAAGGAATCAAGTTTTCAGTGGCGCCTTTAAAAGCAATAATTAAAACGATTGCAATACTGCCTAGAATTATCATGGAATTCGAATAACCTAAACGATCTCCACGAACTGTAAACATATGCGGCATGTATTTATCTTGAGCCATATTAGCTGCTAACATTGGGAAAGCGGTAAATCCAGTATTAGCTGCCAATACTAAAATCAATACTGTGGTAGCTTGTATAAAATAAAAGGCAACATTTTGACCAAAAACATGAGTCGCTAATTGTGATAATACTGTTGTTTCCATATGTGGTACAATACCGTACCAATAAGATAATCCCACAATGCCAACAAGTAAAAATGCTAAAATACTTCCCATTGCAATCAATGTTTTTACAGCGTTTTTCGGCGCAGGATTATGAAAACTTGTTACAGCATTTGAAATAGCTTCAATACCTGTTAATGAAGAAGCACCGGAAGAAAATGCACGTAATAACAAAAATAATGTTACACCCGGAACTGCTGTACCTACTGTTGCATGCATATCCGGTTGTGCTTGTCCTGTTGCAACTTTAAAAGTGCCATATAAAATCAATACGATCATACCAAAAATGAATAGATAGACGGGATATGACAATACAGTTGCTGAATCAGTTAACCCACGTAAATTTAAAATCAGTATAACCACGACTAATAAACAAGCAATCAATACTTTATGTTGATATAAGTTAGGGAAAGCGGCAATAAATGCATCAGCTCCAGATGAAATACTTACTGCAACTGTTAATATATAATCTACCAGCAATGAACCGCCAGCGAGCAAGGACATTTTCTCGCCTAAGTTATATTTAGTAACAACATAAGCTCCTCCACCTTCTGGATAAGCATATATAATTTGTCGGTATGACAAAATTAATGCTAACAGCAAAATTAATACACCAGCTGTAATCGGTAAAGTAAACCAAGTTGCTGCTGCACTCACAGCTGTTAAGGTAATCAATATTTGTTCAGGGCCATATGCAACTGATGATAATGCATCAGAAGATAATATCGCTAACGCTTTGACTTTACTTATTTTTTCATGCGATAGTTCTCGGTTTCTTTTCGGTTTACCAATTAACATATGTTTTAAATGATAAAATATCATAATCCATTACCTCTATATCTTTTGTATCTCTAGATATTTGAATCATAAGCGTTGTCTCTTTTCATGAACTTTCAATGCAAAAAACATGTACTATTGAATGAGAAAAATATACGCCTATCCTTTGAAAATGTATAGTACCCAAGACTAAAAAAATATAGAACTTTTACACTTTCGTTAAGTAATTAACAAATTTGTAAATATGCTATGAAAAATTTACTCAAAGCACTGTTCAAACTCGTTTTAGGACAAAATAATGGTATACTGTTCTATATTTAAATCTTATGGAAATGAGTAAAGACCATGAAACAATATCATTTTAAGAATGTTTATTATAAAACCTTATTAGTGATTACCTCTATTGCCTTCCTTGTTGTTTTGTTATTACTAACAATTCAATTCACCCAAGAATCTTCTAAACATGCAAGTCAACAAACCTTAAATCACTTTGCAGCACAAAAAATACAAAAAACTATGCAACAACAACATATTCCTGGTATGAGTGTGCTGATGATACAACATCAAAAACTAATTTTAAACAAAGGTTTCGGTTTTCAAAATCAAGCTAAACAGCAGCACGCAACCGAGCACACCCAATACGAAATTGCATCTGATACTAAAGCTTTTACCGGACTTGCCATACTTCAGTTATCAGATAAAAAGAAAATTGACTTGAATGCACCTGTATCAGATTATCTGCCATGGCTGCATCTTAAATATCATGACAAACAAGCAAAAGTCACAGTGGAACAATTGATTGCACAAACAAGCGGTATAGACGACGATATGTCATCCGACAAAGAAGATGAACTTCCTAAAAGCAAAGATAATTTGAAATCACATGTCAAAAGCATTAACAATGAAGAATTAAATGATCAACCCGGACAACAGTTCAACTACGCAAACATGAATTATGATATTTTAGGTTTACTCGTTGAACAAGTCTCTCATCAAAGCTATGAAAATTATATACGGCAACATATTTTAACACCGCTTCACATGAATCAAACTTATTTCAAGACTGAAAATATAACAAAGAATCGAAAAAAACACCTTGCTCAAGGATACGTTGAAGAGAAAAACGGACATGTAGAAGCTGATAACCCGGATTATTTTAAAGGCGACACGCCTGCCGCTTACATGATCAGCAGTACCACTGATATGATTCCGTGGGTTAATATGCAGTTAAATCCAAAAGGAACAGACAAATCACTCATCACGCAATCGCATCAAAAAAGATCAGAAACACCAAAAGATGCGAATGCTTCAGATTATGCAACAGGATGGTTTTTAAATCCAGATCAGCATCAAGTATTACATCCAGGTACATTACCCAATTATTCATCTTTTGTGCTTTTAAACTCTAAAGAAAAAAACGCAGTCGTGATTCTTGCAAACCTAAACACAGACGCTACGCCAAATTTAGCACGCACCTTGAATCATCAACTTGAATTTTTCGACCAATATCATAAACTTAATTATGATGTGCAGCAATATGCTTTAATCATTGCTTTATTAATTTGGATAGCTATTATCATATGTGCAGCAGGATTAATCAATATTGGATATGTTATATATCATTTTAAACAACAGCGTATTTCAAAACGTTTTAATTCCAAACTTATAAATATCATGATATTCACACTAACACTTGGTCTTATAATTTTAATAAGTGCGATCTTCTATAAAGCACCAAGTTGGATAATACAATCAATCAATTGGGAAATTGCACTCATGAGTTTTTCTCCACCAATAATTATGCTTATTTTACTGATTTTTATAGCAATATTACTTTTCATAATCCGATTAAGTTTATCACTGTTATGGAAAGATACAAAAAGCAAAAAACAGATTCTGAACAAACGATATGTATAAAAAAATATTTTTATTTAAAAGAGAGCGTACACGGTTTCATGTACGCTCTCTTTTTAATCTAATAAATCCATAAATAACACAAACACTAAGATAATCATTATGATAATCGCACTATACAATGTCTTATGTGTTTTATGAGTAATCCTATTTTGAACAATATCTCGAATACCAATTATTAAAGCTGCTAAAACTATTAGCGCTAATATGAAAGACAAAGTGTCCATAAGTATCCTCACCTCTTATTCTTCTTTAGATACCCTTCTCATTCTAACTTCTAACCAAAAAAACGGAATAATCTTCGATGATACAATTTCCCTCATAAACTGTACCATCAATGACCATTCCGTCTTTCAAGAATCATATTTACCATACAAATGCGTGGTGGCAATTTTTAGTCTTTCTGATTAATAAGTTTCTCCAGTAGATTTTGGAACTAATATCAATACAACTAAGAATGCAAAGATACCTAGAAGTATGTTGAAACCAATACCTGCCATTGCACCTGCCGCTAAGTTGACATGATGTGAAACAACAGCATAAATCGTACCAGAAATTGCGATACCAAAAGCATTACCTAATGATGAAGCCATCTTATAAATACCTGATGCAGCACCCACTTTATTATCTGGTGCACTTGATACTGCTGTATCTGTAGATGGTGTCGCATACATACCTAAACCAAGTCCGAATAATAAATATCCAAGTACACTGCTGATTACGTAAATAACTGTCGGTAAGAAAGTAAGTGCAATAAGCAGCATCCCAACTGCATTTAATAAAGCACCAAACATCATCGGACGTTTTGCACCTAATTTTTGCATTACTTTTTCACCAATTCTAATCATGACAAGTACAGTAATCAGATATGTAATACTCATCATACCGGATTGGTTAGAAGTAAATCCTAGACCTTGTTGGAAATAAGTATTTGCGACAATTAATGTTCCGGCTACCGCATTTAATGCGAAGTTGGATAATACCGCTCCAGAATACGCTTTATGTTTGAATAAATTAAAATCAATCAATGGATTCTTAAGTCGTTGTTCATATATTGCAAAGAAGACGACTGAAATAATAAATACCACAATTAAACTTATAATTAATGGTGATAAGAAACCGTAGTTTGATGATTGTGTAATAATTACATTTAAACTTAACATCATAACAGCTAAGACAATCAAGCCTACAACGTCTAATTTTCCACGTTGTACATCACTGTCTGAGTCTGCTTTTGTTTCTGGAGTATGTCGCATTAAATACATTGCAAGCAATGCGACAATAATTGAGATGATGAATATCCAGCGCCATCCTACAAATGTAGACATCAATCCACCGAAATATGAACAGATTCCTGATCCGCCCCATGAACCGATAGACCAATAACTTAATGCACGCTGTCTATCCTTGCCAATGTAATATTCATTTACAATAGCGAGTGTAGCAGGCATAATACATGCTGCAGAAAAGCCTTGAATAATACGGCCAATAATTAAAAAAGCAGGTATATCGGTAATAATAATCAACAGTGATCCCACAACACTGAGGACTAAACCGATATATGTAATTTTTACACGTCCTACTTTATCTGCAATACTTCCGGCACCCACAACAAATAAACCGGAGAAAAGTGCAGTTAAACTAACCGCGGTATTAATGATTCCTGCATTTGTATGAAAGGATTCTTGCAGTGTCGGTACAACATTCAAAACTGATTGTGCAAACAGCCAGAATGTAATGACACCTAGAATAATGCCTAACAACAATTTGTTGTCTCCTCTAAAAGCTCTTGTTGCTGTCATATTTTAATTCCTCCTATACCCCTGCAAAAAAACTGAAAAAAATAGAGATTTAGCTTATGATTAAAATGCAATATAAACTAAACCTATCAATTTCAATATATGAAGTATCTTACACCAATTTCAAGCAAATTTCTATTAATACATTAAAGCAATTCAATTATTTCGTAACAAATTACATATTTAGTATAAACGAAATTCATTTATATAGTATTTGTCGAAAAATTCCAATATCTAAGGTGATGCTCTTGCTTAATTTATTCATTTTACTTTTAGAACGTGTCGGTTTAATTATCGTACTTGCTTATATCCTAATGAACTTTAAATATTTTAAAAACTTAATGCAAAATCGTGAAACATGGCGGGCGAAATGGCAATTAACGATTATGTTTGTCATATTTGCATTGTTGTCCAATGTAACCGGTGTTGTTATTCGTGATTCACACATATTATCTGGTCAGCTTTATACACATCTGGCTCCTGATACTTCTTTAGCGAATACACGCGTACTTACAATTGGCGTATCAGGACTTGTCGGCGGTCCAGCAGTAGCACTGGTTGTCGGTGTTATCTCTGGCATATACCGCTTCTACATCGGTGGCGCAAATGCTTTCACTTATTTCATTTCATCCATATTGATTGCATTGGTCTCTGGATATGTCGGTCGTTATTATTTGAAAGCACGTCGATACCCGCCTGTATTGCTAGGTGCCCTTATTGGTGCATCTTTAGAAATCATACAAATGCTTTGTATCTTGTTGTTTGCAGAAAATAGTGGTCATGCTTGGTCACTTGTCAGCTTCATTGCATTGCCTATGATTTTAATCAACAGTATCGGTACTGCAATTTTCTTGTCTATTATTATTTCAACTTTAAAACAAGAAGAACAAACACGCGGTGTGCAAACACATGATGTCTTGCAAATTGCGAATGAAACATTGCCTTATTTTCGTGAAGGTCTCAATGAAGCCTCAGCAAACAAAGCAGCGCATATTATTAAAGACTTAATGCAAGTATCTGCTGTAGCGATTACAAATCGTCATGATATTTTAGCGCATGTCGGTGCAGGCAGCGACCATCATGTACCGCAAAAAGAAATTATTACAGAACTATCTAAAGAAGTGATTCTGACAGGAAAACTGAAAGAGGCACATTCTCGTAATGAAATTGGCTGCAACCATCCAAATTGTCCGCTGCAAGCAGCGATTGTCATACCGCTTCACATCCAAGACAAAGTCGTCGGCACATTGAAATTATACTTTACAGATGCTCATCGACTGACATTTGTAGAGAAACAACTTGCAACAGGGCTAGCTAATATTTTTTCCAGCCAATTAGAATTAGGACAAGCAGAAGCACAAAGCAAGTTATTAAAAGATGCTGAAATCAAATCATTGCAAGCACAAGTAAATCCGCACTTCTTTTTCAATGCAATCAATACTATCTCTGCTATGGTCCGTATTGACAGCGAAAAAGCACGTAAATTATTATTGCAGCTCAGTCAATTTTTCCGTTCTAATTTACAAGGTGCACGGAATAACACCATTACATTAGATAAAGAATTGCAACAAGTAGAAGCTTATTTATCATTAGAACAAGCTCGTTTTCCTAATCGTTTCAACATCAATTTCGACATTGACTCAGCATGTCGTAACGCACTCTTACCTCCTTTTATTATTCAAGTCTTGGTAGAAAACGCAATTCGACATGCATTTAAAGATCGCAGAACAGATAATCACATCGATGTCATTGTACGTGATGAAGATGGTCAACTTTATTTAGAAGTTAAAGATAATGGTATTGGCATTCCAAAAGATAAATTACCTTATATCGGTAAAGCGATTGTACATTCTGATACCGGAGGAACTGGAAGCGCACTTGAAAATTTAAACTTACGATTATCTGGTTTGTTTGGTTCAAATGCATTATTGCATATTGATTCTAATTCGAATGGTACTGCTGTAAGCTGCCGCATTCCATTTCGTTCAGACAACAAGGAGGTAAAAAAATATGAAGACACTCATCGTTGACGACGAGCCTTTAGCACGTAATGAACTCAATTATTTACTCACACAAAACGGTAACTTTGAGGTAATTGATGAAGCTGAAACAATTGGAGAAACACTCGAAAAACTATTATACGAAACCTATGATGTTATCTTTCTCGATATCAACTTAATGGATGAAAGCGGATTGGATTTAGCAGAAAAAATACAAAAGATGAAACACCCGCCTTATATCATTTTTGCAACTGCTCATGATACTTTTGCTGTGAAAGCTTTTGAACTTGATGCAACGGATTACATTCTGAAACCCTTTGAACAAGATCGAATTAATCAAGCAGTAACGCGTGTTGCTGCTAAATTGAATTATTCTTCCTCCTCAAATCAACAAACAACTGAACCGCAAGAAAGTTCAGAAAAAGTTGGAGAAACTGTGAGGCAAAATCAATTCAAACCATCTGAGCATTCAATTAAACAACCTTCAGTTTTACCAATAGAAGTTGATGAACGCATTTATGTCTTAAATCAAAAAGAAATTATTGCTTTGTCTGTTAATAACGGCAAAACTACGTTGCATACGTTAAATCGAGACTATGAAACGACAGAGCCTTTGAATAACTATGCTAAGCGTTTAGATGACACACAGTTTTTGCGTATACATCGTTCTACAATAATCAACCAAGCACACATTCAAACCATTGAACATTGGTTTAATTACACATATCAAGTCACTTTGACGGGCAATTTAAAAGTACAAGTCAGCCGTTCATATATGAAACCATTTAAAGCTGCCATTGGATTGATATAGATATGCGAAGCAAACTCCCTATTAGCTATTAAACAGCATAGGGAGTTTTTTGACGTTTAACCCTTCAATTTTTGCAACTCATCTTAGCAAAGCACCCTTTCTGAAGCATGGTTTGAAACTCATCTTGTGAATGGTGCAACTCGCATACTGATTCTCGCATTTCACCTTGAAAACGCACACAAAACCCTGTTTTGGTCGTACAATTTAATCAAGATAAAGAAACGAACGGAGGCAGAAATGCTATGGAAAAGGTCAAATCTAACGCAAAAAACGTGGGCAAAGCGTCAAAAAACTATTCATTCTTGCACCAAGTATTAGTCATCGGGATTATATTATTAATTTCAAAAATTATCGAAAGCTTTATTCCAATTCCAATGCCGGCATCAGTTATCGGGCTTGTTCTGATGTTTATTGCATTATCAACTGGAATTATTAAACTCGGCGAAGTTGAGGGCGTCGGCAGTGCATTAACAAATAATATCAGTTTCTTGTTCGTACCTGCTGGTATCTCAGTTATTAATTCTCTTGGAATTTTAAGCAAGAGTCCATTCTTGATTATTTTATTAATTATTATTTCTACAATTTTACTCTTATTATGTACAGGATTTGTGTCACAAATTTTGGTCAAAGGCTTACCATTCGCACACAAATCACCTAAAAATATCACTAAAGGTCACAACAAAGTTGCGGAGGAACATGTATGATTGAACATTTAGGCATTAATACACCCTATTTCGGTATCTTGTTATCTGTGATTCCATTCTTGATTGCCACATATTTCTTTAAAAAGACAAACGGTTTCTTTTTACTAGCACCATTGTTTGTCAGCATGGTTGTCGGTATTGTTTTCTTAAAAGCAACTGGCATCAGTTATGCTAATTATAAAATCGGCGGAGACATCATCAATTTCTTCTTAGAACCTGCAACAATTTGTTTTGCGATTCCTTTATATAAAAAACGTGATGTACTGAAAAAATACTGGGCAAAAATCTTCGGTGGGATTGCACTCGGTACAGTCGCTGCTTTGTTTGGTATTTATGCAGTAGCTAAAATCTTCCAATTCGGCGGAGATATTGTAGCATCAATGCTGCCTCAAGCAGCTACTACTGCAATTGCATTGCCAATTTCTGATGGAATCGGCGGTGTGAAAGAATTAACTTCTTTAGCCGTTATCTTAAATGCTGTTATCATTTACGCACTCGGCAACAAACTTTTGAAATTCTTCCATATTGATAATCCGATTGCTCGCGGACTTGCCCTTGGTACAAGCGGACATACATTAGGTGTATCAGCTGCAACTGAACTTGGGGAAACTGAAACTTCAATGGCCAGTATAGCCGTTGTATTAGTTGGAGTTATCGTTGTAGCAGTTGTTCCATTCTTAGCAGGTGCATTACTTTAATTAAATAGACTTGATTGAAAAAGAGGCGGCAAAAGTCGCTTCTTTTTTGGCTTCTCAATAAATATGCAGGAAAATTTTAATAATGAGCATCTCCATCACACCTTAATTTCTCCTCTTTTTTTCTTGCTTCTTCACTCAATAACAATGAAAGCGTTTTAATATAAAATAAATTTTAATTTCTTATATAAATTAAGTTAAAGATATTTACATCAAGAAGATGTCGTATTACACTAAAACTAAACGATACGTTTCGTTTATAAATTACTATGAGATTGGAATGATTATTAGTTATGTTTGGTATTTCTTTAGCAAGTTTGATCATTCGCTTTGTCTTCGGTGGTTTAGCTGTTGCATTAGCAACTGTTATTTCTGAAAAACTCGGCGGCAAACTTGGCGGTATCTTTTCTACTTTTCCAGCTGTCTACTTAGCAGCTTTAGTTACACTTGCTGTAGATTTTAGAGGTCAAAGTCTCATCCAAGAATCGATTCACCTCAGTTCAGGTGCTGTTATCGGTATAGTTGGTTGTATTATCAGTGTGGCACTTACTGCTTATGCGGTTCAAAAAATCGGTTTTAGACGCGGTGCTATCTTCTCTGTAGTTAGCTGGTTTATCTTATCTTGCCTTATTTTGGCACTTAAACATATTTAACTGGAGGCATTTATTAAAATGAAAATGTTATTTGTAAAATTCCTAGCAGGCGGTGCATCAGTAGCACTAAGTTATATTGTTTCCGTAATAATACCATGGAAAGAATTCGGCGGAATTTTCGCAGTGTTCCCGGCTGTATTTCTTATTTCACTTATTATGTCCGGTGTGCAATTCGGTGATAAAGTCGCTTCACATGTAAGTCGCGGTGCGGTATTCGGTATGACTGGTGTGTTATTTAATATTTTAGCCACTTGGTTTATGCTTATTTGGACAAATGATTGGATTTTAAGTATCATAGTGGGCGTTATAGTTTGGTTCTTAAGCGCTATCATCATTTTTGAAATAGTGGAAAAAATTTCACATATGAAACGAGGTCATTAATATGGCAGGAAGACCAAAAGATCCTAAAATCAACACACGTATTTATGAGGAGTTAGGGAAACTCTTAGATAAACAACCTTATTCGACAATTACCATCGATGAACTCGCAGAAAACACTCAAATTTCTAAAGCAACTATTTATCGTCGTTGGAAAGATAAAGACACAATGATTATTGATATGTTTTTAAATGAAGCACATGGTACCTCTGAAATAAAAGGAGACTTTTTCAATGACTTATATGCTTTACTACTTAAAATGACACGAATATATACACGTCCGCTCGGTAAAGCAGTGATTCAAATTTTGCTGACTAACAGTGAAAATGAATTGCGCAATCATTTTATGGTAGATTATTTCAATGAGTACAGACAATTATTACGTTCCATTGCCAGCACGCGCATTCCAGAAGATCAGCAAGATATTTTTATCGATTTGATATTCTCTCCTATCTATTTCAACATTTTAATCAAACCTGAAACTTTAACAGACGAGTATATTCATGACATGTTAACAACAGTGATTCGTTCATATATTCCTGACGGATCATTTTAAAGACAAGATGCATTTTTCATTAAAGCATCTTGTCTTTTTTTACACAAAAAAACTGCCACGAAATTTAATTCGTGACAGCCATGATTTTATTGATGTTCTTTTCCAGCAAACCATTCTAATGCGTATTGAATCGCTTTGTCCCAATAAGCATAATCATGAATGCCTGGTCCATCTACAAATTGATATGAAACATTTTTCTCATCTAAGAAATGAATGAAATCTAAATTATCTTGATATAAGTCATCTTCTGTACCACACATTATTAAGAGTTCTGGGATTGTTTTATTATTCTCTAGTGCTTGTTCAACAAGATAATAAGGATCAAGTACTGTCCCATCGCCACTCTCTTTTTCACCTAAAATAGCTTTGCCTGAGAAATCATTCCAATCAATTTCCATTAAGAATTGAGGTGAAAATACTGCAGATAATGGTGTTGCTTTACTAAAGCGGTCACCTTGCGTTAAGGCGTACTTGATTGTACCGTAACCACCCATTGAATGACCTGCAATAAAGTGATCCTCACGACGTTTTGATAATGGGAAAATTTGCAGTGCATAATCAAAAACCTCTAATACATAATCATAATAACTATGACCATATGCCATATTGGCATAACCACTGTGATCGCCTGCTGGCATTATCACTGCAATACCATTATCTTTTGCGTAACGTTCCAAACTTGTAAATCTCAAGTAAGATGTTTCATCACTTGATAAACCATGCAGTAATAATAATACAGGCAGTTGTTTTGGTGCTTCATCTGTCTGAAATTGAGATGGATCTTCTGGCAGCATCGCCATGAATCGCTGCTCTTTTCCTAATACTTCTGAATTATAATTGACTTGCATCCATGCCATCTGTAACCGCTCCTTTTCTCTTTGAAAAGAAATACTAGAGCACATATGATATCAATGTTAAAATAGCCAAACTGCTCTAGATTTCTTAAATGTCCATACCTTGAGGTTGAGGTCCTTTTTTCTTTTTCACCGGATCCAATCGTTTTTCAAGTAATCTTAATAGTACATCAATCAATACTGCGATTAACGCAATCGGTAATGCACCTGCTAAAATAAATGTTGTACCATCCGTAGCGTTAGTACCTCTGATAATAATATCACCAAGTGTCGGTGCACCAATAAATGAACCGACTGCTACAACTCCGACAGCCACAACTAAAGCAATTCGCAATCCACCGATAATCACTGATAAAGCTAAAGGTAATTCAATCATACGCAAGACTTGATTACGTGTCATACCCATACCTTTACCTGCATCTTTAATGTTTTCATCCACACCCACAATACCTGAATACGTATTTTGGATAATCGGCAACAATGCATATAAGAAAACTGTCACAACAACTGTTGTCGGACCTAGTCCCATTACAAGCATTAAAATCGCCAACATTGCGATAACTGGAACAGTCTGGATAATATTTGCAATTGTAATCACTAACTTAGACATACGTCCAAATCGTGAAATAAAGATACCTATTGGAATCCCAATAATAGCTGCAAATACAACACCATAGACTGACATTAATAAATGTTGAAAAAACAAACTCCATAAATAGCCGGCATTCAATGAATAATACTCAATTAATTGTTGCAATAAATTGCCTTTCATTATTTTTGCCCGCCTTTCTTACCATCAAAATAGTGATGTTTCTTTAAAAATTCCTCAGCAACAACAGCAGGTTCTTTCCCTTTGCCGTCTGCTTCATAGTTCAACTGCTGCATATCTTTCGTTGAAATTTTACCTGCTAATTTATCTAATACCTTATTGATTTCCGGATGTTTCTTTAAGACTGCATCTGTAGCCACAGGACTGGCATCATAAGGCGGGAAGAAATGCTTATCGTCTTTTAAGACTTTCAAACCATAAGCAGCAATACGTCCATCTGTTGAATAGCCTAATGCGACGTCTAATTTTTTATTATTTAAAGCATCATAAACCAAACCGATTTGCATTGGTCGTACAGTATCAAAGTCGATACCATATTCTTTTTTGAAACCAGGATAACCATCACCTTTTCGGTTCAGCCAAGAACTATCGACACCGAGACGTAAGTCTTTTTCATGTTTTTTCAAATCCGAAACAGTTTCTAAATGATATTTTTCAGCCGTTTCTTTCGTTACCATGAAAGCATACGTATTATCAAAACCGTAAGATGGGAAGAATTTTTGATGGAATTTCTTTTGGAACCCTTCTTGCGTTGCTTTTAATGCTTTCTTCGGATCTTTAATCGGATCTTCTTGCAAAGCCCCGACTAAATCAGTACCTGTATAACGAACGCCTGAAATATTAGCGTCTCCATTCATCAACGCATTATGTTGAATTGTACTTGAACCCATATTATTTAATAATGTAGGTTTTATTTTGCCATGTGAATCATGTTCTATTATCAAACGCACCATGTGCGACATAATTTGCGACTCGCTGGTAGCAAGTGCTGTAATTTTTACATCGTCATCTGAACGACTATCACCAAGTCCAGGTAAACTACATCCAGATAAGATAACCAGACAAGTCACCATAAGAATCAAATAATACTTCATCGTCTTCATAAAGTTACAATGTCCTCCCTATCTAGATATTTTTAAACCTTTTGGTACTGCCCATTTTTCAACTACACGAAGTAGGTAATCTACTATCAATGCCAAAGCTGTAACTAGCACAGCTGCACTGATAATCATCAATGGGTCATATAAATTCAAACCGTTAAAGACGAAGTCACCTAAACCGCCTGCACCGACGTAGCTGGCTAATGTTGCCCAACTGATGACATAAACACTTGATAAGCGAATGCCGCCAAGAATTAAAGGTAAGGCTAACGGCAGCTCTACATCTTTCATTAATTGCAGTTTTGTCATACCCATACTGATACCTGCTTGGCGAATATCAGGATTGATATTTTGAACACCCAAGACAGTATTATTCAAGATAGGTAGTAATACATAAATAAACAATGCAATAATTGCCGGTGTCTTACCTACACCGAAAATTGGAATCATAATCGCTAATACTGCTAATGTCGGAATCGTTTGCAAGACACCTGCAACTGTCAATACAACACTTGCTAATTTCTTTGTCTTCGATAATAAAATTCCAAGCGGTACTGCAATAATAATGGCGATCAGAAGCGAAACAATAGAAATATAAAAGTGTTCACCCGTTTTTTGCAGCAATTCACCGCCGTATTGTTCTAAGAATGCTTTCATCAGCGTTCAACTCCTGAATCTGACGTGTCGTCATGACTGGCATTATTTTCATTTACTGTTGTTTCAGCAGATGTTTTTTCTTGTTGTTTAGATTGTTCCGCTTCATTTCTTTCAGCTTCGTACTGTGCTTCTTCAGCACCTTCACCCCAAATACTGTCATATACAATATCCACGAGGTTAGCACGTGTGATTAAACCTACCAATGTGTCTTGATTGTTGACTACTGGTACATTACGCACATTACGTTTCAAAATCGTACGGACTGTATCTTGTAATTTAGAATTGACATTCACACGATAAATATCACGCTGCATCGTATCAATCAATTCTTTGCCGCCGCGTAATCCTTGGTTGATATCTTCAATATCCATGTAGCCGAGGAATTTATTTTGATTATTGACTACAAAAATCGTATCAATACGATGACGACGCATAATATCAACAGCAGTATTTAATGTTTCATTCACACCTACTGTAATTGGTTTAATCATTGCATCTTGTACAGTACGCATATTTGGACGATCTTGAATCAAACGGTTCTGACCAATAAAGTCACGAACGAAATCATTTGCAGGGTGTCGTAAAATGTTGTCAGGCGTATCATATTGTACGACTTTACCATTTGACATAATACAAATTCTATCTGCTAATTTAATCGCTTCATCCATATCATGTGTAACAAAAATAAACGTTTTGCCTAACTTTTTCTGCAACTCTTTGACTAAGTCTTGCAATGTATCACGTGTAATAGGATCCAATGCCCCGAATGGTTCATCCATTAAAATGATATCTTGTTCAGCTGCTAATGCACGTACCACACCGATACGCTGCTGCTGACCACCTGATAATTCAGATGGATAACGATCTAAATATTCTTCAGGTAAATCAACCAACTTAATTAATTCACGTGCTTTTTTATCCTTTTTCTCTTGAGACCATTTCAACAATTTAGGAACCAGCACGATATTTTCCTTAATCGTCATGTGCGGCATTAAACCGATTTGTTGAATCACATAACCGATACTTCGGCGCAATTCCACCGCATTCATCTTTCTGACATCTTTACCGTCAATTGTAATTTGTCCGCTTGTAGCTTCAATCATGCGGTTGATCATTCTGAGTGCAGTAGTTTTCCCACTACCACTTGTTCCGATAAACGCAACAAACTCACCAGACTGCACATCTATAGAAATGTCATCTACCGCTTTTTTATGTCCCGAATAAACCTTAGTTAAATTCTTAATACTAAGCATGCATTTAATTCCTTTCTATATCTAATTAAATTTAAAGTTAAGAGCAGAGGATTGGAAAAGTAAAAATTGAAGTATTGAATGGTCAGTTGTTTTTTTCTGACAGAAGGCGTGATTTTACAGTAGAATTGTTTGCGATTCATAGGTTTATTGAATGTAAATTGCATATATTGAATTGAAATAAACCTATTTCTCGTTCTCCGTATACAATAAAAAAAGCATTTGCAGCTATGTTTCAATTAACTTACGGATAAGCTCTAAAACTAAGTCGCAAATGACTTCTGTTAGACTATCGACAAGACGCATTCGTCTCTTGGCAAATGTTCTTTTCTCAAATCATTATGACACAACAACAGTCTCATTCTGTTGTCTATTTTAAATTTCAATACAGCCTATATTGAATATGTGTCCTACTCTTTTAGCAGATTACTCAATTATTATAGCATAAATAAGAGGACAAATGACGTATAATTGCCAGATTTTTCGAATTAAATGTACATACTTAAATATTCAGACAAATATACTATGGTAATTGCAAAAATGGGTTAATATACATTTTTAGTCATTATTTTAACTATGAGTAATGATTGCGCTTCCAATTATACAATATTCGTTTATATAATTAATTTGTTAATAAATAACAGATTATGCAATTTATTGAGATTTTGGCTTCTGCTAATTTATTACAGTGGTTCAAGTATTAAATCTTCAAACAAAAAAACCGCCGAAGCGGTTTTTAAAATCAATCATTTAATCCTTTGCCTTGTAAAATCATCGGTTTATATTTATCTACACGATTTTGTCTCGTAGAAGCACGTTTCGCTTGTCCGATCGTATACATATATTGGCGTTGGCGTCCAGGTGTTAAGTTATGAAATGCTTCATCTAATTTCTTGTCTGCTTCTAACGCTGCTTTCAATTCTTCTGGCATATCATATTCTTCCGTACGTTTCATTTCTATTTTTTTACCTGCTTTTTCAACAGCTACAGCCTCTTTAATATAGTCACGAATCATATCAGCCTCTTCTATTATTTGTGCAACAGAAGTAAAACGCAATTGACGTGCCGCTTGTACATTTTTAGTTTGCTGTATTAATTTGTGTTCAGGATCTGGTAATAAAACACCTTTATGAAACAGCAATGCACAATAGTCTTTAAAACCATGTATTAAGACGACATTATGTCCTTCATATGTATAACATGGTTTCATCCATTTATATTCTTCAACTAAATCTGGATTTTCCATAATAATCTTTCTTAATGCTTCATACTCACCTTTCCATTCTTTTGCTCTTTGGAAAAATGCTTCTGCTTTTGGGTTTGTTCTTTCTTCAGTCATCTCCATTCTCCTTTTCCTATTTTGTACAATTGTAATATATCACATTACGTAAACATTATATCATTTTTCGACACTTGTGATTTACACATAAAGTTTAAAATGAAACTTTTAAAATTTGTTTTGAAATTTTTGATCAAGCTTCCCAATGACTTGCGATTTCTTGCTTTAAAGCATTTTGCAATTTCAATTGTAATACAAAACTCAAGCTAAAAAAATGTATAAACAAAATGAATCGATCAAACACCAATTATCCCCTTTATATTGGGCATGCATCATTACTTTTCGTATTCATTACGATATTCATCGTCAGTTAAAATAGCGTATATCCATACATAAAAACTCATAAAATACAGAAATTAAATTGCATTTGACTTGAAATGACGACCTTGTATAATATTTTACCATGAGTTAACAAAAATCAGAAAATTGTGTTTCACAATTTACAGTTACAAAGAGCAGAATCGTATCTACTACATCTCTCGCTCGTATATAATAGGAGACTTTCGATGGAAAATAAAGAAAGCAGTAAAATTAATCTCTCCCAACTTGTCTTGTTGGGCCTTGGATCATTAATTGGTTCTGGTTGGCTCTTCGGGGCTTGGGAAGCTTCATCTGTCGCAGGTCCAGCGGCAATTATATCTTGGATTATCGGATTTATCGTCATTGGGACCATTGCGTATAACTATATTGAAATTGGGACTATGTTCCCGCAATCAGGCGGAATGAGCAACTACGCCCAATATACACACGGCTCACTACTCGGCTTTATCGCTGCATGGGCTAACTGGGTATCACTTGTTACAATCATTCCGATTGAAGCAGTTTCAGCAGTTCAATATATGAGTTCATGGCCTTGGGACTGGGCTAAATTCATGGGGAAATTAATGCATAACGGCACTATCAGTACATTAGGTTTATTCGCTGTATTTGCGATTATCATTATCTTCTCTTTACTGAATTACTGGTCTGTAAAATTATTAACTTCATTCACAAGTTTAATCTCCTTCTTCAAATTAGGAGTACCGACTTTAACGATTATATTATTAGTTATTTCAGGATTTCACCCTGGTAATTATGGACATAGTTTGACGAGTTTCATGCCTTATGGCAGTGCGCCAATTTTTGCGGCTACCACAACATCAGGTATTATCTTCTCATTCAATGCTTTCCAAACAATTATCAATATGGGTTCTGAAATACAACGTCCTGAAAAAAATATCGGGCGCGGTATTGTCATCAGTTTATCTTTGGCAGCAACATTATATGTCATCCTGCAAGTAGTCTTCATTGGTTCTATGCCTGAAGGAATGCTTTCAAAACATGGATGGAGCGGTATTCAATTCAACTCACCATTTGCTGACATGGCAATTCTTTTAAACCTGAACTGGTTAGCAATTCTTTTATACATTGAAGCCGTTGTGTCACCTTTTGGTACAGGTGTTTCTTTCGTAGCCGTTACAGGTCGTGTTTTACGTGCGATGGAAAAAAATGGTCATATTCCAAAATTCTTAGGGAAAATTAATGAAACGTATAATATCCCGCGTGTTGCTATTATTTTCAATGCAATTATCAGTATGGTCATGGTCTCTCTTTTCCGTTCTTGGGGTACACTTGCCAGTGTTATTTCAACAGCGACACTTGTTGCCTATCTAACTGGTCCAACAACCGTTATTGCATTACGTAAAATGGCACCAAGCATGCATCGTCCATTTAGAGCCAATCTTTTGAAAGTCATGGCACCACTTTCATTTGTACTTGCCTCTTTAGCTATTTACTGGGCAATGTGGCCGACAACAGCTGAAGTTATTTTGATTATCATCTTAGGATTGCCGATTTATTTCTTCTACGAATATAAAATGAATTGGAAGAATACGAAAAAACAAATCGGCGGCAGTTTATGGATTATTATTTACTTATTAGTATTAGCATTGCTATCCTTTATCGGCAGTAAAGAGTTCAAAGGTATGAACTTCATACATTATCCATATGACTTCCTTGTGATTACGATTGTAGCTTTAGCCTTTTACAAACTTGGTACAACAAGCTACTTTGAAAGCATTTACTTCAAACGTGCTAAACGTATCAACACAAAAATGAACAAAGACATGACAGACCGTTTGAATAATGAATCAGACGATTCAAATCAAGCCGTTGAAACAAAATAAGAAATAGTACATAAGGCGGGATTCCAATCTCGTCTTATTTTTATTGAAAAAATTTGTGTCTCAAAGAACGGTAGACTATAGTTAAATCAAAAGGGGATGAACAATATGGATACGATTATACGTGAAACTGTTGCTGGAACTGTTAAAGGAACAGCACAAGATCGATTAGAAATATATTACGGTATTCCTTATGCTGAACCGCCTATTGAAACAAACCGCTTCAAACATGCAAAATTAAAAACACAATGGGATAACAACAACTTAGATGCAACTTCATTCGGCCCCATTCCTCTTCAACCTTACAATAAACTTGAAACTTTCTTTTCTACACATAACCAAGATTTCGAACAAAACGAAGACTGTCTTTATTTAAATATCTACAAACCGATATCTGCTGAACACAGTGAAACACTTCCAGTCATCATCTGGTTTTATGGCGGCGGATTCCTTAATGGTCATGGCTCTGCTGAGCTATATCAACCGCAGCACCTTGCTGAAACTGCACATGCTATTGTAATTACATTTAATTATCGTCTTGGCGCATTAGGTTATACAAACTGGCACTTACTTAACGAAGATTATGATATGAACTGCGGACTTTCTGATCAGCTTACTGTACTTAAATGGGTACAATACTTTATCCCGGATTTTGACGGTGATAAAGATAATGTGACTTTAATGGGACAATCTGCAGGTGCGATGAGTATTCAAGCTTTGATGCATCTCAATGAAGCTGAACACCTTTTCCACAAAGTTATTTTAAGCAGCGGTACTCTCAATTTTGATTCAATTGATAACAGCAGAGTCAATGCCTATCGTTTCAAAATAATGTCGATGCTGCAATATAATCAATCATTTGAAACTTTAACGAGGCCTCAAATGATGAAAATAATGGATAAAGATTTGGAAGATCGCAAACCTTCGAAAGGACTTGAACTTTTCTATCGTCCTATTTTCAACCCTGACACGATGTCAGAAAGAATTCTTGGTGATAAACCTGTTTTAGCAGGCTATACGGCTCGTGAAGGTGATATTTATATTCGCGGCAGATTTCATAAACTTAAACCTAAACGTTTTATGGAAGTTGCAGAATTCAATGATATCAATATTGATACACAACTGTTCAATATCAAAAAGCATGATGGACAAGCCGCAGCAATTACAGAATATTATTTTAAACAACCCTTGCTCGATTGGCTGAATCACTATCCTGGTTCAAATAAATGGCTATATCGCTTTGATTGGTCTAATCTTTCATCTAAAGATTTCAAATCGCCCTACCATATTCTTGACGTTATTTTCTGGCTCGGGCATCTCGATATTTTATCAGCACATAGTGCACCTGGTGATGGAGAAACGCTTGAACTAGAAAATGAGATGCAAGAAACCGTAGGCAAATTTATAAGAAACGGTGAATGCAGTTGGAAACCTTATACTCAATATGATGCTTCACCCCACATTTTTAAATAACTATCCCTCTATAAATAGACGTAAAAAAAAGCGCTCAATCTCTAAGGATTAAGCGCTTTTAGTATTCACAGCACTTTTTGCTGGTGTATGTCGTACTTTTTTCAAGAATAAGATAATGATAAAGATGATAAATCCAAGTATGCTTGAACTATATGTTACAGCATTAATTCCGATATGCGACACAATCAAACCACCGATCATACCGCCTGCAGCAATTCCTGCATTCAAGCTGGACATATTCCAGCTCAGTACTTGACTTGCATCTCCTTGAACATGTTCAATAATGCCGCTTTGTACAGCAGGATTAGTGCTCCATTGCATTATATTCCAAATAAAGATGATAATGATAAGCATCCAAGATGCAGACAAGAAAAAGTTAATGACTGCTAATGCGACAGAAAATGTTATTGTCGCTGTTAAAAGCCAAGTTTTACTTGACCATTTATCAGCCAAGAAACCACCCATTGATGTTCCTAATGTCCCTGCAATACCATTAATTAATAATACAAATGATACAAATTTCAAGTCGTGTCCATTAGACAGCATTAATGGATTAATATATACGAATGTAATGGAGTTCGCTGTAAGAAATAAGAAAGTTATTGTTAAATACTTCATCACTTCTTTGCGATTCAAAATTTTAGATTGCGGCGTCTGTCCGTTCTCTTGCCCTTCTGAGACAAATGAGAGTTCTGATGGAGTTGGCAAGTATCTTATCATTAAGCCGGCTGCTAATACACTAATGACAATGATGAATACGAAGGTAGCACGCCAACCTAACCAACCGCCGAGTATTGTTCCGATTGGTACACCTAATACATTAGCACCGCTGAATCCTGAATAAACAATTCCAATCATTTTCCCTCTATGTTCAGGTGCAGTCAGCATCGCAGTCAACGCTAATACTTTCACAATAATTAATGCAGCTGCTGCAGATGAAATAATTCGTCCGATTATTAAAGTTGCAAAATTCGGTGACACCACAATCATAGCATTACCTAACACAAACACTACAATCGTCCATAACAAAACTGATTTGGCATTAAATCGATTCGTTATTTTAACTAATATCGGTCCGCATACTGCAAAAGTCACAGCATATAATGTTACCAATTGACCAATCCATGCTTCAGAAACATGCAAATCATGGCTCATTAAATTCATAATTCCAGCAACCATCATTTCCACCATTCCAACAATAAAGACGCTGATAATAAAGGTTACAATACGCATGAATGACATGGCCTTTCACTCCTTTCATTTTAATATTATTTTGTAAATTCAACCTATCTATTATAATTGAAATTTGCAAAGAATGTAAGGTGTGTATCATAATTCATTTGTTTTCAAACATAGAAAAACTGGGAAAACGGGATGCAGAATAAACTATCCTGCATTTCCGAATCCCAGTATTTTAATGTATTTATTCTTCATTTTCATCTAACATGCTGCCGATTAATTGGTCGCGATTGTTAAAGAATTGTTTGTAACTTAAATATGTTGCGATTAATGCTGACATGATTGTTGCAGTTGTATGGATGAAAACAACAAGCAATTGGAATTTGATGGCTTGAAGCGGATCCACACCACTGATAATCAATCCTGACATCATACCTGGAATAGAAACTAAACCATATGTTTTAACTGAATCGATTGTTGGCACAATAGCGAGTTTAATGCTTTCTTGAACAGCTGATTTTGAAGCAAGTTTCGGTGAAGCCCCTAATGAAAGCTTGCATTCGATTGTACCGTACTCTCTTACAAATGAACGGTCTAAGTTTTGATATGCTAAGTTGATAGCGATTAAACCATTATTTGCCAGCATACCTGCGATTGGAATTAATTCATTCCCTGTAAACTTGATTGCTCCTGCTGCCACAATAACAATTAATGGCAATGCAGTACCTATGAATATTGCTATGAAAGAAATCCAGAATACATTGTGCATGATTTTAGAAGCACGGCCGATTGTATTCCAAGATGCGTTAACTATAATCACTAACACGAAAAGAATTAATATCCATGGTGAATTCAAGTCAAAAATAAAATGTAATATAAAACCAAGAATCACTAATTGAATGACTGCTCTGATTGAAGCAACAATTAATTCTTTAGCAATATGCAATTTCTCTTTAATAGAGATGGCGATTGGAATAATCAAGAGCATTGCCGAAATACATAGAGCTGTTGTACTCATACATCAATGTCCCCCTTATTATCCTTATTAATTTTGCCATCGACAATATCAATACGGCGATCAAAGTTGGACATGCTTTGGTCATAACTATGTGTAATCCACATTACCGAAACGCCTTCATCTTTGGCTAAGCTGAAAATCGCATCTTCTGCTTTTTCCGTGTTGTCTGCATCCAGTGCACTCGTTGCTTCATCCAGAAGCAGAACATCTGGTATGTACATCAATTGACGAGCCAGACAAATACGTTGGCGCTCTCCCCCTGATAAAAATTCTACATTCGTATCAAGCTTATAATCACCTAATCCGAAACTAGCTAATAATTTCTTAGCACGTGCTGAATCAAATTTGTCATTTCGAGCCAGTGCGGGAAATGCTAGGTTTTCACCTATTGTCGTATCGAATAATTCTGTTGATTGCGGCATATAACTGATTTGTCGGCGCAACGATTCTGGTTGGTAGTCTTTATAAGCTTTTCCTTTATAAAATAATTCTCCATCAGTCGGACTGATTAAATTATTTAATAAATGAAAGAGTGTGCTTTTACCGCTTCCAGATGGTCCCACCACAGCTATTTTTTCACCATCTTTAACTGTTAAATCAATGTGGTCAATAATCAGACGTTTATCTACTTTATAGCAGACGTCTTTTAATTCTAATATAGTAGTCATCGTTTCTGCCCCTTTTCTAGTACATTGGAAAAGTGTATTAACACAATACCTATCTATTCCCTTTCCTATCCAATTTAACATATTTAGATTTTGAAAAATATGACAATTTAGAGCACATCAGTTTAATGAAACAGTTGTTGATAGATGATAGTTAATACAACTACACTATTGTTGAGAATATGCAGCATGCTGGAGACCACTAAATTTTTCCCTGACTTAAAGTAGACAAATACTATAAAGAAACCGGCATATAAATAAGGAATAAATTCAAAAGGCGACGAACCCGCATGCAAGTGTAACACCGCAAAAAACAGTGTTGATAAAATAGCTGCTCCGATATAGGTAATCTTCTTACCCAATTCATGTATCAATACATGACGAAAAATTAATTCTTCGGCAATCGGTTCCAGTATCCCAGTAGTTAAAAAGAGTACTGGCCACAACCATGGTGTATTAAATTGTTCAATAATCATTGTTTGATTTTGTGATTCTTCGAATTGATAGTGTTTCGGCAAAAATTGCAAAGCATAGGAGTAAGCGTGATCTACAATCAAGTAGACTATATAGGTAATAATAACGAGCCAGATATAGGCTTTCGCTTGCTTAATCCGTTCAAGGACAATCGGAATGATATAGTGTTGGTGCATCTTATAAAAAATATAAAATAACAACGAAAAACTAATAATGTCGCCAAAACTGCTCGCAATTGCATTACCGTTATGTGGAATTTTCATGTGGAATGTTTCTATGACAATCAGGCCAATGCCCAATACAATAATTTGGCCAACGTTAAGCAATAGAAAATACAATGGAATCAGCCCAAAGTCTCGTTTCATGACTTTCGGAGAATCGAATGGGTTATTTATCATGATGTTCACCTCTTGATGTAAATTTCAATAATTATACCATAGGTAATATTATTGTTTTTTAATTTTGTGTTGCGAAACTTTATAATACCCAAAAACAAGACTGCTGACACCTCTAATTTAGATATCAGCAGTTATTTTTTAATTAAGATATTGAACTATAATCGAAATGAACCCTATTAAATTAATCAGCATATGCAGCGAGATAGAGACCGCTAAGTTTTCACCTGATTTCATATAAACATAGACTAATGCAATTGCCATGATGAGATATACCCCATATTCAAATGGTGAATGGGCACTCATCACGTGTACAAAAGCAAAGACTAACGCTGAAATTACTGCACCTGTAATAAAACCAATCTTTTTACCAAGTTCATGAATAATAAGATGACGAAAAAGCAATTCTTCCACAAATGGTGTTAATATCACAATATCTATAAATAAAACTGGCCAAGCCATTGGATTATCAAACATTTTTAATATAAGCATCTGGTTTTGTGTCTCGGTAAATTGGTAAGCTTTTGGCAATAATCTCATTAACGCATCGTAACCAGCTGTTACTACCATCATTGAAATATAAGCCAAAATAACTATCAATATGTATTTCTTTGCTTGCGAGAACCTTTTAAGAGCAAGTGGAATAAGATACTTACGATGCATTAAATAGAATATAAATAATAAAATCAGTTCGCCTAAAACAGTACCAATTGTCAAAATAAAAGATTGTGTCGTTTTAGAAATATGAGAATGTATAGATGATTCATACATCCATACCGGTAAAATTAATAAGAACGGCACGATATTTAAAAGAACAATATACAGCGGTATCAGCCAAAAATCTCGCTTCATGATTTTAGTTGAGTCAAATGGATCGTTAGACAACGGCTGCTTTATATGTTCTTTATTTGTAAATTGATCCGACATGTTTTCACCTCTATTATCAAATGAGCATGAATTTTTTCGTTTCAGAGAAATAATCATACTTATGTATACTTCGAAGTCAAATTATACCATATAAACAAAAGTACAATATTAACAGTCTGTTATGATGCTTTAAAAAACGATTAAAAAAACTGCAGAATATCATTTTCCAATAATTTACTGCAGTTTTAATATTTTATTAATCATTGTCTTTCAACGGTTTCTTTTCCTCAAATCCAGCTTTTTTCATTGCACGTTCTACATCTTTCACATTGACATAATCTTCGCCTTTTGCCGGACCGGTAATACCTAATTTTTTAGTCATTTTTTTCACATTGCCAGTTTCATAATCAATATCCACTTTTTGAATCGCTTTGTCTTTTTTAATTTCTTTTTTATAAGTAACACCTTCAACGCCTTTAAATATCTTTTCTTGTTTGTTTAAAATTTTCTTAGCATCTGATTTGGAAACGCCATTCGTATCGTAATCTATTGTCATGATACTTGATTGTTTAATTACTTTATCACCTTTATAAGTGAGTGTAGTAATAACTTCTGCTCCTTGAAGGTCTCCTTCATAGGTTTTCGATTGTTCTTTATCGCACGCTGCCAGTAAGAAAATACCAGCTATCAACATTGCTATTGCAAGGATGCTTCGCTTCATGTCCGCTAACCTCTTTCTCAATTTTAATTATATACATGTATTATATCATCATTGATGTAAATAAACTTTTATAACCTCACTATTTATATCTCAATTTTTAAAATCAACCAATTATTTTTCTCAGTAAAAAGTGCATTAATGTCTAATTTTAGTCTATACAAATAATGTGCAAACTTGCACTTTGTGATAAAATTAAAGTGAAGTAAAGATGTGATTTCCTCTTGTCGCACAAGGCATTAAGCGATTACATTTTTCCAAAGAAGGAGTTAGAAAACTATGATATTTCCGGCAAAGAAATTTTTCAATCGCATGCTAGCTCCTTCCAAGCAATCTGAGGGGGTTATTATGAAACGCATTGGTTTAATTGACATCGGTTCCAACACCATCAGACTTGTTGTCTTTGAATATGATAAAGAAACAGGTCTTTCAGAAATACAAAATATTAAAACACCAGCACGACTTAGTCAATATTTAGAAGATGATTTGACTATGAATCAAGAAGGAATTGATGTATTAATTGATTCCTTAGAGAGTTTTAAAAAAGTAGCGGATGCATATAAAGTAGATGAACTGCATCCAATTGCAACTGCGGCAATTCGTCAATCGAAAAACCGTGATGATATTTTAAAACAAACTAAGAAAAAACTGGGTATTAAAATCTCAATAGTACCTGAATTAGATGAAGCTTTCTATGGTTTTTATGCCATCATCAACTCTACTGATATCGAAAATGGATTATCTGTAGATATTGGCGGCGGATCTACTGAAGTTACATTATTTAAAGATAAAGAACTTATCCATTCACACAGCTTCCCATTTGGTGTTGTTACATTAACACGTAAATTTTTTGGGGATGCGGCGCATGATGATAAGGATGCTATTAAAAAAATGCAGAAATTCTTGGAGAAAGAATTCAGTTCATTGAGTTGGATTAATAATCAAGAAGTAGCATTAGTCGGCGTAGGCGGTTCTGCACGTAATACTGCTCGAATTCATCAATCTGAAGTATCTTATCCTATTGGCGGCGTACATTGCTATTCAATGACAGGAAAAGACTTAGACCAAGTATTCAATCTTATCAAAGACAGTTCTCGTGATGAATTAACTAATTTGGATGGGTTAAGCCGAGATCGTGTTGATATTATTTTACCTGCTGTTGCTGTCTTCAAAGCATTATTCAAGCAAGTGGAAGCAACACAATTTACGTTTTCTAGAAAAGGTTTGCGTGAAGGTTATGTGATGCACCATCTAAATGAAAAGTATCCAGATGCCTTTGATCGTTTCAATGTTCAAGATCGTGCACTTTTCCAATTATCAAATGCCTATAAACATGAACAAAGTGGTGCACAACAGCGCGTTGTACTTGCACGCGACTTGCTCGAACAACTGACAGCAATAGATAAAATTGCATTATCAGATAAGGAAAAACGACTATTTGAACAAGCTGCCTATGTTTATTATTTAGGACGATTTATTGATTCAGATTCAGGATCTCAACATACTTATTACATCATTTCCAATTCAATGATTGACGGTTTTAATCATCACGACCGTGTTAAGCTCGCAATGATGGCAAGCTTTAAAAATAAAACATTATTAAAATTCTACAATAATGAAACTGGCTGGCTCGATAGTGATGAACTAAGCGATTTACAATCATTAGGCGGTATCATTAAATTTATTGATGCTTTAAATGTTTCCCATACAAATCCTGTTAAACGCGTTGAACTTGAAAAGAAAGATAAAGATAACTATATTCTCAATGCATATCATACAGGCAATCCAATTGCTGAAGAATATCAAGCGAATCGACAAAAGAAACATTTAGAGAAAGTTTTAAAATCAAAAGTATCCATTAACTTTACAAAATCTTAACATTTCTATGTTAATGTACTAATGGATGTATATGAAAAAAATTGAACATAAGCACAAACATTTCGTTTTTACATTAAATTGTATTTCATCATCCGTCGAACTATTAAATTTTAAACAATTAACATCTTAGAACATACAACAACGATAATTATCATTTAATTTTCTTTAAATTAATATACAAACAGTCTATTTATTTACCGTGGGGTGGCCATTATGCAAAATCAAGTCGTCGAAAAAGACATCAACAAACCAGAATACTATAACAATCGAGAGTTAAGCTGGCTCGATTTCAACTATCGTGTATTACAAGAAGCTAGTGACAAAACAAATCCTTTATTGGAACAATTAAATTTCATTGCGATTTTCGCATCTAATTTAGATGAATTTTTCATCGTTCGTGTTGCCGGTTTGCAAGACCAAGTTAAAATGAACTTTAATAAACCGGAAAATAAATCTCAAATGACGCCAAAAGAACAATTAGACGCCATTAAAAAGAAAAACGCAAACTTAGTAGATTTACAATATGAACGTTATAACGAACTTACAAAAGATTTACAAGAATATGATGTCATCACAACAAAACCTGAAAATTTAGATGAAGCGTTACAAGAACAATTAGAACGTGAATTCAGAGACAACATTTTGCCGACTCTTACACCACTCGGCATTGATGCGTACCATCCTTTCCCTAAATTGGTTAATAAAAGTTTAAACATCTTCGTTGAATTAGATACAGATGATTCTATTAATACTGCTATTGTACAAATTCCATCGTTGATTGATCGTTTTATGATTATGAAGCAGGACGGAAAGCAATATGTCTTAATGGTAGAAGATGTAATTGATTACTTTATCGAATATCTTTTCCAAGGTTACGATATTCGTAACACATTTACATTCAGAATCACTAGAAATGCTGATTTGACAATCCATGAAGATGGCGCTGAGGACTTATTAATTGAAATTGAACGTTTCTTAAAAATGCGTAAAAGTGGTTCAGCTGTGCGCCTTGAAGTTGATGCACGTAATGCAAATGAAGCCGATATTCAAGAGTTGAAAGAACAATTAGAAATTCATGATAATGACGTTTATTTTGTAGACGGTCCTTTAGATTTAACAATGCTATTCGGCTTAGTTGGTCGATTAACACCAGAATTAAGTAACTTGCGTTATGACCCTTATACACCGCAAGTCCCTGCTTCACTTGGTTATAATAATATTTTTGATTTAGCATTAAAACGTGATATCTTTTTCCATCACCCATATGAATCATTTGAACCAATTGTAGACTTTATTCGCGAAGCTGCTGAAGACCCGAATACAATCGCAATCAAACAAACGTTATATCGAGTAAGTAAAGATTCCCCTATCATCAAGAGTTTGAAAAATGCTGCTGAAAAAGGCAAACAAGTCACAGTACTTGTAGAATTGAAAGCGCGTTTTGATGAAGAAAACAACGTACACTGGGCACGTATGCTGGAAGATGCCGGATGTCACGTTATCTATGGTATGACACACTTAAAAACACACAGTAAAATCACTTTAGTTGTTAAGCGATTAAAAGGTCAATTAGTTCCATTCGTACATTTAGGTACAGGTAACTATAATGACAAAACAGCTGAAATATACACAGATATGGGTATTATCACTACTGATAAAGGTATTGCTGAAGATGCAATCAACTTCTTCAACTACCTTAGCGGTTATTCATTAAAACCTCATTATAATGAATTGATTGTGGCACCATTTGATATTCGTGACGTATTCGTAGAACGTATCGATACTGAAATTCAAAATCACAAAGAGCATGGTAATGGTCATATCATTATGAAAATGAACTCTTTAACAGATAAAACGATTATCAAGAAATTATTTGAAGCTTCACAAGCAGGCGTTAAGATTCAACTTGTTATTCGTGGTATCTGCTGCTTGAAACCAGGTATTCCTGGCGTAAGTGAGAATATAGAAGTAGTCAGCATTGTAGGTCGTTTCTTAGAACATTCACGTATTTATTATTTCCATAATAATGGCGATGAAAAAATCTATCTATCATCTGCGGATGCAATGACACGTAACATGATTAAACGTGTAGAAATCTTATTCCCTGTGCATAATCAAAAAATTAGAGAACGCTTGTTGAAATTCTTGAATTTACAACTCTCTGATAATCAAAAAGGACGTTATCAAGACAAAAACGGTGTTTATCATTATGTGAACAATAATCAATTGCCGTTGAATTCACAACTCTATATGATGCATGAAGCCATTGAACGTGCAAAATCTATAAAACACGAAACACCTGTTATTGAAAATCGTCCACAAAAACCGTCACGTCCAAGACGAGGTTGGATTTCACGTTTAAAAAATTCATTTAACAGCAATCGCTAAGATAATATTTAATGTTACTATTCACCGACTTGTTAAATCAGGTCGGTGTTTTTATTTTTAAACATTAAAGAAGCTAACCCCAGATATTAGGTCAGCTTCTTGTTTTTATATTCTATTTATTATTTTTCGGGATTCTTATACCAATTTTTCAAGAAGTCATAAAGGACTTCACTATATTGAGCCAACTCTTCCTTCTCTACTTTTTCATCCACACTATGTGCTTCTGTTAAACTTCCGGGTCCATATAAAATAGTAGGTATACCAAAATCAGCTAACCAACCGCCATCTGTTACAGTTGTTGTCATACCAGAAACTAATGGTTCTTTATGAACCGCTTCATGTGCTTTTTCTAACATTGCATAGCCAGGATGCTCAAGCGGTAATGTAAAACTTGGGAAGACTTCACCTTGATCTTCTATCATTGAAGTACCGCCCCATTCAAATTGCAATGGATTATTACGTAACCAGACATCCGCTGCAGCCACCCGATTTAAATAATCCTCAATCTCCGTCACGACTTCATGATAATCCTCATTCGGTAAGAAATGCACCGTCACCCATAAACGGCATTTATCTGCAATGAAAGCTGGGTTACGTCCGCCTTCAATCACTGCCGGGTTAATTGTATTGGCACCAGAAGGCATATCAGGATAAGATTTCATCACAGCCCAGTGCTGTTCCAGTTCTTTCAATGCCGTAATAATTTTGGCCATCTTTTCAATAGCACTTGCACCATACAAACCTCCGCCTGCATGTACCATTTGAGTGCGTGCACCGTCATGTACAGTTTCTTTACTTTGCACCGTAATCCATCCAGTGATGACACCACCTTGGCCAAGTGCTTGATTATCACTTGTATCCATCACTAGTGCCAAATCTGCTTTAGGGCTCATTTCACAAGCATACTTTGTACCTGCTTCACCAACTTCTTCGCCTACTACAGATTGCACTATGATATCTCCTTCAGGATGAATGCCCTCAAGGTTCAAACGTTCCAACACATAAAAAAGTGATGCAACGCCGCCTTTCATATCACTCACGCCGCGTCCATATAGCCAATCATCAACTTCAGTTAACTCAAACGGTTCATATGTCCAATGCTTTGTATCTTCTACATTTGCGACATCAACATGTCCATTTAAAATCAGTTTAGGTGCTTTTGGGTCTTTTCCCTTTAAAACACCGACTACAATACTGTCGTTATCATACATTTTACGGCGTTTTACTTCGAATCCATTATCTTCCAAAAAAGCTTGAATCTCATCTTGTAACGGATCAGTATTACGTGCAGGAGGGCTTTCTGTATTATACTCCACTAATAACTTCAACAAATCAAAATGACGCGCATTCATACCACTAATTCCCTCTCTTTCTAAAAAGTAATATGCTTTGAATTTCTATGTTATGTACTTGCTTTACCCTCTTTTAAAACCAGCCATTACAATATCATGAATCAATGCTTGAGTCCCCATGTATAACCACCATGGTAATGATGACTCAAAACGGTAAAGAAAAGTTTGCAGTTCCGTTCGGCTTATTTTTATAAAGAAGAATGACATTAAAGAATGAGATACCTTTTTAGATAATAGACCCTCAGGTAAAATACGCAATCTTATCCCATCTATAATATCCATTGATTCTGGCTGCATCGCAATTAGCGGACGTTTTAACCCTTTTGCATAGATATTATAGTTTTGCGGTAAACCACGTACTTCTATTAAACCTAATGTCACCTTTTGTAAATATTTTGCATAATCAACCAGCAATTTAGAAACTGAATCTTGAGACTCTACGTTCATCGATTGCAATGAAGAAGCAGCTTCTGTGTGAACGTTGCAATTACTATAAAAATAGGATTTTGGAAGTTCATAATAGGTTGCATTTTCAAATACCGGTTTCTCTTTTTTCATTTTCAATTCTATGATATCGGCAGAGTGACAGAGATTTACAAACTTACTTATTAAACGTCTTAAATCTGAACGCCGACCATGCCATAAACTGCTATTGAACATTTTAGTATGCACGTTAAAAATAATATTATCCGTATCTCTAAGTTGATATTTCCACTCCTCTGCATCCATCCAATCAATAGGTTGATACGTAATATGAGGAAGCGAAATAGTTGGCTGCATTGAAGCATCCACCAATACTGTTAATGATTTTTCTGCTTCTGAAAATGATTGTATAATGGTTTGCGCAATCTGAGAAACACCTTCAGTTAAAACAGTTTTTGTCATCTGTCTGCCACCTTTCTTCCTAGTACCTTCACTATAACAAAAAAATCGGCAGCCGTAGCTGCCGAAAACTGAGTTTAAACAAATAAACTGATAAATAGAATAAAGATAATACCTGAAACTGAAATGACAGTTTCTAAAAGTGACCAAGTTAAAAATGTTTCTTTGACCGTTAAACCAAAGTATTCTTTGAACATCCAGAAACCTGCATCATTAACATGAGAACAAATAACACTACCTGCACCGATAGCAAGTACTACAAGCGCTACATTCACATCACTTGCTTGAAGTAATGGTAATACAATACCTGTTGTAGAAATCGCTGCAACAGTTGCAGAACCAAGTGCTAATCTTAATACTGCTGCTACAATCCACGCAAGTAAGATTGGAGACATTGTAGAACCTTCGAACATTTTAGCAATCGTATCACCAACACCGCCGTCGATAAGTACTTGTTTAAAAGTACCGCCGCCACCGATAATCAAGATCATCATACCGATTGGATAGATTGCTTCTGTAACTGAAGTCATAATTTCTTTGTTTTTACGTCCTTGTTTAACACCCATTGTAAACATTGCAAATAATACTGCAATTAACATAGCTGTATCTGCCGTTCCGATGAAGTAAATTATTTTTTCAATAATATTTTTTCCGCCGTCAACTGAACCTGTTGCGAGTTGTACAATTGTCGCAATCAACATTAAAATAACAGGCAATGTTGCTGTTAAAACACTGATTCCAAAACTTGGCATTTCAAAAGGTTTAAATTCTCTTTGTGCACCTAATGAAGAAATATCACCTTCACGTGTATAAGCTGTTGGTGTTAATTTCGGGGCAATTCTACCAAATAATGGACCAGCAATAATCGTAACTGGAATTGCGATAATGATACCAAACAGTAATACTTGACCTAAATTAGCATGTAACTCTTTAGCGATTACTACCGGACCAGGATGCGGCGGTAGGAAACCGTGGGTTACAGATAATGCTGTAATCATCGGCAAACCGATTTTAAGTGGTGATACTTTCGTACGTTTTGCGAGTGTAAATACAAGTGGAATTAATAATACTAGTCCTACTTCGAAGAATAACGCGATACCAATCACAAATGCTGCAATAACCATAGCCCATTGCACATTTTTTTCTCCGAATTTATTAATCAATGTATCCGCGATACGTGTCGCACCGCCGCCATCTGAAAGCAACTTACCTAAGATTGCACCTAAACCGAAGATAATCGCGATGTGACCAAGTGTACTGCCCATTCCTTTTTCAACGGTTTCTACAACTTTATCTAATGGCATTCCAAGTAAAATTGCGGTAATCATTGAGGTGATAATCAATGAAATAAACGTGTTTAATTTCAATAATATAATCAATGCTAATAAGATTAAAATACCAATTACCACTGTAATCAGTGGCCATATTTCTCCAAACATAATTTTTCCTCACTTTCATGTGACTGCGCCTAAATATAGGAAGCGTTTACATTGAACTCCCATAAAAACACCAGCTTTTTAACTGATGTTCTTATCTTTCAGACTCATTTAATTTATTAAATTTTATAAATGGTGACGTTGGAAGTCGGCAATCTTAGCATATTGGCTTTCAAGAGAGCGACTTAAATCAATAAAGATACTAATTAATTGCTGATATGTTTCTACAGCTTCTTGATTTGGTTCATGCGCATGCGTAGTACCGACCATTTCTTCAATAATTGAAAAATCATCAATCTCGTCAAGTGCTTTCAAACCAAGTACACATGCCCCTAAGCATGAGCTTTCATAACTTTCAGGAACTATAACATCTGTCGCAAAAATGTCTGCCATCATTTGACGCCATACTTCACTTTTCGCGAAACCGCCAGTTGCTTTAATCGCTGTAGGTGTTTCACCCATTACTTCTATTAAAGCAAGATAAACGGTGTACAAGTTGTATAGTACGCCTTCAAGTGCCGCACGTATCATGTGTTCTTTTTTATGAGCGAGTGTTAAACCGAAGTATGAACCACGTGCATTAGCATTCCATAAAGGTGCCCGTTCTCCAGCTAAGTAAGGATGAAAAATTAATCCTTTAGATCCTGGTTCAACTCGGCTTGCAATTTTTGTTAAGACGTCATATGGATCTACACCTAAACGTTTTGCTGTTTCTACTTCACTTGCTAAGAGTTCATCGCGCAACCATCTTAAAATGATACCGCCGTTATTAACAGGACCTCCAATAACATATTGGTCTTCTGTTAAGACATAACAAAAGATACGCCCTTTTTCATCTGTACGCGGATGATCAATAACTGTTCTGATAGCTCCAGAAGTACCGATTGTTACTGCTACTTCACCTTGTTTATAACTATTTACGCCAAGGTTAGATAAAACACCATCACTTGCACCTACAATAATTGGTGTGTCTGGGTTAATACCTAACAAGTTAGAATAACGATGTTTCATGCCTGTCATAATGTGTGTTGTTGGTACTAATTCAGGCAATTGTTCTTTTGTAATGCCTAATAATTTCAATGCATCATAGTCCCAGCTTAATGATTCTAAATTCATCATTCCTGTTGCTGATCCGATAGAATAATCCATGACATATTTTCCGTATAGTTGATATAAAATATAACCTTTTATATCGATATATTTTTTCGCATTATTATAAACTTCTGGTTTTTCATGTTTCATCCAGAATATCTTTGATAATGGCGACATCGGATGAATCGGTGTACCTGTACGTTTATATATTTCATGCCCTTGATGTTCATCGCGAATTATATCTGCATAGCGACTAGCCCGATTATCTGCCCATGTGATACTTTCGGTAAGAGAGCTTTGTTCATTATCCATCGCAATCAAACTATGCATTTGTGCACTGAACGAAATCAATTTAATATCATCTGCTGCTATTCTTTCTTCACGAATCACTGCTTTGATTGTCATTAAAACTGCATCAAAAATTTTATCTGGATTTTCCTCAGAAGTATCGACATCTGGCGTATTCATATCATAACCAATATTGTGCTTACGTAAGAATTGCCCATTTTCATCATACAAAACTGATTTTGTACTCGTTGTTCCGACATCGACCCCAATCATATATTTCATGAGTTTTCCTCCTTAAATATTAAAAATCATCTATAAAACAACCCAGCAATATTATCTCCAACATCATCAAAATTCAAATGGAACGCTTCTTGTAATTGCGAGACATTATTTTGTTCCACCGCTTCTGCGTATACTTCATGATTATGGTGAATACGTTCAAAATCTTCTGGTTCTTCACGCATTCTTTTTCTCATCGATAATAATATTAAACACAGCATCAACGGCTTTAAATTATTCCAGCTGCTGAGCAGATATCGATGTTGTGTTGCATAAATCAATACTTCATGGAACTTGATGTCATGCTCTGTATAAGCTTCTGCATCTTGAAATTGCACAGCAACTTTCATCATTTCTAAGTGTTTGCGCATTTCTTTAGCTAATTGGATTCTTTCATCGCTTTTAACTTTCGCAAAAGCAAAAGACTCCATCATGATACGCAAATCATATATCTCACGGCGCTCACCTTCTCCAAAATGAAGTACATCAGCACCCATACGTTCTAAACAAATTAATTGATCTTGTTTCAATAATTTAAAAGCATCACGAACAGGAGAACGGCTGACATTGAATTTTTTAGCAACTTGATTTTCAGTCAAGCAAGCATCAGCTTCAATACTTCCTTCTACAATCTGCAGACGTAACTCAGCCGCAACTCTCTCCCCTGTTGTCATACCTTCCATCCATTGTTTCGGATAATTTTCTCCCATTAATAATCCAGCCCCTTGCTTCGACATACTTGTATACAAGTATATTAATACAAAGTACCAATAATTGCAACCGCTTACATTAATTTTCATAAAAAGAGGAATAATAAAGGAAGATTGAGAGGCGATACAAATGTATATTCCAAAACATTATCAAGAGCACGATGTAGAAAAAATCAAACAGTTTATCGATACCCATCCATTCGCTACGATTGTTTCAAACAATCAAAATCATAAACCTTTAGCGACACATTTACCTCTATTAATTCAACCGGATACATCTCGTTTTATCATTACCGGCCATTTCGCAAAAGGAAACGAACAATGGAAATCATTGGACGATAATGAAGAAGTTCTTTTGATTTTCCAAGGACCACACGCTTATATTTCTTCAACTTGGTATAGTGATGAAGATGTGCCGACATGGGATTATCAAAGCGTACAATTATACGGTAGACCTTTTTTATTAGATGAAGATGAAGTCAAAGAAGATTTAATCACCTTATTAAAACGTTTTGAGAAAAAAGATGGTGCACGGTGGGAAAACATGTCTGATGATACATTGAAACAAATTCATGGAGTGGTAGGTTTTCGAATTGAAATTACTGAAGTATATGCTGCTAACAAATTAAGTCAAAACCGCACTGCTGCTGATTATGAAAATATCATTCAACACTTGTCTAAAGAAAATCCTGAAATAGCTGATGCTATGAAAAAAGAAAGCAATTAAAAAAGAAAAAACCACCGTATCAATATTAGAATTAATCCTTTAATTGATACGGTGGTTACTTCTATCAACTTGGCTGTTCTTCAGAATTTTCTTTTTCTGAATCTGTGTCATCCTCTTTGTTTTTTTCATCTTCCTCTTGGCTTTCTTCTTCTGCCCACTTGTGGTCTTTGATATATAAACGCACCATCGCCAGTGCAATCCAACTGATTAGTAAGACAGGTAAAATAATAATATTCATGAGGTTCAAATCTAATGTATCAGTAGATATTTCAAGTTTGGCGATACTCTTAAGATTTTGATGGTTGGATGTTAAAAATTGATAGAGTGTGAAAAAGATAGTTGTCCATTGTATGTAATACTCTAAAATAGCAACAAGCATTTCATTATAACCATTCCATTTCACAAGTTGATGTACTACAAAATAGTTCATGATACCCGCAAATAATATAATGATAATGCCTAAAACAAAGATACTGCTACGATCTCCAAGTAGTCGAATCAGTAACCAATAAACGATAAATCCTGAAATGATTAATGAAACAAATCCTGAAATTACCATAGCGATACTGAGCAGAAAAGATTTCGCAAACAGATATTTATCCTGATAACGTCCTGACAGGAATCCTGTTAATAAAAATAGAATGAGGACGATAATAATATTTAAAATAAACATGATGTAACCTCTTTCTACTACAACATTGAATTTTTATTATAACTTTTTTCATATACCTTTTTGTACCCTCTTTCAGCACAAATAAAAAGCACCCCGCTTCATTCTCTATGGAATGAAACGAGGTGCTATATTATAAGCTATTTAGGATGTTTTATGATATCTCTATCATTTATCTTATAATGAATCTACTTTTTCACCATTGATTAAGATGTTGTCATCTTCTAATGTGACTTTCACATCTTTCACATCAGTATTTTCTAGATAGTAGTCAGTAATACGGTCACGTACTTCTCTTTCAACAACTCGGCGTAATGGACGTGCACCAAGTTCTTCATCGTAACCTTGATCAATTAACCAATCTTTTGCATCTTGTGTAACGTTCATTGTGATTCCCTTTTTATCTAATGTTTTTTGAACATCTTCTAATAATAAGTTCACGATGTCTTGTAATGCATCTTTATCTAAGTGAGTAAATTCTACGATACCATCGAAACGGTTGAGGAATTCAGGGCGGAAGAATTTTTTAAGATCTTCTATTAAGTCTTCACGTTCTTTTTCACTTTCATCACCGAATCCTGCATTTGAAGTACAGATGATAATAGTGTTTTTGAAGTTGACTACGTTACCTTGACCATCAGTTAAGTTACCGTCATCCATAACTTGTAATAATAAAGTTAAGATTTGTGGGTTCGCTTTTTCGATTTCATCGAATAAGATAACTGAGTAAGGATTACGTCTAACTTTCTCTGTTAATGTGTTTGAATTATCATCATAACCTACATAACCAGCACTTGTACCAATTAATTTAGATACAGCTGTACGGTCCATATATTCACTCATGTCTAATTTGATTAATGCTTCTTTGTTACCGAATAAATCGATAGACAATTGTTTAGCTAATTCTGTTTTACCTACACCAGTAGGACCTACGAATAAAAAGCTTCCGATTGGTCTGTTACCTTCGTCAAAGCCAGCACGATTACGGCGGATAGCACGTGATACCATTTCAACTGCTTGGTCTTGACCAATAATTTTGCCTTTTAAGCGTTTTGAAATGTTTTTCAAGCGTGCAATATCATTATCATCCATTTGAGAAACAGGAATACCAGTCATACGTTCTACTGTAGCTGCTACATCTTGTACAGTTGCAGTTGTAGCTTCGCCTTGACCGCTTTCTAAGCTTTCTTGTAATTCTTTAATTTCTTTTTGATATTTATCTGCTTCAGAATAAGCTTCTTCACTAACTGCTTTTGATTTTTTATCTTCTAATTCTTTGATTTGTTTTTCAACTTGTACTTTATCCACTACTGGATTTTTAGCAGCTAAGTGTGCAGCAGTAATATCTAAAATATCTAAAGCTTTATCTGGCAATAAACGTTGCGGAATATATTGAATTGATAAATCCACACAAGCTTTTAAGACTTCATCAGGTAATTTCACATTATGGTGTTTTTCGAAAGTTTCACGAACACCTTTTAAGATTTCTACAGTATCTTTAGCTGAAGGTTCTTTTACTAATACCTCGTTGAAACGACGAGCTAACGCCGGGTCTTTTAAGATGTTGTTACGGTATTCGTCTTGTGTAGTAGCACCGATAACTGAAATCTCACCACGGCTTAATGCTGGTTTGATAATATCAGATAAGCCTTTGCTTCCTGAATCTCCACCAGTTGAACCGGAACCGATAATTTGGTGAATTTCATCAAAGAATAAAATAACATTTTTTCTTTCTTTAGCGTTATCCAATAATTTTTGGATGTTTTCTTCGAACGCACCACGGTATTGCGTACCTGCTTCTAATGCAGACACATCTACTGCAATGATTTCTTTATCTTTGATTGCAGCTGGTACGTTACCTTTAACAATCGCTTGTGCTAAACCTTCAACAATAGCTGTTTTACCAACACCAGCTTCCCCAACTAAAATTGGGTTGTTTTTATTTCTACGACTTAAGACTTCAGCAGTTTCTTGAATTTCTTTGTCACGTCCGATAACTGGATCTAATAAACCGTCTTTTGCTTCTTGTGTTAAGTTACGACCGATTTTTTCTAAATAATCATCGCCGCCTTGGCCGCCTCCTGTTTGTCCTGGTTGACCAGGTTGAGCACCTTGAATTGGTTGACCGCCTTGAGCTTTTTGCTGTTGTTGAATTTGTTGCAATTGCTCTGGTGATACTTCGCGACCATTAATATAATATTTTTTGTTTCCATCTGCGTTTTGCATATCTTGCATCATTCTTCTGAAAATTGAGTCAAAATCATTTCCGAAAAATCCGTTATTCATAAAATCATAACCTCCGTTAGTTGATGAAACTCCATAATACAAATTTCTGTCTGTTTCTAATTCATATTACTGTTTCACACTTTTCTTAATATTTTTTCATTGATGTTTTCATGTGGCATATGACACAATTTGAAATTATCATCTTTTAACTGTGCCAACGAGTGAGTGTTAAAATCTTGTGATGAATGCTGCAAATCTGATATATCGTACAGATGTAACACTAGTTTATCTGAGAAACATTCACTAAATATGAATCTCTCTCTCTTGTTGGTTACACTCTATTTATATCCAATTTCTGCATTCCTAAAACACTTGCCAATTTAATATTTTTTACGCTCGTAGTTTTTTTAAATCATTTTGAGTTGCATATTTAATAAATTGTATTGATTCTGCAACAAGTTTCATTTAAGGTGTAATAACCCTCTTTTTTACATTGAATATTTATACTTTGGTCAATTAAAGTCAAATAATTAAAAACCTTTATTTATTTGCTTTATCAACCTTACATATGTAAGTATAACGCATAAATATACATAAATCAAGTATTAAATATGCATTTTTCAAACTTTTTTGCTTTTTCTGTGCATATTAGTGTTTTTATTTAGCAATTATCGGTTGGTTTTCAAGTATATTATTTATTAATATCTGAAAAGAAGACCAAATTAAAAGAAGCCGACTATCATTGCATAATGATAATTCAGCTTCTGATCGATTACTTAATCCTGTTTTAATATTTCTCCATGCATATGCTGCAACTTATTTTCAACTTCTTCTATTTCTTCAGCACATTGTTTTAACGTATCTTTATACACTTCTGTATTCGTCGCATTTTTATAACGCAATTTATGTTCTAAACTTGCCCACATATCCATCCCGATTGTACGAAGTTGTATTTCGACAGGTACCTGTTCTACATTATCTGTTAAAAATACAGGAATCGATACAACAAGATGTAAACTGCGATAACCATTTTCTTTCGGACTTTCCACATAGTCCTTTCTTTTCAACAACTTAACATCTGCTTGTTTCAATAATAATGCAGCCACTACTTCTATATCTTCTAAATAATTGCATACTACTCGAATACCAGCAATATCAGTGATATTTTCACGTGCTGACTCTGTAGTAACAGGTAATCCTCGCATTTCCAACTTACGTACCAAGCTGCTGATTTCTTTTACACGTCTTTCCATATGGTGTATCGGATTATGTTCATAAAGAATTTGGAAATCATTATCTAATATACTGAGTTTCGTACTGACTTCTTCCAAAGCGGATGCATATAAGTGATGTAAACTGACAAAGTCTACAAGTTCTTCTATTTGATAATGATTACTTTGAAATTTCGAGATATTACGTTGTACATCTCGTTTGAGTGCATTCAGATTTAATGTTTCTCTTCTTTCTACATACATAACATGTCCTCCGTTCTTTCCACACTTTTATTATAACGGAGTTCAGATTTAAACAAAATTTTTTCTATTGGAAAAGAAATATTTTGAAAAGAACAACTGAGTGAATCTGCTAAATGAATTTATCATTTTTAAAATTATTTCGATATTCTCCTATTTATACTATATAAAGGTAGAAAAATTTCTAATGCGCTTGCGCCCCTCTCTTTTTTTCTATACAATATAAATCGTAATTATTACGATTAACAAATGTGCATATAGATAAATAGGAGGATTTTTTTATGGCTAAAATACCTGTAACGGTACTGAGCGGCTATCTTGGCTCAGGTAAAACAACATTATTAAACCATATTTTACAAAATAGAGAAGGATTACGCATCGCGGTTATTGTTAATGACATGAGTGAAGTTAACATCGACAAAGATTTAGTTGTGGAAGGCGGGGGACTTTCACGAACTGATGAAAAATTAGTCGAATTATCAAATGGATGTATCTGCTGTACATTACGTGAAGACTTATTAAAAGAAGTTGAACGTATTGTTGAACGCGGCGGTATCGACCAAATCGTCATTGAATCAACAGGTATTTCTGAACCCGTTCCAGTGGCACAAACATTCTCATATATTGATGACGAACTTGGTATTGATCTAACAAGCATTTGCCGCTTAGACACAATGGTTACAGTAGTAGATGCGAACCGTTTCATCAACGATATTAAATCAGAAGATCTCTTAGTAGACCGTGAACAAGGTGCTAGTGAAGAAGATGAACGTACAATCGCTGACCTATTGATTGACCAAGTAGAATTTTGCGATGTGCTCGTATTAAACAAAACAGACTTAGTCACAGAAGAAGAATTAGATCGTTTAGAAAGTATCTTACGTAAATTGCAACCTACTGCAAGATTTATCCGTACTGTCAATTCAGAAGTTGAGTTAAGCGATGTGTTAAATACAAGCTTATTCGATTTTGAGAAAGCAAGTAATTCTGCAGGTTGGTTACAAGAATTAACAAACGGTGGTCACGCTGAACATACACCAGAAACTGAAGAATACGGTATTTCATCATTTGTTTATGAACGTCGTTTACCTTTCCACGCTGAACGTTTCCATAATTGGTTAGAAAACATGCCGGACACAGTAGTTCGTGCAAAAGGTATCGTATGGTTGGCACAATATAATCATGTTGCATGCTTGATGTCTCAAGCAGGTTCTTCAGTAACAATTCACCCTGTTACATTCTGGGTTGCAGCTATGTCAGAACCAAAACAACGTGCTATTTTACATGAACGTGAAGATGTTCGTGAAAATTGGGATCCAGAATTCGGTGACCGTCATACACAATTCGTTATTATCGGAACAGATTTAGACCAAGAAAAAATCACAAAAGAATTAGATGATTGCTTACTTACAACAGAAGAATTCGAATCAGATTGGTCTCAATTGCCTGAACCATACGGTTGGCATATCACACAAGCTTAATCATATTATTAAAGGAAAATGCTGTATCGGCATTTTCCTTTTTTATTTTACATACAAAAACCTCTTAAAGCGGCACTCCCATCTGAGTAACCCTTTAAGAGGTCAATTAAGATAAATACAGTTTTTATCTGTTGCTCCCTATTGATCCGTGCATCAAAGAATGGCACGAATCAACCAATAAATAGTTTATACCACATTTAAATATAAATAATCATGTAATTTCAAAAACTTTATGCATCAGCTTTTTTTACATGCACCTTAGTGCCCCGGTTATTTGCGATGTGTTCAGCACGTTTTACCGCTTCATCTTTAGAGTCATAATCGTCTGCAGCACGTTTAGCACCATAAGTACGTACTTTCCATTTGCCATCTTCTTTATAAACTTCTACATCATTTTCATTTAATTCTGGATTGGCATCTTTATCTTTCTTATGTTTAGTGACATCTTTATGTTTCAATTCATCTAGTTCTTGCGGTGTCGCATGCTTGTACCATTCTTCTGCTTGCTCAGTTGCAATCGGAATTGCACGCCCTTCTTCGTAGCCATCTTCTAACATTGCATTACCAATATCAATGGCTTTTTTCCGTTCTAACTCTTTAAGGTTTTTCCATGAATTTGGGTAATCATCTAAAGTCCAAGGCATAAGCGCCCTCCTCTTCATTTTGATATTACTTCACATATACCACTATTGATATACAATCAATCTTTACTTTTTGTCAGAATCAGATCATTTTTGTAAACGTGTATATTGCTGAATATTCAACAATGAAGAACGAATATTGACATATTGAGGTAACGATGGCAATCCTGTACCAAACTTCATCGGTACACCTTTTTCAAAATGTAATGCAATCTCTTCAAATGCAATCAAGTATTGCCCCATATTTACATCGTCTATTGTTTCAGGATGCGGGTTATGCTGCGCTCTAGATAACATAAAACTGATTTCTTCCAACGCAAACATTACTGGATAATATTGGCTGATTTTTTGAGTGTTTGTAAATAATTCACCATGCGCATTATTATACATACCATTCATATTGCTTAATTTAATACTTAACTTCATTTCATCGAACTTTGGTTCATGATGTGCAATGTATGCATTTTTTGAAAACAGATAATAGAAAAACGAAGCTTCATACCGTACAACTTCTGCGATAGCTATCGGTAAAGTTTGCGACGCATTTTTACGACCTAATATAAGTAATCCAATAACAGCAATTACAACTCCCATCACTACATCCAACATACGCGGCAAGGCAATTAAAATTGATAATTTCCCTGAAGCCAGTCCATTTAAGGTAATGACTTGTGTAGTTATGAAAATCATAGCCAACGCATAATTAGCCCCTACTAATGCTTCAGTAAACATTGCACTGAAAGATAAGATGAAGATACTGACTAGCATTGAAGGATGAAATGCTAAAATCACACTTAAAGTAATAACACCCGCAAAAGTACCGATTGTTCTTGCTACTGCACGTTCCATACTATGGATTGTATTCGTACCAATTAGAATTGTATGTGCAGTTAAAGGTACCCAATATGCTTTATCGAAATCGAACATAAGTGCAATAAAGATTGCTATACCCATAATGACGCAATAACGCATTGTATTCATGAATACTAATGAGTCTAATGTTAAATTATAAATTAACTGCTTACCATATAATGGTTGGCGCAGTTGTGCTTCATATTTAATTTGTCCTTCTGGACTATATAAAATTTCATCTGTTCGATAAATTTGTTTTTCTAGTCTTTGAAAATCAGGAGATAATTCTACTTTTTCTTTCCACTTCACTTGGTTTTTCGTTGAGTTATTCTGTATTACACTTTGTGCAACATAGCCCATCATTTCAAGTAAAATATCTGGAAGTGTTTTCACTTCTTTTGTTTTCAATTCAAGAATTTCTGCGAAAATACCTTCTGCATTATTGTGCAGTAAATATAAGCGTTGTAATTCGTTTGATTGTTTCTTACCCGAACCAGAAGAAGTGATCAGTTGTTTATTGGCTGATTTAAACTGACTCACTAGTCGTTTTGTTGTGGTTTTAAATTTTTCATCATCAGAAAAATCATGGAATAATTGCTTTAAAAGTTGGTATTCATTTTCAACTGCACTGACTTCGCCGCTTTTCTTTTGGAATTTAACCATCAGCCAAACAAGAAGCACTGTCAACATACCTCCGCAAAATACCATTAAACCACGCATTAAAGCTTCTTCTGGAGCAACTGGCATATTAATAGGTAAAGCGAATGTCACAATGAAGAAGGTAGATGAAGGACCTGGAATTTCGAGTGCACTAAAAATGTAATACGCTATTACCGTCACAATAAGAAGTAATAAACCGAAGAGAAGCGGAATAGGTACTGTAATAGTTCCTAAAATAATACAAAGTGTAAATCCGACAGCACACCACCAGACAATTCGTAATTTCGACTTATCTGAACCGCCGAATACATAGATGTTTGTTAATGTCCCAGTTGCCATCAATAATCCCCACTGGAACTGGCCAACAAAATAGCCGATTAATAAAGGAATCATCATTAAAAGACATTGTCTAGTTCCTTTTTTAAAATTCACATTTTGTCGTGTAAACCGAAATAGTGAACTTATGTAATGAGCCATTATATAGACCCCTTTCTCTCTCTTTTACTTAGATATCTATCAGTTACCATTGTATCATCCCTTTCAAACTTGGATATAATTGTTAAAAAATTCAATTTCACAAAAAAGAGCAACTTCCTACAAAAGGAAGCTGCATATTTGAAAGTTTTAATTATTCTGCTAGACGAATTTCTTCATCAATATTTTCATAATCAATGTCAGCATTTAAAAATTCTTCATCGTGTACTGGGAAGTTTTGTTCAAATGTTTCTACATCATTGATTTCTACAGTACCGCGTTCTAATTCAAAATCTAAAACATGACCGCCTACTGTACGCTCTTGATCTACAAAGTGCAGATGGAATCCAGCTGTGCCGACACCATGGAATAATTCCGGCGTAAAGAATCCGACAATTGTTCCATTAATAGTTTCAAACGTCAATTCAGGCTGTCGATTAACTGATTCCATTAAACGTTGGTAAGGTGGTTCTTGTTTTGGCATCATACGTACATGTACCTTTTTGAAACTGCCATGAATTTTAACCGCTGAGAACAAATTTTGACTTTTCATTCTGACCAAGATTGTATCTAATAAATTTTCTGAAGTTATCAAATTTGTGATATCAAATTTTTTATTAGGTTTAAAGTCTGTAACAGTTGAAAAAGGTGTCATTTCATCACCATTCAGCTTTTTGAACTCGCCGTACTCATTTGCATGAAATGCTTCATTATCCAAAATAATGACTTCGCCGTCACATCCATCCAACGTTCCGATACCCAAATCGCCATGTTTTAGCATTTCATCAATTGAAGCTGTGCCTTTAAGCATACCGGCCATCAAAGTTCCTAAAGTTCCATGTTGGTAAATCATAACACTCAGACTCCTTATCCATCTTAAATTTGCAGGAACAAATTTCTTTCTTACCTGTTTATGAATACTTCTATTATAGCATTTTTATGATTTTTTAGAATATCGTCCCACTAAAAAAATACATTATTCATAACTGATTTCATCACTATCTTCAAACATCTGAATTGTGGGTTCGTTAATACAAAGTTGTGTAATTTCCTTCCAATATACTTTAAAGTGATCTGCTTCAACATGTGCATTCAATGCCGCTCTATCTTTCCATTGTTCAACAAAGACAAACGCATTCGGAATGCTTGTATTCTCATAATGTTCGTAGCTGACATTATTTTCTTCGGCTTGGGATGCTACTACGAGCTGACCTGTCAAGCTGATATATTTGTCATAATTCATATCATTTACATTTGTTTTAGCAATAACTGTAATCATGTTGCTCTTCCTTTCTTGAAATACATTATTTACTTCTTATACTGTTCCCGAAAAACCGAATTTTGAACCACGCAAAAAGAAGCACCTCTATACATAGCAACCCTTTCTTTGCTAATCTGCATGAGGTACTTCTTATTCAACTTATTTTAAAGTTTATCTTCTTCAGCAACTAACGCTCTGTCTGGTTTTACAAAGAACCACATGAAGATTGCGATAACTACAAGTACTAATAAAGATTGTAATGTCCAAGTCCATCCGATTAAATCAGCTAAGATACCTGCAAGTAATGGACTAAGCATTGCACCAACGTTACCCCATAAGTTCATCCAGCCTGATACAGTACCAGAGAAGTTACGGCCAATATCAGCAGCTGCTGCCCAGCTCATACCAGTTGTGATACCCATACCGCTTAAGCAGACCGCTAGCCAAGCAATATTCACTTCTAAGACTTCGCTTCGAATAGCAAATAAAAGACCAATACTGAAAACAATCATTCCGATAATAGCAATTGAACCACGTGCTACAAAACGAGATTTTCCTGCTTGTAAAAGTCTATCTGAAAGTGCACCGAATCCCATAATACAAAGCAGCATTGCTAACCATGGAATCCCTGCTAATAAACCTAAAGAAGTATATTTTACGTGATATTGTTCCATAACATATGTCGGTAACCAAATTAAGAATAAACCAACGATAAATTGTACTACAAAGTATTGAACTGCAATCGCGTAGAAGCTGAAGTGTTTAAAGAATGCACTCCAAGGTGCGCTTTGTTTTTCCCCAGCATTTTGAACATCACGATTTTCAATAATATAGCGTTTTTCCGCTTCATTAACCATTTTATGATGTTCAGGCAAGTCTTTCGCAATAATAGCCCATAATATTACGATTAAAAAGCCGACAGCCCCGAAAATATAAAATACAGCTTGCCAATTAAACATTGTAACAATCAAAACTGTTACACCAGGTGCAATAACCGGTCCAAAGTACGAACCAGCAAGCAATGCACTTGAGGCACGACCTTTTTCACCGCGTGAGAACCAGTTTGAGTTGAATACTGCATTGGCTGGATACATAGGTGCTTCCCCAATACCAAATAAGAAACGTACTAAGTATAATAAGCCATGATTTTTAACTACACCCGTTAAAATCGTAAATGCACTCCACCAAATCAATGCGATTGACAGCATTTTTTTCGGTCCGAATTTTTCAGCAAGAATTCCTGAAGGTACTTGCATTAATGCATAACCTGCTGAGAAGAATGTTGCTAATAATCCAAATTGCGCCTTTGTCATATGTAAATCTTCCATCATCGGCCCTGCAATTAAGGAGATGTTTGATCTGTCCATATAAGCGATAACCCCGATAATAAAGAATGCCAGTGCAAAAAACCAACGAACATTACTCTTTCTTTCAGTCATTTATATCCCAACTTTCCTGAATAAAGATAACTTAGGTCATCATATGACCTAAGTTATTTGAGTAAATATTACCATGTTTAGAAATCGTTTACAATAACTTTTTTACAAAAATATGAACTTATAGTTGCGCAATATATTATATACAAAATCATTTACTTTGCATGTCAAACAAGGCAATATCAAGGATAAGACCGAGTCAGCATGTCGGTTTTAATGTGTTAACTTCTTTAATTCATAGGAGATGCATTAAAAGATGTACTGTTTTAAATATCATGCGATTAAGAAAGCACCTTTCCGTATCTTTTTCTAATATGAATATTTATTAATTTTCAATTAATGAATCAATAAATCTAATTCACTTTACCTTCTACATCCTCAGACGTATTTTCTATTTTCCAGCCTCAAAACATGTGTAACTTTCTTTATTCTTTAGTACAATTAAATTCGGCGTATGTATCTTATTCGCCTTACAAATTACATAATCACTCTTCAAATAAAAATTTATAAGGAGTTACATCTTTAACAATGGAACAAATTCTAACGGATTTTATTAGTCGCTGGGGATATCTTGCTATTTTTATCCTCATCCTTTCAGAGAACATTTTACCTTTTGTCCCTTCAGAAGTTGTGCTGACTTTTGCTGGCGTGTTATCAGCTAAGTCACATATTTCTATTTGGATATTATTGATTGTCGCAACAGTCGCTTCATTTATCGGATTACTTGTCTTGTATTATATTTGTCGCTTAGTCAACGAAGAAAAACTATATCGTTTCGTTGATAAATACGGTAAATGGATTAAATTAAAAGGTAAAGATATTAAGCGTGCCAATGATTGGTTCAGAAAGTATGGTGCAACTGCAGTCTTCTTATGCCGCTTTGTTCCTGTTTTACGTGTATTGATTACCATTCCAGCTGGCATCAGCCGAATGAATGTTGTTACTTTTGCTGTTCTTTCATTATTAGGAACTACAATTTGGAACTTTGGTCTTATTTATTTAGGGAAAGCACTTAGTGATAACTGGCACCAAATCTTAAACGCTATGCACACGTATTCAACAATTATGTTAGCGATCTTAGCAGTTTTATTTATTATCTTTGTCATTCGTTTCATTTCAAAACGCCGTAAAAATTCAAATACAAACTAATTAAAAAACGTATGGACATGCTCATTTAAAAACTGCATGTCCATACGTTTTTCTTTTAAAAGTTTGTTTTCTTGAATTTATTTAATCCTATAAAATAACCTGCTGCTGCAGCAATCAAACTAATCACAATAAAGATAGACTGGCGAATTAATTCAAATTCTAAATGCTGCATAGCCTCTCCACCTGATTCATAAATAGAACCGCCTATAATGAGTGAAATAAAATTAAATACAAAAAAGAAACCAAGTGCGATGATAGTTACAATCACTTGAATCATATTGGATTTATCCGCACCCACAGAGTAAGTAAAAGGATACATTAACAATACCCACAACCCGATTGACAGACATATTCCTAAAGTAGTAACCGCATTTACAACAGCTATAGTTCCAAACATTATACCCGCTATTAAAGCAATGATTACGATACCTACACCAATCATCATTGTTATCAAGTAATACAGAAAATGACTCTGTACAATTTGCTTACGACTTACAGGGAGTGTGACCGCAAATTTATACCATTGCGCTTCAGCTTCATTTTTTAAATTATCCGTTGCTGCTGACACCATCAACATCACAATTAACAAACACATAAAATCGCTGCCTGAACCACCGAAGTAACTCACAACTATTGCTAATAAAATAGATATAATCAAATAGGTAATCAGTGCTTTTGCAGTCGCATAATACTGTCCTATAATCAATCCTTTCATGATGATGCTCCTCTCAAGATGATTTTATTCGCTTCGTCTATACTAGAAATCGGACTGATATTTTCTAAGTCACCTTTCTTTACAATGACCTCGAATTGTCCTAAATGCTCTTTATAAGCTAAGATACTTTCTTTATCTAAAGTACTGAATTGCTTTTCATCACAACTTAATATTCCATACGATTCAAATAATTCTTTCTTAGCAATCTGTAGTAATACTTCCCCATTTTTAATAAAGATGAGACGTGTCGCTAATCGATTGATATCTTCAGCAATATGTGAGGTCATAAAAATCGCGTGCTTCCCGTCATATACAAATTTCTCTAATTCTTCATGTATTTCATCACGGCTTGCTGCATCTAATCCCGCTGTAGCTTCATCTAAAATGAGAAATCGACTTTGATGAGAAAGTGCAGCTGCTATTGATATTTTCATAGTCATTCCTCTCGAGAAATATTTGACTTTTTGCTTCATCGGCAAGTCAAATACTTTAATCCATTCAAAAAATACTGCACTATTCCAATTTGTATATAATTGATTGAATATCTTGTCTATTGTTTTAACTGTGAATTTTTTAGGAAAATTAAGTGCATCAAAAACCACACTGATATCATTTTTATAAGTTGTTTGGTGCTCACCCACCGCTTCACCAAAAAATTCTATTTTACCTTGATCAATTGGATAATCACCCACAATCATACGAATCAAAGTAGATTTGCCAGAGCCGTTCTTGCCGATTAACGCTACAATTTCACCTTCATGCACTTCAAATGACACATTATTTATTTTAAAAGTGCTGTCTTTGAAAGATTTGTTCAATTGCTCTACAGATAATAGTGATGTCATAATGCCTCCTGATGTAAAAATATTGTATTCAAAAATAATAATATCACATGTTTCTAGGAGATTGTCTCAGATAATAGAAAATACTACCTAATTCTCACCTAAATTTGAAATCGTTTACTTTTAATGCAACTAATTTGCAACAATTTAACCGCTACCATTGAAAATTTTATAAAAAAGTACAATAATCAAATGTAAGCGCTATTAATATAGAAGCACAGGAGGAAGAAATGAAGACCACAGATCGTGAACTTAAACATAAATACTTTGACTTACTTGCAGAAAAATTTAATCACGAAGAACAACTCGCTACAGAAATCATCAGTCTAGAATCTATCTTAGAGTTGCCAAAAGGCACTGAACACTTTGTCAGTGATTTACATGGAGAATATGATTCTTTCCAACATGTATTAAGAAATGGTTCAGGCAATGTACGTACTAAAGTTAATGACATTTTCCAAAATACAATGTCCAATCAAGAAATCAGTGATTTCACTGCTTTAATCTATTATCCAGAAGATAAGTTGAAATTAGTTAAATCTAGTTTTGATGCTAAACAGCCTTTAAATAGATGGTATGAAGAAACTATCGAACAAATGATTCAAATGATTTTATATTCAGCTTCAAAATACACGCGTTCTAAATTACGTAAAGCATTGCCGAAACAATTCGTTTTCATTATTGAAGAACTGCTTTATAAAAATAACGGTTTAGACAATAAAACACCTTATTACAATACATTGATGAATCAAATTATCGAGACACAACAAGCAGATGATTTAATCATCGGCATGTCTTATACTATTCAACGTTTAGTCGTCGACCACCTTCATGTAGTCGGTGATATTTATGACCGTGGTCCAGAGCCTGAAAAAATCGTTGAAACTTTAATTGATTACCATTCTGTAGACATCCAATGGGGCAACCACGATGCAATTTGGATCGGTGCTTATGCAGGTTCTAAAGTTTGTTTAGCCAATATCTTAAGAATTTGTGCACGTTACGATAACTTAAACATTGTCGAAGATGCTTATGGTATCAATATACGTCCGCTGTTAAACCTTGCAGAAAAATTTTACGGAGACAATCCGGCATTTCGTCCTAAATTACGTTCTGATTCAAATTTATCAGAACAAGAACAACTGCAAATCACCAAAATTCACCAAGCCATCGCCATGATACAGTTCAAATTGGAGATTCCAATCATTAAACGCCGTCCTTCATTCGAAATGGAAGATCGATTAGTATTAGAACATGTTGATTATGACAATTTGACTTATACATTGCACGGTAAAACACATGATTTAACAGATACATGTTTTGTGACAGTAGACCCTGAAGATCCTGCAAAATTATTGCCAGAAGAACAAGAAGTAATAGATAAATTATTAATTTCTGTTCAAGAATCTGAGAAATTAAAACGACATATGACATTCTTAATGGATAAAGGTTGTCTTTACTTACCTTATAACGGCAATCTCCTTATACATGGCTGTATTCCAATTGATGAAAACGGCAAAATGGAAGGCATGGAAATTGATGGAGAATTTTATTCTGGCCGTCAATTGCTTGATCAATTCGAAAAATATATGCGTAAAGCATTCCGCCATAAAGATGTTACAGATGATTTAGCAACTGATTTAGTATGGTATTTATGGACAGGCAAATATTCTTCACTATTCGGCAAGAGAGCGATGACGACTTTTGAACGTTATTTCATAAAAGATAAAGCAACACACAAAGAAGAAAAAAATCCTTATTATTCTTTACGTGAAAACCCAGAAATCGTCGGTCATTTATTAGAAGAATTCGGATTAGATCCAGATCAAGGCCATATTATTAACGGTCATACACCAGTCAAAGAAATTGATGGTGAAGATCCTATCAAAGCAGACGGTAAAATGATTGTCATTGATGGCGGTTTTTCAAAAGTGTATCAATCCACAACAGGTATTGCCGGCTATACTTTACTTTATAATTCATATGGTATGCAGCTGGTAGCACATCAACACTTCAATACTAAAGAAAATGTATTGCGTTATGGTGCAGATGAATTATCAACGAAACGTGTCGTAGATGAAGAATTAACACGTAAACGCATCCGTGATACAAATAAAGGACAATTAATCCAAGAAGAAATTGATAACTTAAAAGATTTAATGGCACATCGCTATTTTGAATAACCTTTAATCAATAACAAGAGGCAGATAAACCATTTTTGGTCTATCTGCCTTATTTTTATATAAAATCTTTAAAATCGATACTGTAATTCAGATTATATGTGTGGCCATTCACTTGATAGCGCTTAGGCAGCTCAGGTCCGCAACTGTGCGTACCTATTCCGCTTTGCACTGCATCGATATGCACAAATGAATAAGGTTCTTTTTGTAATTTATCGTTATGTTTTATCATTGTCATTTGCTCATCTGAATAATGTTTCGCATTAAAACTAAATGGTTCTTCAGCTGAAAATCGAATTTCCTTATCCGGGCTTTTTATACTCATAGAAGTGACATTATCATGGCTGCCATCTTCTTGAGGACGTATGTGCGGTCTGAAATTTTCATCTACTGTTGTATTGAACCAGCCTAAATGGCAAGCCAAATTTTTATCGCTATAACTGCTGAAAGGTCCGTTGCCATAATATCGTATTTTTTCATATTCTTTTTGTAATTTCCAAATCATGCCAAAGCGCGGCAACGCAGGCATACGCATATTACGTTCCATATGCATATCTACTTCAATATGACCGCCAGGATAAATGGTCCATTTGCAATCTACGGATAAAATTTTAGGTGTATTGGTACTATAAAAACCGATATCAAACGAGATGATTATTCTGTTATCTTGTTCGTCAATGCTATAACCAAGTATGCGTGTAATTGGATTGAAATATCCCATTTCTTTCCATCTTTCTTCAAGATGAATATCATTGTCTGTCGGTGCACGCCATATCACAATTTTTGTAGGTTCATCCAACAAACGCTTGTTATTATGTTTAATCAAATTAAGTGCCGCCGTTTTTTTATCAAAATGATATTCCCATTCTTTAAGTTGTACCGAGATACTATTTGCGCTTATATTTATTGCTGCTTGTTCTGTAATTGGAGCATTTCGATCTTCTACTTTATTAATAACCTGACGTTGATAGATGACTTGATCATGTCCAAGATAAGTCTTAGCACTTAATAAGCCTGTCGCAGATTTCAAACGATACGTCAGCATAATACTGCTCAATTCTTCAGGTTTAAAATGACTATCTTTCAAGATTGAAGTAAAATCGATTTCTCTTTCTTCATGCGGTAATAGTTCAGGCAGTTCAAACGAAAATTTCTTACTTTCGCCACCAATTGTAGTCAGTGAAACAGCTGCCTCTATAAATTGGTTTATATTCAGAAAATCAAGCTGGTTTCGAACCGTCCAAGTTAATCCATCATATTTTTTCAATACCAAAGGACGATGAATTTCTTGGAATTCATAAAATCCTTCATGCGGAATTCTGTCAGGGTTAACAATGCCGTCAACACAAAAATTACCATCATGTAAAGTCTCTCCTGAATCTCCCCCATATCTGAAACGGTACAATCCATGCTGCATACCAGCTGTGACTGCATGGTCACACCATTCCCAAACAAATGCGCCAATAAATGCAGGATATTTTTCCATCAAGTCGTGATATGCTTCTAATCCTCCTGGTGAATTTCCCATCGCATGTGCATATTCGCATAGAATAAAAGGCTTTGTTACTTGTTTGTTGTCTAAATAACGTCTTTCAATCTCTTCTGGTGAAGGATACATTCGGCTGATAACATCCAATTTGCTATAATCTTCTCCGCCTCTTGCATAAAATGCACCTTCATAGTGCACAGGTCTTGTATCATCTAAATCATGCGCGAGTGCTGCTGCTTTTTTGAAATTTTGACCATAACCTGACTCATTGCCCAATGACCACATAATAATAGATGAATAATTTTGCAATTGAACAATCGAGGCTTCTACTCTATCTAAAATTGCTTTTTCATATTTAGGGTTATCTGCGATGATATTAAAATCATCTATATTTTCTTTTCCATATAACATGACCACACCATGGGTTTCTAAATCCGCTTCACTCATCACATAAAAACCATATTTATCTGCTAATTCATAAAAATAAGGGGATTTAGGATAGTGTGCCGTACGGATTGCGTTAAAGTTCGCTTCTTTCATCAATTTCAAATCGGTAATCAAGCGTTGTTCTGAGACGACATAACCTTGAAGCGGATCGGTGTCGTGATAATTCACCCCTCTTAATTTAACACTTTGACCATTAATCCATAATTGCTGATCTTCTATCTTAACCTCACGTACGCCGATTTTCTGCTTAATAACTTCGTCTTTAGTAATGAGATACAATGTGTACAAATTAGGTGTTTCAGCTGACCAAAGTTCAGGTTGAGAAAGCGGTATTACAATTTGTCTTTCATCACCCACTTCCCCTCTTTTTATAACCTTTTTATTAGGATTATATAATGCATATTCAATCGAAGGGTCACCTGCTATTTTTCGTATATCAATAAGTATTTCACCTGTGTTTTCGACTGTATCTACTTTAGTATCAATTTTGAAATCCTCAATTCTCGCTTCTGGTCTTTCTACAATATAAACATCTCTGAAGATGCCTGAATGACGAAACATATCTTGGTCCTCTAAATAAGTACCATCTGAATATTTCACAACTAAAACAGCGATTGAATTTCTGCCGCCTTTTACAAAATCTGTGATATCAAAACGAGAAATAGAATGTGAGACCTGGCTGTATCCTACGAATTTTTGATTCACCCATACATAATAGGCACTGCTGACTCCATCAAAATTCAAAATGTATTGACGTTCTTTCTTCTTGTATAGTTTATTCAATTCAAACTGGCGTCGATACAAACCGCAAGGATTTTCTTCAGGAACATTCGGAGGGTCAAACGGAATTGGATATTTAATATTCACATACTGTATTTGATCATAACCAAATAAATTCCAAACACCAGGAACAGGCAGCTCTCCTTTACTTTTTTTAGTTGAAGCCGCTTCATATTCCTTTACACTTTCATAATAATCAAAGTTCCAATCACCATTTAAAGGCGTTACACATGCTTTATCTAAATCTTTTTTATTGTCATGTACTTCAGTTTTTCTATGATATGGAACAAAGTAATTTGTATAAGGTAATGTATTCACATGTAACTGTTTTAAATTATAATGCAAGTCTAATTTCAAAACTTAATACCTCCTGAATTATCGAAATATCACGTCTCTTTCTGAATCGCTTGCATGTTATAATATGTCTACTGAGAGAGAAAGAGAGCGTGATGATTGTGCAGTTGCTTTGGAAAAAATTTAAAAAAGAAAATTTTGAGTCTAATATTGATGAATGCGGGATTGAACTAGGCACCCCTAATGTCGGTTATACATATACTGTGACTAAAACAGCTGTCTTGCACGTCATTACACAAGGTACTGGAACATTTACTTATAATGGGCAAACATATCATTTGAAAAAAGGAGATTTATTTTTGCTGAAAGAAGGCATGGAAGTCAGTTATACTGCTTCCAAAAATAATCCTTGGTCGTATTACTGGGTCGGGATGAGCGGCAAACAGGTTATGACCTATTTATCACGCTCAAGCATTATAGATAAAGTTGTAGAACAACAGCAAAATATTTCTGATATTTCCCGGGTAATACAAGATATCTGCCACACAGCAGAAAATATGCAAATCGAAAATTCTGATGATATCTTATTAAGTCAGTATTTATTTGAACTGCTCTATGCGCTTCAAAAAACATTTCCGAAAAAGTTTACTTATACCGAGCAAGAAGTTGATCAAAAAATTCAATTTGCACTCCAATTTATGAACCAAAATTACATGTATGATATCTCCGTATCTGCTATTGCAGATGCATCTAATTTAAGTCGAAGCTATCTCTATAAAACATTCCAAAAACATTTCAGTACTTCACCTAAAGATTATCTTCATAACTTGCGTATGTACCATGCTTCTCAACATTTAATCAATTCTAATGATCCGATTTATGCTATAGCCGAAAAGGTTGGATACCATCATGATCCCTTGATTTTCTCTCGCGCATTTAAACGACATTTTAATATGAATCCATCTGAATATCGTTCAGCTTTCGGTATATCTCAGCATTAATCTAAAATTTTTTCATTATGAATTCATTGCTGATGAGACACCTTCTGTTTGTGGAGTTTCATGATGAATAGGACTGTGCCCTTCGCGTTTACGTTTGTATTCCAAGGTCTTTTCAATGTCTTTTAAGAAGTCGCCTTTTAAATTGAAAGCTTTATGATAAAGCAAGCTGCAAATGATAATGAAGAAAATTGGAATGCCTATCATGCCGATACGAATGCCCCAAACTGTTTCTGCAGTTTGTGCAACATTCGGTGTATAACCTATGAATGACAGCCCTATACCAACACTTAAGCCCGCAAATGCTTGTGCGAGTTTCACTAAAAATGTTTGTGTCGACGTAATCACACTTTCATTGCGTTGACCAAATTTTACTTCACTATAATCAATAACATCAGCTAAAGCGACTGTGTTGATACCTACTAATGTACCTGTTCCAAAACGGATACAAGCACCTCCTATAACAACCCATAAAGCGCTATGAGGCGCAATAAAACCAGCGACTAAAATAATAACGAGACCGATAACAATACCTGACACTGCAAAATTGAATACTGCACTGCGCCCTACTTTTTTCACTAAGAAAGGGAAAATTAATAGTGACACCATTTCCATTAAAATCATCGTATTGAAAACTGAGAATAAACTTTCTACACCTGCGACATACTTAAAGTAATAAAGAATAATGCCGTTAATCATCTGACCACATAAGTTGAATGCTAAAATCACACCGATAATGGCAAGAAGTTCTTTGTTTTTAAATAGAATACGCCACAAGTCTTTAAATTGAACTTTGATCGCATTTTGACGTTCTATTTCTGTATCTTCATGTACATAAAAAACTGTAATACCAATTGTAATTAAGAATGTAATACTGCAGATAATAGCAAGTGCGAAAATACCCGCACCCTTAAAAGAATGACCTAGCCAATTATCAAGCTGATGAATAAACAATAATCCGAAACTCCCGATGACAAATGCTGCAAAACTAGCAAAGAAACGCGGTACCACCGCTACTTCTTCACGTTCTCTCGGGTTATTAGTCAGGTTAGGAAGCCATGACCAATAAGGGATATCCATAATGGTATAAGTCATGCCCCAAATAATATAGATGACAGAAATATAGATATACATCCCATTGCCAGGCAAATTAAAATTAGTAAAAAGCAAGATGGTAATCACTGCATTGATTAATGTACCGACGACCAACCAAGTTTTGAATTTGCCGAAACGATTATGTGTATTATCAACAACCATTCCCATTATCGGATCATTAATTGCATCCCAAATACGTGCCGCAAAAAAGAGTACACCTACAAACGCTGGAGACAATCCTACAATGTCAGTTATGTAAAACATTAAAAATAAACTTACAATATTAAAAATGGCATCTTTCCCTACAGTTCCAAAACCAAATGCATATTTTTCAAATCGTGTTAATTTTCTTTCCAATCTTTCTCCACCTCTGTCTATAGATTGTTATGTCTAGGCGCTGTCAATCGCACATCATCGAAGACTGCTTATTGTGTTCTTTCTTAATGTAAACGTTATCACTTGGCACTTTATTTTTACATGGCATTATGTTTCCATTTTCCGATAATTTGTTTCCACTTTTTAAATAAATCACTCTGTATGTTCTATTATTAACTCGTTGAAAGAAGACATTACTCACCTATTTTAAGTTCATTCATAATGCTACCTTGTCGAATAGCAAATAAAAAAGAGCGAAATTTAAACCCTTGATATAAGGCTTAAATTTCGCTCAAATGCTGTATCTATAAATTTAGCATTGTCACATTTTTATAGTTGAAGCGTTTTTAAATTTTGTACCAATTCTTCACGTTGACTTTCAAATTGTTCTGGCAACATTAAATGCTGACCCAATTCATTCACATCTTCATCAACTGTAAACCCTGGTCCTTCAGTCGCAATTTCAAATACAATATCACCTTTTTCTTTGAAGTAAAGTGCTTTAAAGTATTTTCTGTCTTTAACTTCAGTAACATGATAACCTGCATCGAGCATATGTGATTGCCATTCTTTATGTTCAGCTTCATCTTCAGCATTCCATGCTACATGGTGTACTGTGCCGACACCGAATAGTCCTTTTGGCATTGGTGATGTTGAAATAATAATTTGATGTGCTTCTTCTCCACGTGTTTCTAAATGGATTTTAGCTGGATTTTCACTCACCACATTCAATCCCATATCATCAACTAAGGTACTGCGTGTACCTTCTGGATCAGCAGAAAGCAATTCTGTTCCGTGGAACCCTAAAATCGCATCATCATCTGATTCTTCTTCACCTTCTACTAATGCGAGTGAAAGACCGTGTACATCTTTAAATTCCAATGTCGCATCATCAAACAAACCTGATATTTTAGAATCTACACCTTTATCTTTCAACCATGCTTGCCATCTATCCATAGAACCTTTTGGAATTCTGAATGCAATTGTGCCGACTTGACCGCTTCCTACTCTACCGCGATGTTCGTTCGGCCAGTTGAAGAAAGTAATCACCATTTCTTTATTTTCATCTTGTCTTGAGAAATAAAGATGGTAGACACCTGGGTCATCAAAATTGACTGTTTGTTTAATTAACTGCAAACCTAATACATCTCTATAAAAATCTAAGTTTTCTTGCGGATCTCCTACAATTGCTGAAATATGATGAATACGTTTAATATCTTTCATGAATAATATCCCCCTTAAATTTATCTCGTTTTCGAGATAAATTATGTCCTAGTTAAAGCACTTATGCTTCAATCATTTGTGCATGAGTGCTGACTTTTTTTAATAACTGATTTAATTGTGCAAGTTCGTCATCATTTAAAGTTGCAAAAGCTTCTGTTAACGCTTTTGCATGTTGAGGGAAAATTGCTTCCATCAACTGTATGCCTTGTGCTGTCAATGCTACATTAAATACACGCTTATCTTTATCATCTTTTACTCTATTGACGAGTTGCTTTTTCACTAAACAATCTACGACATACGTAATACTGCTGCTCGCTATAAGTACCCGCTTACGAATATGCTGTACTTGTTGCGGTCCTTTATGAAATAGTAATTCTAATACCGCAAACTCTGTAATATTTAATTGATGCTTTCTGGCATCTTCTTTTGCAATTTGTTCTAAAATATCAGTCGTTCTGGTTAAACCGATAAATGCATTTAACGCACTTTCTTGTCGCGACATTATCATCACCTCTCATTTATTTCGAATTCGAGATAATTATAATACGGTAGATAATAAAAGTAAAGTGTTTTGACTATAATTTTTATACTTACTAAATATACTTCCCTGAATACAGAAAAACACACATGCTGCATTTACAACATGTGTGTTCAACCTTCAAATTATTCATCTAAAGCTTTTTTCAATGATTTGATATTTTTCTTCATCAATGATTGATAAGTAATATCTTTATCTTTTGCTTCATCTTTAGTTAATACTGACAAGTTATGGAAGCTTAATGGTTTTGTATTTGTTTCTTTTCTGATGATGTCAGTTACTTTAGAAGGAATGTTTTGTTCATACAATACGTATGGTTGTTTAGATTTTTTAACTTCATCGACAATAGATAAAATTTCTTTTTGACTTGGTTCATCATTGTTCATACCATTAACGCCTTCTTGTTCGAAGTTATAACGTTTAGCTAAGTATGATAATGAATCATGTGAAATGATAACTTTATCACGTTTTTTGTCTTTAGAAATTTGTTTCATATCTTTATCGACATCAGCGATTTGTTTATCTAATTTTTTATAGTTCTTTTCATAGTAATCTTTATGGTCAGGATCTTTCTTAACTAATTCGTCTTTAATTTCTTTAGCGAATTTTTGGTCAATAACTGGATCTAACCAAATATGTGGATCGTATTTACCGTGTTCATGTTCATGCTCATGTTCTTCTCCGTGTTCTTCATGGTCGCCATGTTCATGCTCATGTTCATGTTCTTCACCTGGAAGTAAATCGTTTTTACTGATTCCTTTTGTTAAAGATAATACGTCATCTTTATTTTTAATTGTTTTCGCAATTTTTCCTGCTGCTGGATCCATATCTTTAGATGTATAAATGAATAAGTCACCTTTAGAGATATTCAAGATTTCTTTTTGCGTTGGTTCGAAGTTATGTATGTCTGAACCAGGTGGATAGATTGATTTAACATCTACGTATTTACCACCGATTTGCTCGGCAAAGCTTTGGAAAGCAAAGACTGTCGTATTAATTTTCATCTTATGCTTTTCGCTGTATTCTTTCTTATCTTTACTGCTGCTGCTGTCTTTATCGTTGCTGCCATTTCCGCAAGCTGCTAAAGCTACAGTTAAGACAAGAGATAATAAAATGAATAATGTTTTCTTCATTTTCAAGTTACTCCCTCCAAATCGTAATCATTATGGTTTAAACTATACCCCTAAAATAAATAAATTGCAATGGTATTTGACAAATCTTTTAGATTCCTAGTATTCTGAAATTTTTCTTAATAAATTTTATTCATTAACTTGAAATATTGTACTCTTTATTTTTTCCAATTCTCTTTTAAATCAAAAATTCTCAGAATAAAAAGACAAAAAAGTGTCACAATTTATTGTCTACCCTTTTCTTTTAATGTAAAATTTAATATGTAATTAAATTTAAGTAAAGAAGGGGTATGTATGACAGGTTTGCAAACGGGTGAAAATCAATTTTATATAGGAGATGCAGAAGAACCGGATGCTATCATCCAGTTTCGTAATGTAAACGAAAAAACGATTGATATCTACTATGCAGCCGTAAGCGACACTTTAGGCAATCAGGGTATGGGTACTAAATTAGTCGAGAAAGTTATCGATTATGCCAATGAAAATGATTTAAAAATTACTTGCAGCAGTTCTTATGCTCGAAATATTATTGATCATTTTCCAGAATTCAAGCAATTCTATGCAGGCAAAGAATAATTTACATAAGTAAAACAAACAGAGAGATCAGATTCACATCTGATCTCTCTGTTTTTAATTTTGTCCATTTTGCAATAAAAACATATTGTAGTAAATACCTTTTTGTTTAAGCAATTCTTCATGCGTGCCGCGTTCAACAATCTCACCTTTATTCAAGACTAAAATTTGATCTGCATCTTGAATCGTAGAAAGTCTATGCGCAATCGCTAAAGTAGTACGACCTTTTCGCATCACTTTTAAAGAATCTTGAATTTGTTCTTCAGTTTCAGAATCAATATATGCTGTTGCTTCATCTAATATTAATATTTTAGGATCAATTGCCATTGTACGTGCAAAAGCAATCAGTTGACGTTCACCGCTTGAGAACGCACTTCCTTTTTCAACCACTTTATGATTATATTGGTCGGTTAATTGATTGATGAAACGATCAGCATGTACAAATTCCGCTGCATTTTTAACTTGTTCAAAAGTCATCGTAGGATGATACAGCTTAATGTTAGTAAAGATTGTTCCATAGAAAATAAATGGATCTTGCAATACCAGTCCTACTTTCTGTTTCAAATCTTGTTTTGGTATCGTTTTAATTGAATAACCATCTACTAAGATTTCACCGTGATGAAACTCATAAAAGCGCATAAACAAATTGACGATAGTACTTTTACCTGAACCCGTATGACCAACTAATGCGACCGTTTCTCCTGGATTTGCTGTAAAAGTAATATGCTTCAAGACATCATGCTCGCCATCATAACTGAAAGTTACGTCTTTAAATTCAATTTTTCCATCTGTAATCAAGTGGTCTGAAACCGCTTCTTGTTTCGGTTCTAAGGTATCATTATCAAGCAATGCGAATACACGATTAGCCGCAACCAAGGCTTGTTGGAAAATATTCAGATTCTGACTGACTTGGTTAATTGGTTCAAAGAAACGCTGCATGTATTGTACAAAGGCATATACAACCCCTGCTGTAACTGAAGATGAAAAGCTTAATAATCCGAAATAACTCAATATCATTACAGTCGCAAAGATACTTAACATCCCGATTGCTGGACGTAATAACAAACCATCTAATCGTATTGTTTTCAAATTATATTGGTAATATTCTTCGTTAATCTCTGCAAATTCTTCTTGTAATCTTTTTTCCTGATTGAATACTTGAATCATACGAATACCTTCGATAGATTCTGCTAATTTAGCATTTAAATTAGATAAACGTTCCCTAGCTTCTGCAAAAAAGATTGAGGCATATTTACGATACAGTGCCAATACTAAGATAATAATCGGCATAAAGAACATAGCCATAAAGGCAAGTCTGACATCTAAAATAAACATCATAATAAAACTTGAAATGACAGTAAAAAGTGCCATTAAAAAGGAAGCAAATACACCTGTAAACATATCTATAATCGCTTCCGTATCATTGGTCAAACGCGAAACAATACTGCCGCTTGGTACTTCATCAAAGTATTTCATTCCTAATCTGCCGATTTTATCAAATGCATCAATACGCAATTGCTGGATGATTTTAAATGCAAAATTTTGGAACATATAAATATTGATGTACGTAGTTGCTGCACCGACAAGTTCAATCACGATAAAGATGACAACAAGCCAAGTGATTTCATTTTGCGGAAAATGTCTTGGTGTTAAGTAATCATCGATAAATACTTTAACGATATACGGCGTTGCAACACTGGCTGCTGTGGAGATAGCCAACATCAAGAATGCAAGTGCAATCAACCATTTAAAAGAAAATGTATAACGAATCAAACGCATCAAAACACGCCACTGGTCTTTTGCACTTAATTGATAATCATACTGCGCTTTATTTGTTTTCGGCATTTGAATCATCTCCTTCCACTTGCGTGATATCATCAAGATTTCGTGTTAACTCATCACGTAATTGTTGAGATTGATATGTCTGCCAATACCATCCTTGATTGCGCATTAATTCTTCATGTGTGCCTTGTTCAACAACTGTTCCCTCATCCATAACCACAATCAAATCAGCATGACTGACTGCACTCATACGATGTGCTGTAATAATATTCGTCTTACCTTGTCTCTCATTTTGCATGTTATTTAAAATATGTTCTTCTGTATCTGCATCAACTGCGGATAAAGAATCATCAAATATGAGTACCGGAGGATTTTGAATTACTGCTCGGGCAATAGAAACACGTTGTTTTTGTCCGCCAGATAAAGAAACACCACGTTCTCCTACAATCGTTTGATAGCCTTTAGGAAAATCTAGAATATCGTTATGGATATAGCTTAATTGTGCAGCACGTGCAATATTTTCTTCTTCCATTGCAGGATCCGCAAAAGCAATATTTTCTTTAATCGTTGTAGAGAATAAGAAATTATCTTGCGGCACATAACCGAACATAGCACGCAAATGTCTGATTTCGTAATCTCTGATAGGAATATCGCCATACGTAATATCTTCTGGTCTTTTTGTATCAAATTCTCTTACTAATAATCTAAGCAGCGTACTTTTTCCTGAACTTGTTCTACCCACAATACCGACAGTAGTGCCTTCTTCAATTGTAAAGCGGACATCTGTTAAAGCAGGCTGTTCGGCATTCGGGAAGCGGAAACTTTCAATATTGAAAGTAATGTTTCCTGATGGAAAGCCTTCAACACTATAAGCTGTATCAATTTCATTTTGAGTATCCATGATTTCGCTGATACGCTCATAAGAAGCATTCCCGCGTTGGATAATATTGAAGAAAAAGCCAAGTGCGAGAAGCGGCCATACTAACATACCTAAGTATGTTGTTGTAGTAATTAATTGACCTAACGAGATAGTATTATGGAAAATCATAAATGACCCGCATACCATCGCTAAGAAGTAACTGGCACCGATTACTAGCATAATTGTAGGATCAAAAAGCGCATCAATTTGTGCTACCTTCAAGTTTTTTTGAACAACATCATCACTGATATCTTTAAAATCTTTTTGGTCGCTTTTTTCGTATCCCATGGTTTTGGTTACTTTTATCCCAGCAATACTTTCTTGTGTTTTATCATTCAATCGACTGAATGCCGCTTGTGCCTTTTTAAAACCTTTGCTCATCAATCGTCCATAATAACTTGTTAAAATAACTAAAATCGGCATCGGCAACATTACAATCAAGGTTAATTTCCAGTTAACTGTAATGGCCATTGTAATTAAAATAGACGTCCCTGTGATTAATGAATCGCTGATCATTAATATACCTGGACCTGCTGCACCTTGTACTGCATTGATATCATTCGTTGCATGTGCCATCAAATCCCCAGTACGTCTTTGCTGGAAAAATGACGGACTCATCGACGTATATTTTTCATATAAACGATTACGCAGAATTTTGCCTAATTTATTACTTGTTCCAAAAATTAATACACGCCATGTATAACGCAAAATATATGTCATAATCGCTGCGCCGCCTAGTATCAGCATATAAATCAGCAAAGTATGACCTGTCAGTTTTTTTGTCCCGATTAAATCAATGGTTTTTCCGATAATTTGCGGCGGCACAAGTTGAATCAATGCGATTCCCAATAAGACTAAGAGCCCTAATAAATACTCAGCCTTTTCTTGTTTAAAAAACCACTTTAAATTCATAAAGACTTTCATGTTGAACGTTCCCCCTTTATTTCAATTTGGTTCAACGTTTAAAAGAATGCCTTAATTAATACGAAATTCTGAATCGCCTGTTGTTAAAACTTCTAAAGTACTATTAAGTCCGCCTTCTGTTAAATTCTTAACTGCTTCTCCAGTAAAGAATGCAATATGCGGAGACACTAATACATCATCTCGTTCAATTAAATGCAGTAAAATATCGTCTTTAATCTCTTTTCCAGAATGATCTCTTCGATAATATTCTGCTTCATTCTCATACGTATCTATTACAGCACCTATAATTTTATCACTATTTAAAGCTTTCAAGAACGCTTTAGTATCCACCACCATACCACGTGCAGCATTTACAAAGATAGTTTCAGTTTTGAAATGGCGAAAAACTTCTTCGTCAAACAGATGATACGTTTCTTTATTGCCAGGTATATGCAGTGCCACAATGTCTGCTTCTGTAATTGCTTCTAAGAGACTTTCTTTATACTCTACAATATCTTCCATTTCAGGGCGTCGTATAGGATCATATCCCACTACTTTGCATCCGAAGCTATGAAATAAGCGTGCTGAAATACTGCCGATTCTTCCAATACCGATTACTGCAACAGTTAAGTCTTTGACCGTACGCGACATGATATCGCCTTTCCATCTGAAATCATGCTGGTGCACCCGTTGTCGTATTAATGGTACTTGTCTTGCAAAATACAGCGTACCCATCACTGCATATTCAGCTATCGAGCTTGGTGAATAGCTTGGCACTGTTGTAATTGTAATACCCCATTCGCGCGCTTTTTCCAAATCATACATATCAAAACCTGCACTGCGTTGAGCAATCTGTTTTATCCCATGCGAAGCCAATACTTCATATAAATCAGAATCAAACGGACCATTATGGCTTAATGAAACTCCGTCATAATCCTTTAATTGCGTTGCTTTTTCTTTTGTTAATGGACCATGTTCAAAATCTACTTCTATTTGATGTTCTTTTACCCAATCTTTAATATATTGTTCTTCATAATTTTCCACATCAAACATTTTAATTTTCACCATTTAAAACACTCCCTTGTTATGTATTCCCTCACTTTTCATTCTATTTTTTTGAATAAAGGTTATGAACTTAATTATAGCATTCATCCAATTACAAGAAACACAAAATTCAGATAATTTTATCGTAAAAAAAGAAGCTCTTAAATAGCTGTATTTGCTATAAGAGCCTCTATTGAAACAATTTAAATTAAGAAATTACATAATCCATTCGACTACATCTTCTTGTGATTGACGTGTTTTTGCACGTTTTGGATCCTCTGCACGATAACCAAATGCAACCATGACTGAAGGTAAGAAATAATCTGAATTCATAATACCTTCATCATTAAGTAGTTTTGTCATTTCTTTCATTTTAAGACCTTCCATCGGACAAGAGTCAACACCTAATAATGCCGCTGCTGTCATCATATTGCCGAGTGCAATGTAAGTTTGTTTACTTGCCCAGTCCCACAATGAACGGTCGCTTTCATATAGGTTCAAGTTATCATTTTGGAATGATGTAAATCCTTTGACCATACCTTCTATTTTTTCTTCAGGTACTTTTTGAATGTCTTTTAACATATGTCTAAAGTGTTCAGAATCTGCTTTGAGATTTTTACGTGCCAAAATAATAACAAAATAGCTTGCTGTTTCTAATTGGCCTTGAGCACCTGGTGCAACTTCTTTTAATTTTTCTCGCATTTCTTCATTTTGTACAACGACAAAACGCCATGGCTCTGAACCAATTGAACTTGGTGATAGTCTGCCTGCTTCTAATATTGTTTGAAAGTCAGCATCGCTTACTTTCTTATCAGGGTTGAATCGTTTTGTTGCATGTCTGAAATTAAATGCATCAATGATGACTTGGCGCATTTCTTTGTTTTCCATGAAATCTCTCCTAATTTAATTGATAACATTAGTATAGAATACGTAGGTTACAGTTGAAAAAGAAGCGGTTCATTCTCATCATTATAACTTTACTGTCTTTCAAGTTTTTCTAAAAAGGCGATATATTGGTCTGCATTTTCTGCAATATCAGCAAAGTTGCCGATATTATCAGTATCATACATTGCATGTAAGCCAAAGTAACGACCTCCAACTAAATTAATGACAGCCTTTAATGGCGTTACAACTTCATCTATCGTATAACCGATGGGACCGGAATGAGAATAATGATTTTCTGGCTGTCCGCATGAGATCGCTAAGCCGAAATATTTGTCTTTCAATGCACTTCCGCCTTTAAAGGCCCAACCATTTGTATAAACTTCATCAAACCATTTTTGCAATAATGGTGGATAATTCATCCAATACATTGGGTATTGAAACACAATATGGTCATGTTGTTCTACAAGTTTTTGTTCTTTTTCAACATCAATTTTCCCATCAGGATATAACGTATATAAATCATGAGTCGTCACAAGTTCAAAACGATTTTCAATTGTTTTTTTCCACGATTCATTAACATTTGCTGATTGAATTCCAGGATGTGCAATAATTACTAAAGTAGACATATCAAATTCATCCTTTCTTTTGGCAAAATAAAATGAGATTGCTTCCCCAAGCTATCTCATTTAAATTTATATTCAGTTATTCCCTTTTTGTTTCAATTACTAACTTTGCATAATAGAAAATAAAGACGAGTATCATACTGATTGACATTGATTTTAAAAAGTTTTGTAATACTTCCCCAAAATCTATTAAATAGTAAGTAAGCGTAGTATTGGCTACAAAAGCGATTAAAATTAAAACTAATCTAAGTACCATATCCCATCAACCCCTTTTGACTAGTTTACCCATAATTGTCACAATTTTCAATATAATTTTCACACAATTTGCATATTTCTAAATTCTTTCTATTTTCTTCTTCTGAAAACGAAAAAAACACACAGTCATATAACTGTGTGTTTAAAGATTAATTCTTTATTTAATTAAAGATTATTTTATGACTTAACTTCTGAGTCTCCAAAGATTTTACGTTTGATTGCTTCACCTGTTGGAGTTCCTGCTAAACCGCCAAGTCCAGTTTCACGTAATTCAGCTGGTAAGTTACGACCAATTTTGCCCATTGCTTCGATAACTTCATCAACTGGAATTCTGCTTTCAACACCTACTAATGCTAAGTCAGCAGAAATTAAAGCATTTCCTGAACCGATTGCATTACGCATTACACATGGAATTTCAACTAAGCCAGCCACTGGGTCGCATACAAGACCAAGCAAGTTACTTAATGAAATTGCTAATGCATGACCTGAAGCTTCTGGTGAGCCTCCGAAAACTTGAACAGCTGATGCTGCTGCGATAGCTGATGCTGAACCAACTTCAGCTTGGCAACCACCTGTTGCACCTGCAACACTTGCATTATTTGCAACAACACGGCCGCAAATTGATGCTGAGAATAAGAAGTCAATCATTTGATCTTCTGTAAGTCCATGAGTTGCTTCTAATTTAAACAATGTTCCTGGGATTGTACCTGAAGAACCAGCTGTAGGCGTTGCGCAAATGATACCCATTGCTGCATTCACTTCGTTAGTTGCAACTGCGCCCATAACCGCTTGCATCATTTCATTACCTGAAAGTGAATGATTGTTATCATTATAGTTTTTAATTTTAATTGCATCTTGACCAGTATACCCTGTTACACTTTTAACGCCTTCGCCGGTTGTCCCTTTTTTAACTGCGTCGCGCATTACTTCTAAGTTTTGTTTCATTTGTTCACAAACTTCTTCTCTCGATTGTCCGCTACGTTCCATCTCATCTTGAATCATAATTTCTGCGAAACTCATATCATGTTCGTTCGAGTAATCAATGATTTCTTTAATAGTATCAAACATACATTACACCTCTTTATTTAATATATGCAAAGTTTAAGTCGCTATATTTCTCTTTCATTTTATCTAACGTATCTTCTGAAAGTGCTTTGTTTAAGTGCATTGCAATTAAGCAACCTTCTTGATTGATTGTTTTAATTTCTTCGTTGATATCTACTCCGTTTTCAATCAAATCATTAATTAAATGGTTGATTGTAGCATTGTCTGTTGGACCATCTACTTCTAAGATTGGTAAACCATGATTCATTAAGATACATTGACCATTTACATTAATGCTTTTAATTTTAATTGTTCCGCCGCCAATTGAAATACCATTCACTTCAATATGACGATCACCGCTGTCTGCTTTAATTAATGCACAGTTTGGATGTTCTCCTAAACTTTTACCTGATTCTTCAATGAATTTAATTTTAATACCTTCATTTTTCGCAATTTCAATTGAATGTTTAATACGTTCATCAAACGTACTATAACCTAACATGCCACCAATAATAGCTACATCAGTGCCGTGACCTAAATGTGTTTTTGCGAAAGATTCATAGTAATGAACTTCAATATTTTCTGGTGTACCTTGCAGTACTGTTCTTCCAGCATTCCCAATTTTAACTGCACCTGCTGTATGTGAACTTGAAGGTCCCATCATTACAGGTCCGATGATATCAAAAGCGCTCTGGAAATCCTTTTTTCTTGCCATAGCGTAAAGTCATCTCCTTATCTTTTTGTTAAGAAACGATTTATTAATTAGTTTGCTTGAGTTGTTGTTTTACGGCCTGGTAATTTTTCACTAAGTTTATTGAAATTGATTTTATTGATTAATTTAGCCAAAATCCAACCAAGTATAATACTTGTGATCGCTACAGCTGCGATACCGATAATACTAGGAACTGGTTTGTTGAAACCGAATAATACTACTGCACCAGCTATTGGTGTAGCCATACCCGTTACGTTGATTACTAAACCAATTGCAGTAACAATAATAGCGTTGAATACGCCTATAATCGCATTTGCACCATAAAGTTGTATTGGATATTGGGCGATAGTGTCAATTTGAGTAAGTGGTTCAATTGCAATGGCAAACGCTTTACCAAGATTGCCGATTTTCAAGCCTCTGAATAACATGAAGTTTGCGAATGAAGCACCTGTACAAGTTAATGCACCAATTGCCATCGGAACTCCAGTTAAACCTAATAAGCTTGTTAGTACCATTGAACTTAAAGGAGTCATACCTACCACTGGAATGATCAATCCTAAAATAACTGCTAAAGCGTATGGGTTATTGTCTCCAACTGCTGTAATCGCACCACCGATTTGTTTTAAGACACCCATAACTGCTGGAGAAATTAGTCCTGCAATACCGAAAGTTAATGCTGGAGCTACCAAGATTACCACGATCAAGTCTAGCCCTTCTGGAACTTTTTTCTCGATAAATTTAATAACATAAGCTACAAGATATGCCGCAATGAAAGCTGGCAATAATTTAGAATCATGTAGCACGAGACCCACAATTACTGCAAAGACTGGTGAAACACCCATGTTTAAGCAAGTTAAAATACCTACAGCAATACCGCTTAGGCTCCCCGCCAAGTCACCAATCTTTTGGAAGAATTCAATGTGGAATACCCCACCAATTGCATAACTTAAAAATGCTTAAGGCAAGAATGTCGCACAAGCTGCACCCGAAAGCGCTTGCAATCCTTTCTTACCATAAGGAGCGAATTTTAAAAATAAAGACATTGCAATGAGGACAAGTAATAAAGTCCCTGCTCCCAAGATAATATCCATGTCAAATGACCTCTTTTCCTTTTATATATTTAATTTTCCTACCACCGACATAATACAACCATTAGTAAAGCGTTTTCAATAGCATTCCGAAAATATTAATTGGCAATTTGCGAATAAATTCACAATCTTTTTATTACGTGTAAATTTGCTTTTTTATTTTAAATTTATTTTATAAATTTAGCCTATTTGGCAATAAATTTGTCACAATTAGTTTACAAATATGCCATAGTTTCCGAATACCATTATTCTATAAAAATAAACATGATATAACCCAAATTAATGTCAAAGACTCCCTTTAGACTTTTTACATTAAATTACCAACAATTTATTTTCCGTTGATTACTATAACACTTTCGAAATTAAGTTTAAACCAACTAATTTGCGTTCTTTGTTGGGAAAACCTAGTAAATCCCTTGCCATTATAGGCTTTTCTCTTATATGGCTATTTAAAATGTTCTAATATACTGAAATTTACGAACTTTTTTATTTTTTAAACTCAGCTTAAACACTGCTTAACATTGCTGTGTAATGCTAAGTAATGAAGAGATTGAAAAACATAATTGTGCTAGGAACGAAATATATCCTGCTCTAACCTGTGTAAATAACAAACCATATTCCCATTTAAAAGTTAGTTCCAGTACATTCAATATCTTCATAGGTTAATATATTGCCGTCTGTATCATCCACATCACTAAGCAATACCGACAAAACAACAATGGATGACTAGACACTTTCATTTTTGAATAGGAGTGTTGTTCTATGAAAATGAAGTTAAGTAAAAAAAGAAGCTTACTTCATATTTCTACAATCGCATTAAGCGGTTTATTATTTACTAATACGCCTGGAGTGATGAATGCTGCCGAAAGTAATGATGTCTCAAACCAACAGTTTATTGAGCACTACGCTTCTGATGCATCTCAAGAAAAAGTTGAAAATAAAATCTCAACAAATACAACTCACGTGGCTGATGCTGCTACAGATCAACCCCGTCAATCTGATAGCACACGAACTGCAAACACTGATGCAGGAGCCGATACGAATACAAAAAGAAGCAATGCAACAAATGTTGATCAGTCAAACAACAGTCAACAATCAACTCAAAAAGAAGAGACACCACAATCAACAGCAGCTCATGAAAGTCAAACAGGGAAAGATGACAGCACAAAATCTGAAAACCAAACGTCATCACACGCTGACTTGCCAGAAGCAGGACACGTTGACCATCCAGAACAAGGTGCTGTCATAGCCATTATTATCGGTATTGTAATATCAACAATCGTTTTATTTAAATCACGCAGACTAGCGTCCCAAAAATAACCTAAAATTAAAAATGTTTTACGAATGCGCAATGCTTTAAAACCCTATGTATCTAAAAAGCCCAACATTAAAAAGAACCAAACGTTCAACTTCCCTTTCATCAAACGTTTGGTTTTTATTATTTTGACTAATTATTGGCTGGAATCTCGGATAATTAAATGAGATGGAAGCCAATTTGATTGAATTTCTTTATCTTCACCGTTAAAAAAGCGTTGTAATTGCTTAAATATTGAAGCACCGATGTCTTTTGAAGCAATACCTACTGCAGTAAGTTGAGGTTGGTTTGCTGTATTCCAATTATTTTCTTCTAAAGTGACAACAGCTATGTCCTCCGGTACTTTCACTCCATTATTATTCAATCCATGCAATACACCTATTAATAAAGCATGATTTGCCACGATAATAGCAGAAGGTTTTCTTATAGAACTCAATAATTGTTCTACCGCTTCCGTCCCATATTTTTCAGTAGCATTCATACTCAAATCGCTATATTGATATGTGATTAACCGTTCATCCATATTTAAGTTAAAATCTTCTAATGCAGCTTTATATCCCATTCTGCTATCTGCAGCAGTACTTGATTCAGGATTACCTAGCAATAATCCGATGATTTCATGTTGCTGTTTCAATAAATGTTCTGCAGCTTTATAAGCAGAATCTTCATGATTCAATCCAACATACGGCAGTGATTCATCTTCAATATGATTATCGATAATCAGCATAGGAATATCTCGCCATCTTTGTGCAATGCGCATTTGTGCAGAAACCGGAGATACAATAATGCCATCTACTTGTTGTGAAACAAACCAATCAATCAGTTCGTCTTGACGCTCTGGTTTTTCATTAGATGCCATAGCGATAATACGAATAGATTCTGAGCCTTTTTGATGTTCAATCGCATCTATAATCGAAGCATAATACGCATCATGTCTTGGGATAATAAAAGCAATCGTTTTTGTTTGTTCTCCTCTTAAAGACTGAATGTATCGGCTTGGTTCATAACCAAGCATTTCTAATGCTTCAACGACTTTATCCCTCGTACTATCACTCGCTACATGACGTTTATCCTCTAATACTTTGTTTACTGTCGCAATCGACAATCCTGAAATTCTCGCAATATCATGCAATGTAGGTTGTGATTTTTTCATTTAAAAATTCCTCACTTTATTAATATCTGTAATATTTTTTAGACTGCCCGCACACTTATTTAGTCAGCTATTAATTTTCATCTTGTTCTACGCAAGATAATTCAAACTCCAGCCAATTTACAATATCAGATAATAACATACCGCGATAAGAAGACACATTTAAAAGTTCATGATTCAAACCGTCATAAATACGCAATGATTTATGTGTTGTATGCGCTTCTTTATAAAATTGAATGGCATCATCTGAGCTGACTATTTTATCATCTCCGCCATGCATGATTAACACACGATCTGTAAATTGCTTATAATCTATATTAATCTCATGCAAACGTTCACGGAAATTTTGAATCATTCTTTGTTTTTCTATATTTGTCGATTCATCGTTATCCCCTGCTGCATCATCGCCAGCATCGTCTCTTAATAAAGGTTGGCCTGTTGGAGAAAGTCCTCCGCAAGAAACAAACCCCAGCACTTCTTGCGGATATTTAATTCCGAATAATGTAGCAAGTGAACCTCCAACGCCGTGACCCAAAATAAATATCTCACCAGTCAGTTGTTTTTTTACATAATCCACTACTGCTTTTAAATCTTCTACCAAAATATCAATACGTTCATGCAGTTCTTTAATACCTGAAGTATTGGAATGGCTGCGTTGATCATAATGTATCACATTAAAATCATATTCATTAAAGAAAGCTGTTACTTCATCATAATCATCCAACTCTTCAGAAAGACCATGTACCACAATTAAATTAGCGACAGGACTTTCTCCTAAACTTATTTTTGCATATAAATTTGTACTATCAAATGATGAAATATAATTAATGTCAGACACAATAACAACCTCTCTCTCAATTTTCCATTTATGATTTCTTTACCCCAACCTCATACAGAACATACACACTCTCTCAGTATAAATTATAAAAACTCACTGCTATCATTTTACATTAAGCACTTTGAAGGATTAAAATAATAAAGTCATCTACAAAAAGATATCTTTTGTTGTTTAACCTTTCATGTTTAATAGTATGTTCACAATCATCATATTATTAAACTTCTAACTCAACATAAAGATTCACGCGTTATAATCACGAAAGAAGGTATAACTTGAATCATCACTATTCAAAATGGAGTTGGGTGCCTTACATTACTATTGTCTTCGCACTCCATATCATTGGATTTGTATTCCTATGGATTGCTGCTAAAGATGCTCACATCCTTTTAGGTATGGGATTACTTGCTTATACACTTGGTTTGCGACATGCTTTTGACGCAGATCATATTGCAGCCATTGATAATACAGTCAGAAAATTATTACAGCAAAGAAAAGATCCCGTTGGTGTCGGATTTTATTTTTCAATCGGTCATTCTACTGTGGTCTTTATAATGGCAGTTCTGCTTGGTGTTTCAGTACATTGGGCTAAAGACCAATTACCGCATTTCCAAGAAATCGGTGGAACAATCGGTACAATCGTATCCGGTGTCTTTCTTCTATTAATTGGTATTTTAAATTTGATTATTTTAGTTTCCCTAATCAAATTATTTACTAAATTAAAAGATCAAAAAGTCAGCCATCAAGAACTGGATCAATTGTTGGAATCAAGAGGATTTATTACACGTTTTATTGGTCCTTACTTTAAATTAATTAATAAAAGTTGGCATGTATTGCCACTCGGCTTTTTATTCGGATTAGGTTTTGATACTGCGAGCGAAATTGCGTTACTTGCACTATCTTCAGGTGCTTCGCAGCACGCAATTTCATTTATCGGTATCATTTCATTACCTATCCTTTTTGCAGCGGGTATGAGCTTGCTGGATACTTTAGATGGCATATTAATGAAATCAGCTTACAATTGGGCATTTTTAAAACCAGTACGTAAGATTTACTACAATATTACCATCACAGCTGTTTCTGTTATCGCTGCACTTATAATTGGTATGATTGAATTACTACAAATCATGGGAGATAAATTCCATCTTCAAGGTGCTTTTTGGCACCTCGTCCAATCCATGAAGTTTGACTATATCGGTTATATTCTCGTAGCTGTCTTTATTCTAACTTGGTTCTGCTCTACTGTAATTTGGAAGATGAATCACTTTGATGAAAAAAGTTCATAATTAAAATAAAACTGGGGTACCCACTAAAAAGTGAGATACCCCAGTTTTTTAAAAGACTAATTGTACTAAAAGCATGTACACAATGGTGCCGCCAGCTATTGAAATCAGCATATTACGTTTGATGACATGGAGAATAACTAAAACAAAAATTGCAATTAATTCCGGAAGACCATGACTGCCTGATAAAACTTTAGTATTACGCAAAGCATAAACAACTAAAAAACCAAATACAGCAGCAGGCAGTACAGCACCTAAATATTGTATATATTTGGGTGTTTCTTTATCTTTTGAAAATATTAAAAAAGGTAAAAAGCGTGTTAGCATCGTGCCTAATACAATAACGCCAATTGTTATAATCTGTTGGGTAAGCGTCATATCATGCCACGCCCTTTCTAGCAAAGTAACCTCTTAAAAGAGACAATCCAATTACAATCAGCACCATTGAAGGTAATATAAAGCGGTTTGGGCCTAATACAATCAAACAAATGATTGGAATTATCAGGCCGATAAGAGAACTGATATGATTTTTTTCTTTTAACCATGACTCCAAGAAAATAACCACAAAGAGTGCTACCATCACAAAATCTAATCCTTTAGTGTCAAACTTAATCATGACACCAAACAAACTTCCGATTGTTGTTCCGAAAAACCAATAAAATTGATTTAGCACCGTTACATAGAACATAAACAAACCACGATCTACATTTTTCGGTATGTTTGCCATATTGTTGATAACAAAAGTTTCATCACACATTCCGAATATTAAATAAGGCTTTTTGGCTCCAGTACCTTTGAACTTGTCTAACATGGATATTCCATAAAACAGATGTCTAGAGTTCAACATCAGTGTTAGAATAAAGGCGCTGAAAGGACTAAAAGGTGCCAGTAACAAGCTGCCTGCTACAAACTCCATGGAACCTGCAAAAATTAATAAACTCATCAACATTGCATAAATAGGAGGGAAGCCTAATGAATGCATATAAATACCGTAAGCCATACCAATAAATGTAAATCCAGCAAAAATGGGTATCGTTTGGGGAAATGCGGCTTTAAATGTTTCTATGTGTGAATGTTTTGTATGTGTCATTTTTATCAAGCCTCTCTCTTCTGCTATGTAAAAAGACCTTCGAACATTCAATTTCGAAGATCCTATCATTTCTATATAATACTTAAATATTTCTAAAGACTTCTGGAACACGTGTAATTTTTTGTTCAGCAATATTAAAGAAACCGCCATACTGCATTCCAGTTGCATGAACAGTATCTCCTGAAGCAATTTCAAATTCGAATGTCCATTTGAGGCGACTTATTTTTGTAAGCCAACATCTGCCGACTGGACGATCATGAATTGTAATCGGTACTTTATAGTCTATCTCAGTATGCATTAATATTGGAGATATATTTTGTTTCAACATTTGTGAAGCATTTAAGTGTTTATTTACAAAAATAGTTCTTAAATCTTCAAACCATCGTACATAGACAATATTACTTACAATCCCCATAGCATCGATATCATAACCGTTTACTTCAATCTCAGTTTCCGCCACTAATTTACGTTCTTCCATTATCTCCTACATCTCCTTTTTTCTCTCTGCTCTCATCATTATAGCAGAATTCAAAAAGTTAGTTGATAGGGGTAATGTTAAGTTTTATTCAATTTTTGGATTGAAATTCCCTTTTTAATAGTGCATAACGAACAAAATCTTCAAATTTTCCTCGTTCAAATAAATCCTCTTTATCAGTACCTGCATATGTAAAACCACAACGTTCAGCAACTCTGATACTTGGTTGATTTTTCACATTTGCATGAATCATCAGCTTGTTTAAATCTAACGTATTAAAGGCAAAGTCGCATAAAGTTTGAACACAGCGCGTTGTGATACCTCTGCCAGTATAATCTTGAGCAAGCCAATAAACTATACTTGCTTTCTTATGCGTTTGATTAATCTCATGCAAATCTATGGTTCCAATTAAATCATCATCTGAAAATATGAAAAACAAACGTGCTGTCCCTCTCGCATGTTGTGCTAACATTATTTTTATATATTCAGTTTCATCTTGTACGGTATTAGTATCGTCAATAAAGGGTAAGTACTTAGATAAATACATTCTGTTTTCATCTATTACTTGAAATAATTGTTCTGCCATAACTAATTCTGGTTGAACAAGTTTAATATGATTATCTATAGGTATATAAGAAATCTGCATACTAACACCTCTACTTATTGAAATAAATATGAGTATGTAGATTATAGAATATTTTTCAGAATATTACAATATTAAATTCAATGTACTTAGTTTATTATGCAAATTTAACTGGAGGACACGACAATGAAGCTATTCGATTCACACTTTCATATTATTGATTATAATTACCCAATTATAGAAAATCAGGGCTATCTCCCTCCTAATTACTCAGTTCAAAATTATAAAAAAGATACTAAGAACTTGAATATCGTTGGCGGGACTGTTGTATCCGGGTCATTTCAAGGCTTCGACCAACAGTATTTGACAAATGCTTTAAATAAATTAGGGAAAAATTTTTATGGTGTAACTCAACTTCCAATAGAAGTGAGCAATCAAGAAATTCTAGCTCTTAAACGAAAAAGAGTTACTGCAGTACGTTTTAATATTCAACGCGGCGGTATAGAAAGCTTAAAAAATTTGCGTTACTTTTCTGAACGTATCTATGAATTAGCCGGATGGCACACTGAGCTTTACTTAAACGCAAAAACATTAACCCAAATTAAAGATACATTAAAGAGTCTGCCTCTTGTTTCAATAGATCATCTGGGTTTATCCAAAGAAGGATTACCTACTTTACTAGATTTAGTTGATCATGGCGTACATGTTAAAGCAACAGGTTTTAGCCGTGGGGATTTAGATGTCGCTGATACGATGAAACAAATTTATAATATTAACCCTGATGCTTTAATGTTCGGTACAGACTTACCCTCTACTCGTGCACCAAGACCTTTTTCAAAAAAGGACATTCAACTTGTTCAAGAATCATTTGACGAACAAGCTTGTGAAAATATTTTTTATCGTAATGCCTTAAATTGGTATCAAAAAAAGCAATAAAAAAAATAGAGCCGCTGGTTATGATTGGGATTGTCATAACCAGCGGCTCCGCTTGGGTATAGGATAGTTATATTCAGCTTATTGTTTCAAATTATAAGAAACGTTTTGCTGCTGTTGATAATGGTGGGATTTCATCGAAGTCTAATTTTTTATCTTCAGTAATTGATCTGTATGCCCATTTAGCATAGTTGATAGCTTCATCAGGTACAATTTTACCTGGAAGTGGTGCTGCATTAGCATCAACATGAACGTCAACAAGTGTTGGTCTGTTTTCTTTGAATGCAGCTTCTACAACTGTGTCGATATCAGATGGGTCAGTCAATGTGTAACCAGCACCGCCGCAAGCTTCAGCGAATTTAGCCATATCCATTTCAGAGAAATCGATAGCATATTCTAATTCACCAGCTGCTTGTTGTTCATATTTAATGAATGCTAATTCTTTGTTATTCATTACAAAGATTACCATTGGCATATTATATTGAACTGCAGTTGCAAAGTCTTGCATTACCATTTGGAATGCACCGTCACCAGCGATACCAATTACTTGGCGGTTAGGGAATGCTACGTTAGATGCCATTGCACCTGGTAAAGCACAGCCCATTGTACCTAACCAACTTGAAATGATAAATTCATTACTTGGTTTCAAGTTAAGGTAACGTGTTGACCAAACAGTTGAAGTACCAACATCGATAGAATAAACAGCATCATTATCTGCTTCTCTGTTGATTGCTTGCATTAAGTGTTCTGGACGAATTGGGAATGCATCATTATCAAGATCTTTTTGCATCCATTCTTTCCAAGTTTTAAGATTATCTAATGCTTCATTTAAGAATTTACGATCTTTAACAGGTTTAACCAAGTCAGTTAATTCAGTTAAAGCGATTTTAGCATCACCGATAATACCAGCATTTACATTGAAACGATGACCAATTGCTTTAGGGTCTACGTCAATTTGTACTGCTTTGATATTTTTCTTAGGTAGGTAGTCAACGTAAGGATAGTTAGTACCAACCATGATTAATAAATCAGCATTTTGCATTGCTTGGTAAGATGGTTTAGTACCAATTTTACCAATGTTACCTAAATTATACGGATGATCATCTGGGATGATTGTTTTTGCTGGCAACGTAATAATTGTAGGAATTTTAGCTTTATTAATAAACGCTTCTACTTCAGGTCCAGCATGTTTGGCACCAGTACCCATTAATAATACAGGTTTTTTAGCTTTGTTAATTAATTTAGCAGCTTTTTTGATTTTTGATGGGTTTGGAGCTGGAATTGTAGGGCGTTTTTTGTTTACTGGTTTGTTAGTTGTATCTTTAACTTTGCGTGTTAACAAGTTGTTAGGCAAGATTAAAGTTGCAACGCCTTTTTTCTCATAAGCTGTTTTAATAGCTTCATTAACGATACCGAAAATATCGTCGTCTTTTTCATTAATTTGTCTGTTATATACAGAAACATCTTCACATAAACTTAACAAGTTAGTTTCTTGGAAAGCTTTAGTTCCAAGTACAGTACTGTTTGATTGACCTACAAGTACTAATTGAGGAACGCCGTCCATTTTTGCATCATACATACCATTTAATAAATGGATTGCACCAGGTCCACCGATTGCAAGTGATACCCCGATTTTACCAGTTAATTTTGTATAAGCTGCAGCTGCTAAGCTGCCAACTTCTTCATGACGAACATGATAGAATTTAATTTGTTCGCTTACTGTACGTAAACTATCAACTACTGCATCGATAGAATCTCCTGGAATACCGTATAAGTGATCAATATCCCATTGTAGTAATGCTTCTACAAGCGCTTGATTTGCTTTAATTTTTGCCATTTTAAAAATAGCCCCTTTCTATTTATAAAAACTAACTGTATTCAAACTACCCTTTAGTGTTTGAAATTTCGTTATGCTTTTGTCTACACAATGAATAACTCTCTAACTAATCTAATAGAAAAAGAGAATAAGAACAGGTAATAGTACTGAACTAATTACCGCAGTTAATATCATTCCGATTGAACTGAAAGCTCCCGATTCCATATCCAATTCAAGTGCTTTTGCAGTTCCAAATGCATGCGAAGCATTTCCGTAAGCCATTCCTTTAGCAATGGATGACTCGAATCTTCCAATTTTCAGCAATAATGCTCCCAATATACTGCCGATTAAACCAGTAGTAATAATAAAGAGCACCGTAATGGTATCAGCGCCGCCCAATTGGTGTGATACTTGTATGCCGACTGCTGCAGTAATGGAACGCGGCAAGAGTGTTACAATATCTTCTTTTGAATAACCTAATAGTTTCAAAGAAAAGTAGACTAACATAAAATTGAGTACTACTCCTGTAATCACACTTGAAAAAATGATATTAAAATTCTCGACAATTTTATGTCGGTTGATATATAGCGGATAAGCTAAACATACTACTGTACAGCTGAGCAACTGGTTAATTATCTTACCCCCAGTCATGTACCCACTATAATCTTGACGAAACAACACTAACACGATAATAATTCCTAGTGAAGCAATTAGGGCTGGATTAAGAAACGGATTATTATATTTTTGTTGGAGCTTCTTAGCGGCAAGGTACATGACTATGGTTAATACAATCATTAAAATACCTTTGATCCAAATCATGATGTGTGATGTCCCTTATTAACGTGCGGTCTATGCGCCATTTTTTCTGCAATAAGTCCAGAAGTAAATGCGACTGCGATTGTACCAAGTATAATAACAGCAAAGAAAACGATGAAGTTTAAATGAATGTCACTTACAATATCCATTACACCAACAACGGATGGTATAAAGAAAAACACCATTGTTGTTAATAAAAAGTTTGCACCGTCTTTGACCCATTTGACAGGAATTATTTTAAATTGAAGAAGTAGGAAAAAAAGTCCTAGGCCAACGATGCTTCCAGCTAACGGAATATGCAGTAAGTGTTGAATGGCGTTGCCTAATAGCGTGATACCATATATCAATAAAGCTTGAAATATAATTTTTAACACCCTAATAGTCATGAGCAACACCCTTCCCTTAATTTAATTGTTAAGAATTCTTTATTTCCTCTAATTCTGGTGTTTGAATCAAAGTGTAAATAAATCATTCTATGATATTTCTTCTGACTTACATCCATTATTCTATGACAATTCTGTGTATAATAAAAATATCGATTTTAGATAGTAACTATTACTTTTTTCTATGAAAGCGATGTCATCCATTACTTTTCTTTTTACTTCGAAGATTCTAATAATTTAAGCCATATTATATTTGATTGTAAACATACAAAAAACTGGAACAATCTTAGAAGTTCCAGCTTTTTAACATTATTCGTCTGTCGTCAATGCAGACTTCATATAATCAATATATTCTCTTGTCGCATAATTGATATATTTTTCTTTCTTCCAAATTACACCCAATTGCCAACGCATTGCTTTGTCATTAATTTTCAAACTATGTATTGGCCCTCTCAACATCTTCACAATATTTTCAGGTAGTATACTGACTCCCAAACCTTCTGTCAGCAGATTTTCTATAAAATTCCACTGTGATATTTTTGATATAGTTTTCGGCACAAAGCCAGAGCGTTTGGCAGTTTCAATAATCTTATCATTCAGATAAAAATCTTCATTAAATAATATAAAATCTTCGTCTGCTAATTCTTCCATTTCGACATTGTCTCTATGTGCCAAAGGATGCGTTTCACTTACTACTAATAATAAATCTTCATTATATAATGGAATAGATTCAAAAATCCCATTATCTACTGGCAAAGTTGTAATACCAATATCAATTTCATTATTAATGATTTGTTGTTCTAATGCTTTCCCGCCATTTTCAACCAAGTTATAAGTAATATTAGGATACATTTGGTGGAAATCTCCAAGTGTTTCTATAAATTTATTCATATTCATAACAGCAGATAAACCAATACTGATGTGCCCCGCTTCCAGCCCTTTCAACTGATTAACTTCTTTCGGAAGATTATCAAAAAGATTCATAATCTCTAAAGATTTCTTATAAAATATTTGGCCGCTGTCAGTTAAAGTTAAATGACGTTTACTACGATCAAACAACGGACTTCCAAGTTCATTTTCTAAATCCTTAATGGCTTTACTGATTGTTGGTTGCGCTACATAAAGTTCTTTAGATGCGTTAGTCATGCCGCCTTGTTGCACAACTGCTATAAAATAGCTCATTTGTTTGATATCCACATTAATGTTCCTCCTTTCACTTTTTTACTTTTTTATCCTCAAGTTAAAGATATCCAGTTTTAACAAATTATTCAACTAGCAAGCTAAAATTAAAGTTGGGACAGTATTCAACATGTCCCAACTTCCTTTATTTGATAATATCAATCAATTCTTTTTTAGCAGCTGCACGTGCCGGAATCCAGCCGAACACGACACCAATAAGTGTCGAAACACCAACAGCAAGCAATACTGAACCTATGCTCACAACACTTTTAATATAATCTGGTGTTACTGCATCAACAAGTGAAGCAATGGCAATACCAATAATCAAACCGATAATACCGCCAATTAAACATAAAACAACACTTTCAACTAAAAATTGGATCTCTATATCTCGTGCTTTAGCACCAAAAGCACGACGTATCGCGATTTCTTCAGAACGTTCAGCAACTGATATATACATTACATTCATCACACCAATTCCCGCGATAAAGAGTGAAATACCAGCCACTGCTGCAACAAAATAAGTAATACCATCGAATACTTTTGTAATACCTTTCATCATTTGCTCTGTATCAGAATACTGATACGTACCAGATGATTGCGCTGTGCCTTTTTCACTTAATTTTTTAGCTACTTTATTCGCAACCTCTTTCTTATTGCTTCCTTCATCCAACTTTATTTCTAACTGCGCAAAATCTTGAGAAAGATTAGGTACATAGTGATCAAATGTTTTAGAAGGCATATGTACGGTGTTAGGTTCCATAGCATCATTTGCAATTCCAACTATTTTAAAACCTTCATCTTCAATAAAAAGTGTTTTCCCAATCGCATCATTATTAAATACTTTTTTAGCAATATGCTTATCAACTGTCACGACTTTGTCCTCAATATCATTATTATCTGAATCAAAGCCTTTTCCTTTTTCAACATCTTGATATTCATTATTTTTATAAATATTAATATCACCCGAGTGTTGGCTGTTCGTCATTTTTGCATTAAAAGACTGCTTTTTATCTTCTTTTTTATGTGCACTTGCGACACCATTTACACGTTCTGCTATTTGTATGTCAGAAGGAGAAAATGGGTCTGCTTTATTATTAGATTCACCTGATGGTAAAAAATTAATAATAGCCGAATCTTTCGAAGCGCCCGAATCAGAGAATTGTTCTGCTGCTGTTTTCTTAAAACCATTTCCTAAAGACATGATGGTAATCACTGCTGCTATCCCTATAATGATTCCAATCATCGTAAAGATATTACGCCTTTTATTTTTCATAATAGAACGAAGAGAGACCGACAGCACGTTAGAAAATCGATTCATCGTACCACCTCTTCTTCTTGAATACGTCCATCCAAAATATGAATGATACGGTCTGCTTGTTCTGCAACTTCACGGTCATGTGTGACCATAATCATTGTTGTATGATGTGTTTTGTTCAGCTTAGTAAATAACTCCATAATATCCTCAGAGGTTTTTGAATCTAACGCACCTGTAGGCTCATCAGCAATGATAAAATCAGGGTTATTTACAATAGATCTTGCTATCGCTACACGTTGCTGCTGTCCGCCTGACAACTTGTTAGGAACTAAATTTTCTTTGTCATAAAGACCTACATCATGCAAAGTATCGAGCACACGTTTTTTTCGCTCTTGACTGCCTATCCCCGCATATACTAAGGGAATACTGACATTTTCTAAAATGGTATTGTTTTGAATCAATTTAAAATTTTGAAATACAAATCCAACTACGTGATTTCTGATTTCAGCTAATTGGTTATCAGAACTTTTCTGATAGTTTTTACCATTAAACAAATAATCTCCTTGATAACCTCGATCGATAAATCCAATGATATTAATAAGCGTACTTTTTCCTGAACCTGATGGACCCATAATCGCAATGAATTCACCTTTGTGAATTTCAAGATTAATATCTTTTAAAATATGATTAACCTTGTCGCCGTTTTTAAAGGAACGATTGACATGCTTTAATTTAATCATTTTTTCACCTCTATTTTATCTCCATCTTTTAGAGATGATTTAGGGTGTTTAACCAGTCGTTCTCCTTCCTTCAATCCTGATTTTACATATTTTTCGCCATCACTTTCTTTAATTTCAATCTTACGCTTTTCTATCTTATTATTTTTATTTACCACAAAAACATAGTTGTCTTTTGTTAAAACACTTGGCGGTAATTTAATATCATTTGATTTCACTGATACATCAAGAGAGAATCCCGCACGTACAGGTTTAGATAAATTACCGATGATAACATTATATTTAGACGCATCATTAGAGTTGCCTTTACCGCCTACATCATTGACTACAGGATTTGAAGCTTGTCCGCCTCCTCCTGCTTGTCCATCATCAGATGCATCGCCTGCACCTTGCATACCTGAAGCACCACCTGCGTTCCCTTGACCTTGCAATGAATCTTCATAGCTTGTCGGTAACTCAGAAATTTTCTTGATTTGTCCTGTACCTTTTTCTCCGTTGTTATTGATTGTAAAATCAACTTGTTTTCCTTTTTCAAGTTTATTGATATCAAATTCTGAAACAGTTGTTTTGATTTGCGGTTCATTAGAAATCAACTGCATAATCGTTTCACCATCATTGGGTTCATTACTTTGAATGATATCAATTTTGCCTGGGAATGAAGCATACATACTATCATTTACCTGTTTATCAAATTGGTTAAGTGCATCATTTGCCTTCGTTAATTCTGATTGCGCCTTAGTATCATTCGGTGCTTGGTTTTTAGCTTCTTGTGCTTGATTAACTTTATCCACCAACTGTTGCCTAGAATTGCCGCTCGTATCATAACTAATAAGTTGTTGACCTTTAACAACTGATTGACCGTCAGATACTGTAGGATATAAATAATCTCCGACCGAACTATTATTTAAATATGATTTTACTGAATCTGGTGAAGCTTTGCCTTGCATAGTCAATGGACTTTCATGTTTAGCTTTATAGACTTCATATGTATTTTTGTCATCCGATTCTCCTGTTGCATTTTTTACAATAAGCGCAATTATGAATAACACTAAAATTGCTGCGATGATTGAAATTATCCAAATCAATTTCTTCTTCAAGTTGCTCTCTCCTATCCATATTATTCTCACAATAAAATAGTATCATAATCTAAAAATAAATAAATAGATTTACAGAAAAATAACAATACTGTTAGTTCTATAATTTAGGCTCTTAATAATTTTACTTATTCCATTTCACACCTCGTCAATAAATTTTAAAATTATTATAATTTTAAAACAATGGTTCTAATTCATATTCTCTTATGCTAGTATTTTAAATAACTATAAAAACAAAGGAGTACATCATGGAACATTCAAATTTAATTTTAGGCTCAACTTTTAGTAAATTTAGGGAACAGCCCAAATGGGTACTTAATCTTATTATTTGGATTATCGTTGTCGTAGCATCTGTATGGTTATCATTCAGTTTTTCGAATATTACTGAACAAATCACGCAAAAAAATCCTAATGCAGATATGGATCAAGTCAAAGCGATTTTAGGCCCCGTCCAAATCATTAGCGGAATCGTAGGTACACTCTTTACGTTACTGTTTTCTTGGCTTATAGTACTTGCGATTGCTCGCATCTTTAAATCCGACGTCAGAAAACGCAGCATCTTTGCTGGAACACTTTTCGCATTATTAATCAGTTCATCAATTGCATTAGTTGTTATTCTCATCCAAATTATAGTGGGATTAGATTTAATTCAATATAAAATTACAAGTCTTAATATTTTCGATAAAGGCAATAAAATACTTGGTGCATTTGATTTACAAACATTCATTTGAGGATATTTATTTACTTTATTACTTTATAAAACTTGCCGACTTTCAGGTAAAGTTTCTATTATTTTCGGTGTTGTATTTGTTGTTTTATCTATCGTATTTCCATTAATTGGTGCAGCAATGCAACCTTAAAAACCAAAAAATCAGAACTGCGTATGTTGCAGTTCTGATTTTTTTACTATCAATTTTTAAGTGTTTCTTCTATTATATTGTTAAATATGTCTATAGGAGATTTATTATGACCGAAAAAATACTATCTATTAAAACCGCCGATGACTTTGTTTTGGACACACATATAATCCAATCCCACAAAGAAGCGCAGGGTATTATTATTTATTATCATGGAGGCGGATTAATTTCCGGTGCTCCAAATGATTTAAACGAAAGTATCATAAATTTAATCACACAAGATTTTCATGTGGTGCTCGCACCTTATCGACTGGCTCCAGAAGCTGCTTTTGAAACTATTATTTCAGATGCTTTAACTGTATTTGATGAAATCAAGAACCTTTATCCTGATTTGCCATTGTTTACTTTTGGTCGTTCATCTGGCGGCTATTTAGCCATTCAAATTGCAAACCATAGAAATGTACATGGTATTTTAGATTTTTATGGATACAGCCGAATTGATATCCCTGAATTTCGCAATACACACTCCATTTTTAAAACTAAAACTGCTAAACTGACAGAACCAATGATTCAACTGATGCTGCAGTCTTCTCCTATTACTGCAGGCCCTACTCAAATTCGTTATCCACTCTACTTATATACAAGAGGCCATGCACTTTGGTATCAATATGTTGGTATAGAGGCATATACAGATCACCAGTACAATTTGTCAGAAGGAGAACTCAACCAACTTCCGCCTATTTTCATAGCTCATGCTGAAAAAGACATCGATGTGCCATACAGCGAAGCGCTGCGATTATATCATTCAGTACCCAACTGTACGCTCATCAGTATTCCAACAGATGAACATGATTTTGATAGAGTTGCGACTGCAGAAGTTGAAGAAATTTATCAAAAAGCTGTTCTATTTTTAAAAGATACGCTCAAATAAAGAAAGTGGGTTCACGTCAAAATGAACCCACTTTCTTTATTCTTTAAAATCGTCTAAGTTATGGTGCTCGCATTCTAATAAATGTTTTTTAACATTTATACCGCCGCCATATCCTGTTAAATGATTATCTTGACCTACCACACGATGACAAGGTATAACAATTGAAATCGGATTGCTTCCAACCGCTCCACCGACTGCTTGAGCCGACATTTTCTCCTTACCTCGTAAAGCAGCTATTTTTTTGGCAATGTTTCCATAAGTTACTGTTTCACCATAAGGAATTTTAGCCAATTCATGCCAGACCTGTTCTCTGAATTCAGTTCCTTCTGCTTTGTACGGAAAGTTAATGGAAGGATTCTTACCTTGAAAGTATTCATCTAACCATAAGCTGACTGTTTCAAAAATCTTTTGATCTGCTTGATTAACTTTTTCTAATTTTGGATTTTCTTTATCTAATTGACCATCATAATAAAGACCCGTCAGGTTTTCTCCATCTGATTCTAATGTTAAAACCCCGACTGGTGATTGGTAGTCTGTAATATACATCATGCTGCACCTCTTTTATAATTTCTTCCCTTATTAAATACCTTTTATTTTCGCATTTCATTCAAAACCTTAAATATAGTATGGATGAAAAAGAAGCACACCTCAAATGAGATGTGCCTCTTAAGGTCAATTATTTAATTATTGTTCTTCATCTTCTTCTTTGCGACGTCTCCAGAATAAGAAGATAGAACCAAGTACTGCAAACAGTGTACCGAATAATGATGCTGTTGGTACATTATCTGTTTCACCAGTTTCAGGAAGTGCTTCAGCTTCATTTCGTACAACTTGTGGTGTGCTTTCTCTCCCTATACCTCTTATCATTTTCCAATTTTTTAATTCTAATACCACTTGGAAACTCAAAAAATATAGTGTAGAATCTCATTATAATGTTAACTATATAAAAAAATAAGTTAACAATTTAACATTGATTACAAAGGGGAATTTAAAAATGGATACAGCACACAAAATTATTAACGGCTACGCATTAACAAAACAAGAAGCATATGATTTATATACTGATGAAACGATTGATACTTTCACATTATTAGATGAAGCATATGCTGTACGCAAACATTACTATGGAAAGAAAGTAAAATTAAATATGATTTTGAACGCAAAAAGCGGAATTTGTCCAGAGGATTGTGGGTACTGTGGTCAATCAAGAGATATGAAGCGCAAAGACCGTTACGCTTTAATTCCAGAAAATGATATTATCGCAGGTGCAAATGCTGCGGCTGATAATCAAATCGGTACATATTGTATTGTAATGAGCGGACGAGGACCAAGCGATAAAGAAGTCGATCATATTACAGAATCAGTGCGTCAAATTAAAGAAAACCATCCTCAGTTAAAAGTTTGTGCATGTTTAGGTTTAGCAAATGAAGATCAAGCTTCGCGTTTAAAAGAAGCAGGTGTAGACAGATATAATCATAACTTGAATACAAGTGAAAATTATCATGATACTGTCGTAACAACACATACATATGAAGACCGTGTCAAAACAGTTGAAATCATGAAAGAAAATAATATTTCACCATGCTCAGGTGTCATTTGTGGTATGGGGGAAACTGCACAAGATAGAATCGATATGGCATTTGCATTAAAAGAATTAGATGCAGATAGTATTCCAATCAACTTCTTGCACCCTATTCAAGGTACAAAATTTGGAGAAATGGATGAATTAACACCAATGAAGTGTTTGCGTATTATTGCAATTTTCCGTTTAGTGAACCCGACTAAAGAAATTCGTATCGCCGGCGGACGTGAAGTCAATTTGCAATCACTTCAACCATTTGCATTATTAGCTGCGAATTCAATCTTTGTCGGAGATTATCTAATCACAGGCGGCCAACCTAATACAATGGATTATCGCATGATACAAGATTTAGGTTTTGAAATTGATTGCAGCAATCTACCTGAAGACACTGCAGAAAAAATCACTGAAACTTTAGAAGCCTAAAAATTTTAAAACCGCTTAGCACCTATATCGGCTAAGCGGTTTTTCTTATGCTACTCTTTCAGCAACAAAAATTGTTCTTTTTTCCCATACATTCGTTTGAGGATTATAATCATCACAAGTAATCAAAGTCAGTTGATCTTTTTTATTTTTATGTTCATCTAATACACTGACCTCATCTGGATTTACATCTTTAATAGAAGTCATTTTATATTTTCGTGTTTCATCTCCAACTTTAAACGTGACTTTAGCACCCTTTTTCACTTTATGAAGATTTGTAAATTGATAATCGCCAGATGTATTTGTATGACCAGCGATTGATATGTTTTGTTGGTCTAATGATTCATCATCTTCTGCTAAGCTCACACCTCGATTAAGCTGTTCTGGTGTTGCAGCTCCAGGATAGACAGGTTCTTTAATATGCACACTAGGGATATCTATGTACCCTACTAGTTGAGATTTATCTTTTGGAACTTGCGGTGCTGTTTTATGTTTTCCTTTGTTATCTGCTTGTTTTTTATCGTATTGTTCTATTTTTTCATCATTTTGTTTACCTGTAATAAAGTGATCAATTTGTGGTTTAAATACAAAAAAGACGCCTACTAAAATAAGTAAAACTCCTATAATTGTAAATAAACGAGATCGCCATTTCCCCATGTTATGCCTCCTAATCAATTCTTGATGTTAGTTTCTAAAATTATATCACGCTTTACCTATTACATATAGCCTTTATCACATTCTGGTAATCTGAATAAAAATATTATATAATAATTTTTAAGAACTACTTTATTCCGAGGAGAAAGATAATGTGGAAACTAATTAAAGGACTATTGGTAGCATTAGCGCTTGTAGGTGTTTATAAGCTGTGGCAAGATGACCGATTGTTCAGTGTCATTCCGCAAATGTATCACCAACTTGTTGATGGTCAATTTGCAGATCAAGTTAATCAATGGACGAATGAATATCCATTTTTACAAAAGCTTGAAAGCTTTACTGAACATCTTCCTTCTTTATATGACTTAAGACATATCGAAATTTCAAATTTCATTCAACATAATGAAGCAAAACAGTAATTCAATTCATTCCTTTCAACCAAAGATTGAATTACTGTTTTGCTTTTTTATTTGTCATATTTTAATTTTAAAGATTCTTTATAAGCTTCTTCTGCTGTTTGAAAATGTTTACTACGCGGCAACACATGATTTTCTACTGCACTCTCATATGCAGCTAACTTTGCTCCTTCTTTTTTCTTCGGATCCTTAAATACAGCTTTTAATTGTGTTTCTGTTGTAATACCTTTCGCTTTTTGTTTTTGTATAGCAATTGCACTAGCATCATGATGTAATTCTGATTTAATCATCAAATAACCAGAACCCATAATAAGCATTATAAGCATGACACCAATCAATAAATTCTTCATGCCGATATACACCTCATTTTATTAAATTCAACTGTATTATACGCTCATTTTGTCAATGTTATAGCGCTTTGTGAGACTGTTCACGAAACTTTCCCATTTTTAACTTTCCTCTTAAATTTTCAAAAGTGTAAAATAGGCACTTTACATATACTTTATTTACTAGGTATAATAAATATATCTAATAAACAGAAATGAAAGAAGGATATATAATGTCACAAGTTATTTATATTACTGCTCACCCGCTTGACGAAATGGTTTCTAATTCAATGGCAGTCGGCAAAGCATTTATCGAAAGCTATCAAGAATCTCACCCAGATGATGAAGTGATTCACATCGACTTATTCAAAGACGAAGTACCTGAAATTGATGCCGATGTATTCTCTGGATGGGGCAAATTGCAAAATGGTGAAACTTTAACTGAAGTTGAACAACATAAAGTAAGTCGTTTAACAGAAATCGTTGACCAATTTGTATCTGCTGATAAATATGTTATTGCTACACCAATGTGGAACTTGTCATTCCCACCTGCTGTAAAACGTTATTTCGATGCTGTTTCAGTTGCTGGTAAATCATTCAAATACACTTCTGAAGGACCACAAGGTTTGCTAACTGATAAAACTGCATTGCATATTCAATCACGTGGTGGTTTTTATAGCGAAGGTCCTGCAGCTGAAGTAGAAATGGGAGACCGTTATATCCGTACTATTTTCAGTTTCTTGGGTGTTCCTAAATATAAATTAATTGCTGTTGAAGGTCATAATAAAGTACCTGAAAGAGCTGAAGAAATTAAATTAAATGCAATCCAACAAGCTGAATCTTTTGCTAAAGAATTTTAATGATTAACCCAAAAATCCGACGTGCTATTTATGGCACGCCGGATTTTTTTAATGCTCAAATTGTTCGAAATAATTTTCGTCTAAATGATTTAAATCTAAATGTTCAATTTGCAAAGTAGTATGATGCAGACCATATTTACTTTTTAATAAGTGCTCAAGTTGATTGATGATTTGATAAGCATCTTGACTGCTCTTACTATCTAAAACAACATGAGCAGATAAAGAATATTGGTCAGAAGTTACACTCCAGAGATGGAACTCATGAACATCAATCACTTGATCAGCTTTCTTCATATCACTGATAATTTGATCGACATCAAGTTCTTCAGGTACAGAAGCCATTAAAATCAACCAAGCATTTTTCAAAATTTTATAACCGCCATTTAATAAGATAGCTGAAATTACAATACTTAAAATGGGGTCAATCAGCTGAATTCCTGTAAGTTTAATCAAAACAACTGCTACGATAACCCCTACTGAGTTTAATAAGTCTCCGAAAAAATGCCATAATGCACTTTGAATATTAATGTTGTCTTCTGATTTCAATGAATTATAAAGCAGCCATGTTAATACAATATTGACAATCAAACCAATAACCGCAACCACAAGCATAATACCATCTTCGATTGGTTTCGGGAAAATCATACGCATAATTGCTTCATAAAAAATCCATAAAGAAATAACAACTAAAGCAAGTCCATTCAAAAATGCTGCGATAACTTCTAACCGAAGGTAACCGTATGTAAAGCGGTTTGTAGGTGCTTTACTAGCAAAATAAATGGCTAACATCGATAGACCTAAAGCTAAAACATCACTCAGCATATGGAATGAGTCAGACAGTAGCGCTAAGGAATTCGAAACTAAACCGCCGACAAACTCCACGATTGTAAATATTAATGTAATAATTAAAGATGCCCACAATGTCCGCTTCGAACTCTGCTGAACTTTACGGTGTTCAACATGATGAAAATAATAATTCCGAGAATAATTTCTAACCATCTTTCTCTCCCCCTTTTACACGTCCCATAAAACTGAAGTGATTGCGCATTCCCTTCCAGAAGAACACGCAGACACTTTTTAATCACACCTAATCGTGATTGACACCCCATAGGGCAGTTTCACACGTTTTAATGATACGTTTCAACACCGCAATACGCGCTGATTTCTTATGATCAGCTGGTACAATATACCAAGGCGCATGAGACGTATTCGTTTTTTGTATCATGTCAGCACTCGCTTCAAGATATAAATCCCATTTATCACGATTACGCCAATCTTCATCTGTAATCTTCCATTGTTTATCAGGATTATCTTCTCTTGCTTTAAAACGTTCAAGCTGAATATCTTTATCCAAACTTAAAAAGAATTTTAAAATAATAGCACCTTCATCGGTCCACATTTTTTCAAAATCATTGATTTCACCATATGCACGCTGCCACTCATCTGTTGTCGCGAAACCTTCAACACGTTCAACCAATACGCGTCCATACCAACTGCGGTCAAACATTTCAATATGTCCCGTTCTCGGCATATCTCGTGCAAAACGCCATAAATATTGATGCGCTAATTCCACATCTGTAGGTGCACTGATGGCATTCACTTCGTATCCAGTCGGATCTAACTTCTCACGAATGCGTTTGATATTACCGCCTTTACCAGCAGCATCCATTCCTTCAAAGACTAAAATCAATGGGATCTTTCTTTCATATAATGCAAATTGAATTTCTAGCATGCGTTGCTGTAATTTTTCAATTTGATTATTGTATTCGTCTTTTTTCACTTTATCTAAATGATTCTCAAACAAATCGGTTTGGTAATTTTTAGAAAACAAACCATCACGATTAGCAGTACGTTCATGATGTGCTTTAATCGCTTTATTCAAACGTTTAATAATATGTTCATACATACGCACTGTCGCTTGTTCACGTTCTGTATAATCGATGACCTTCCAATCTTTTTGATTCGGATCATTTAATATCTTATGCATTTCTTCTAAATAGATATCATCTGGGATAACATTTTCATACTCTTGTGCTTTCCAACGTGTTAATGGATTTTCTTTTGTTTGACGAATGTGATCTTGGCGTTTTTTCTCATCAATCTCAATATAGAATTTAATGATTTCATAATGATCATTTTCAAGCATCTTTTCAAAGCCATCAATTTGGTCACGCAAGACATGGTAATCTTTATACTGCAAATGTTTGATACCATTGACTTTGTAATCAATATAATGTGCATACCAACTACGGAAATAAATATTGATTCCGCCTTTTGCAGGTAATGTATTCCAATATTTTTGCAAGAATTGATAACGCAGATTTTCTGGTGTCGGTGATGCTGTAGCAATAAAGCTAGAATATTTTGCATCTAACGTTAATAAGAGTTCGTTGGACAATCGTGTTTTGCCAGCGGCAGGCACGCCTTCGAATACAATCATAACCGGAATTCCTAATTTATGTGTTTCTCTTGTTAATCGTGATGCTTCTAATTCTAAGTCTTTTATCTTAGTTGACATATTCTCACCCCATTTTTTAACTTATATCTAAATTAACACTTTTTTATAAAAAAATGCGTGAATGAGTAAAATTATACTTTAGATATATTTTAAAGACTAATTCAACTCATAAAAAAACTTCCGCCGCAACGGAAGTTCTAACTTAATAACCCTATGCTTATTGCTGTTTAGCATCTGCTAATATTTTATCCATCGAAGTTTCAACACTGCTTTCATACATTAAACCGAATTTCACTAAATGTACGAGTAATAAATATAACTTATAAAATTCAATACGGCGTTCTGCCCCATCTGCTAATGGATATGCTTTATCATATGCTTCATAAAACTCTGGAGAAAATCCTCCGAAGACACGTGTTGCACCTAAATCAAATTCACGGTCTCCATATAATGGCATTGGATCAAATAAAGCAGGATCTCCGTTTTTTAAGAACATATAATTACCGCCCCATAAATCACCATGTAATAGGGATGCCTTACTTTTATGGTTATCCAATTCTTCAACAATCACTTCACGTACGTTGTCGAATTTATTTAATTGATCTACATCCCATAAATTTTTTTCTACGATTTTTTCACGTAAGTGATCTAAACGACGATGCACAAAAATTTCTTTCCAAGAATCTGTCCAACTATTATCAAAAGCAATGTCTGGACCATTGTCTGGATAATCAAAACCAAATTTTTTATCTGGATTATGGAATTCATGCAATTTAGCTACTAGCTTACCAAGTGCTTCTTGACTGCCAGTTGTCCCTTCATCCAACCATGTCAAAATCATATAAGCATCGCCTGCAATTTCTCCTTTAGACACAACACGCGGTGCAGTAACATCTGCATACTCGAAATCGTTCAAGCCTTCCGCTTCTGCCGAATAAAAATCATAAGAACTATTCGGCTGCACTAATAAGAAATATTTATCATCCTCTGTATCAATTCGATACGCATCATTTACATCCCCGCCTGAAATCGGAACAATGTCTTTAATACCGGAGATAGGTAGATTTTGTTGCCATAACTTATCCATGTCTTTGTCCCCCGTTCATAATTTTCTTTACTCTATTCATATACCACTTTCAAGCATTCTCTAACTCGCAAGTTGGAAAGTCTTTAGAAGATATATGACATCAACCCTTATTTTTACTTTCAAAATTTTCATTTTCAAATAAAAAGCTATTCAAAAAATTTAAGTAATTTAAGAATCGTTCTATGCTATACTTATGGCAAATAACTGGAGGTCTTAACTAATTCATTATGAAAAAATTATTACATCGTTGGTTTATTCAAGGTTTAAGTTATATGACATTAGGGCTCTTCGGCTCTCTAATTATCGGTTTAATTATGCAAACAATCGGCAAACAAACGTTGATTCTTGCTTTAAATTTACACTTCTTAGCTGAAATCGGCACTGTTGCTATGGGCTTGACCGGTGCTGCTATTGGCGGTGCAATCGCCTATGGCTTGGGTGCTCAACCATTAGTCGTGTTTTCTTGTATTATCGTCGGTTCACTTGGTTATGATAAATTCGGCGGCGGTGCTGTCGGTGCATTCGTGGCGACTTTGATTGCGACAGAACTCAGCCGGTTTTATGCAGCAAAGACAAAAATAGATATTATTATTTCGCCCTTGCTAACTTTAATAATCGGTGGTGCGGTTGCTAAGTTTATCGGTCCATTCTTAAATGACTTTATGGTATCTCTAGGTAAAATGATTATGTTAGCAACAGATCAGCGGCCACTGATTATGGGAATTTTAGTTGCTGTCATTTTCGGTTTAGCTTTAACTGCACCAATTTCAAGTGCCGCATTAGCATTAATGCTCGATTTATCCGGGCTAGCTGCAGGAGCTGCAACAATCGGATGTTGTGCACAAATGGTCGGTTTTGCAGTAACAAGTTATAAAGATAATGGTGTCGGCGGTTTGATTTCTGTCGGTATCGGCACGAGTATGCTGCAAGTTCCGAATATCTTAATGAATCCGGCTATACTGATTCCACCGACTGTAGCGAGTGCAATTATCGCACCGATTATGACCACATTATTCCCTATGACTAATAATGCTGCGGGTGCCGGCATGGGAACAAGCGGTTTTATCGGGCAAATTATGACTATTAATACGATGGGTGCATCAGCTAAAACTTGGATACTCATTGCAGTTTTCCAAATTATTTTACCCGCTGTAGTCAGCTATCTGCTCTATCGTGTATGTAAGAATGCAGGTTGGATAAAAGATGGCGATCAAAAAATTAATATCGGTACTAAGAAAGTTGCTGATTAAATTAATCATTCAAAACAGACCAAATCGGTCTGTTTTTCTATGTACGAAAAACCCCCAAACTTTAAGAGCCTGGGGGTTTTCAACTTTCAAGCAGTTGTGACTATTCGATATTTTATTTTTCAACATTCATTTCTGATAAGAAGCTGCGGCCATATTCTGGTAATGGCACATCAAAGTTATCAGCAATTGTTGCACCGATTGAACTGAATGTTGTATCACCGCTCAATTCGTGTGCTTTATCTTTAAGTTTAGGACTATAGAGCAAGACTGGAATATATTCGCGCGTATGGTCAGTTCCTGGAGCAATCGGATCGTTACCGTGGTCGGCAGTAATAATCACCAAGTCGTCTTCTTGCAAGTTATCAATCAACTCAGGCAAACGTTCATCAAAGTCTTTGATAGCTTGAGCGTAACCTTCTTTATCACGACGGTGACCATATAAAGCATCGAAGTCGACTAAGTTTAAGAAGCTGATACCAGTGAAATCATGTTTCACAACATCAATTAATTTATCCATACCGTCCATATTATTTTTCGTACGAATCGCTTCAGTCACACCTTCGCCATCATAAATGTCATTAATTTTACCGATAGCGATAACATCATAATTGTTGTCTTTTAATTCATTCATCACTGTACGGCCGAATGGTTTTAAAGCATAGTCATGACGATTAGATGTACGAGTGAAATTACCAGGCTCTCCGACATAAGGACGTGCAATAATACGACCAATCAAGTATTTCGGATCTTTTGTTAATTCACGTACTTTTTCACAAATATCATATAATTCTTCTAACGGAATTACATCTTCGTGTGCAGCAATTTGTAAAACAGGGTCTGCTGATGTATACACAATCAAATCGCCTGTTTTCATTTGATGTTCGCCCCACTCATCGATGATTTGTGTACCTGAAGCAGGACGGTTCGCAACTACTTTGCGCCCTGTCATATCTTCAATTTCTTTAACCAATTCATCAGGGAAGCCATCAGGGTAGACTTTGAATGGCTGCATAATATTCAAGCCCATAATTTCCCAGTGTCCTGTCATTGTATCTTTACCGACAGAAGCTTCACTTAATTTTGTATAGAAAGCTTCAGGTTGTTCTACTTCCTCTACTACAGGTAAAGGTGCGATATTACCAAGACCAAGGCGTTGTAAGTTCGGTAAATCTTGTTCAAAGCCTTCTAAAGTATGTTTTAAAGTATGGCTGCCTTCATCATTAAATGCTGCAGCATCCGGTCCCTCGCCGATACCTACTGAGTCCATAACAATTAAATGTATACGTTTAAAGGGAGTTGTCATAATCTTTCTCTCCTATCTCTTTCTAATTTGAAAATTATTTATTCTGTAATCACAGTATGAATCAATGTCGGTGTTTCACCTGTTGCTGAAATTGTGATATTGTCATAAATTTTTGATTTAACATCTTCAATATCCTCAGTGTTGCTGTAAATCGTCATCAAGCTTTCGCCTTCTTCGACTTTATCTCCAACTTTCTTATGCAGCACTAAACCGACACTTAAATCAATATCATCTTCTTTTGTTTGGCGTCCAGCACCAAGCATCATTGAAGCGATGCCCATTTCATTGGCTACAATTTCAGTCACAACGCCGCTTTCTTTAGCCGGCAATTCAACTTGATATTGTGCTTGAGGTAATAATTCAGGATGATCCACTACTTCTGGATTACCCCCTTGATTGCTTAAGAATGTACGGAATTTATCTAAAGCTGCACCGCTGTCAATTGCTTCTTGCAACAGACTGTGTGCTTCATCTAAGTTTTCTGCCTTACCACCAAGTACAACCATTTGCGAACCTAGCGTCATTACAAGTTCTGTTAAATCTTCAGGACCTTCACCGCGCAATGTATCCATCGCTTCTTTCAATTCTAATGCATTACCGATTGCATATCCTAAAGGTTGACTCATGTCTGAAATAATCGCCATTGTTTGACGGCCGACATTGTTACCGATTTTTACCATGGCATGTGCTAAGGCTTCTGCATCTGCTAATGTTTTCATAAATGCACCATTGCCTGTTTTTACATCTAAAACAATCGCATCTGCTCCTGCTGCGATTTTCTTACTCATAATAGAAGAAGCAATTAATGGAATAGAATTCACAGTACCTGTAACATCACGCAAAGCATATAATTTTTTATCAGCCGGCGTTAAGTTACCTGATTGTCCAATAACTGCTAATTTATCCTCATTAACTAAACGAATAAAATCATCTTCAGAAATTTCCACATGGAAACCATCTACTGATTCTAATTTATCAATCGTACCGCCTGTATGTCCTAAACCGCGACCGCTCATCTTCGCAACAGGCACGCCGACTGCCGCAACCAATGGCGCTAATACTAAAGTTGTTGTATCACCGACACCGCCAGTTGAATGTTTATCCACTTTTGTGCCGTCAATTGCAGACAAATCAATTTCATCACCCGAATGTACCATTGCCATTGTCAATTCAGCACGTTCGTCATTATTCATATCTTGGAAATAAATTGCCATTGCCATACTCGACATTTGATAATCCGGAATATTTCCTTTTGTATATTCCGTAATCATCCATTTGATTTCTTCTGCTGACAGCGATTCACCGTCACGCTTTTTATCAATCAAATCCACCATTCTCATAGCCAATCACTCCTTAATGTATTCTCTATAGACTGTTCAATGTGACTGTTGTTCACTACTATTTTACCACGCAGACACTAGTTTCCCGCAACCTTTAACACTTCTGATATCGCAAAAAGTAAAACGTTTAACATGTTGTACTTAAAGGATTTTACTTTTCTGGATATTTCCTTTTAGTTACACAATTTAGAGGGTTAATTTTTAAATGTTATGGGAATGGAAGTGTATAATTATAGAAATGAATATTAGAATGTGTTGAAATGGAAGCTGTCAGAATTCATAAATATGGGAAAAAGAGTCAACCTCATTTGGAAGAAGTATCGATTCCAGAAATCGATGAAAATGAAGTGTTGGTTAAAATACATGCAGCCAGTGTCAACCCTATTGACTTCAAAGCTGCACAGGGCGGAATCATGCGCTTATTTTTTAATGAAAAAACGCCTTATACTATGGGACATGATTTTGCGGGAGAAGTTGTTAAAATCGGCAAATATGTCACAGCCTTTCGTGTAGGAGAAAAAGTATACGGTATGAAACTCGGTGCATTCGCGGAATATGTCGCAGTAACTGAAAATCAAATGGCAATGATGCCGAACCATTTGAGTTATGAGGAAGCTGCCGCACTACCTATGGCTGGGTTAACCTCTTATCAAGCGCTGCATGACTATATGCATTTAAGCCAAAATCAAAAAGTATTAATCCAAGCAGGATCAGGCGGTGTAGGTTCATTTGCGATTCAATTGGCTAAAGCTATTGGTGCTTATGTCGCTACAACAACTAGTAACAAAAATCGCACATTTGTAGAGAAATTAGGTGCTGATAAAGTCATTGATTATCATCACGAAAATTTTAACGATGTCTTGCATGACTACGACGGAGTCTTTGATACTCTAGGCGGGGATCAATTAATGAAAGCATTTAAAATACTGAAACCTCATGGTACGGTCGTTTCCATTAATGGTATACCAGATGAACGTACCGCTGCAGAACTCGGTGCGCCGTTATGGAAAAAATGGTTAATGGCCTTTGCAGCACGTAAAATTAATAAAGCAGCCGAAGAACACCATGCTTATTACCGTTTTATATTTACAAGAGACAGTCGGCAACAATTAAACAAAATTCGTAAATTGGTAGAAGCACAGAAAATACATCCTGTGATAGATAAGATATTTGATTTAGCCGAGACAAAAGATGCTTTAGAATATATTCATGAAGGACATGCGCGAGGCAAAGTCGTTATTAAAGTCACAGAACCAGAATTTTAATTAAACAAAAAAATACCGCACATTCCTATTCACTGCGCTTCACCTCAACTTGCGCGGTGTATATAGGTACATGCGGTACTTTTAATTTATATTCAATTATTTATTGAATACGGATTTCCGCTTCATCTTCTGAATCTTTACCGTCCCCAATAGTAATATGTGTACGTAATACTAAAGCATTTGTGTCTTTATCTAAATCAAAATTAGCTAAACGGAACTCGAATGGTTTTTCCACAGTTTGTGCTTTTTCGACCACTTGTTCACTTTTAATTTCATACATTTGCAACACTTTATCAGATTCATCAAAATCTTTATTTTCATTAGAACCTTCTTTTGGTTCAAGCAATGTTAATCTGATTCTAGAAACTTCCTCATCTTCATTGCCGCCTTTTAAGATGACTTTCCCAGAAACTGTTTCATCTGCCTTAAAGTCTGCTTTTTCTAAACGTGTATCTACTGTAAGCTCCCCAACTTTTAAAGATGTCAAAATTTTATCCAACATAATATGCCCTCCTTAAATTCTCAATTGCTCGAATGTATCTATGAATCAAATATAATTTCAAATCCATTTTAATACCACAAATAGTTTAATGAAAAATTCACATAAATGTCAAATATAGTTGGTTATGCTTTTGTTGCACGAGCTAAAAAGAGCGACGCATCTTGGTTCATGAATAAATTTTCACCTTGATAAAATGTGTGTATTGAAGGTGTATTAAATCCTACTTCTTCCATTTTTTCTTTTACTGTTTCATGTGCAAAACCAGAATGAATTAACGGATGACTGACTTTATCATTTTGATTGAAATCAGCAATTAAAATTTGTCCGCCTGGTTGAAGCAATTTGAATAACTGATTCAGCAATGTTTGCGTGTCTGGAACATGCAGCATTACAAGAGACATGATAATAGTATCCACTTGAATATCTGGCAATGAATCTTCAACTACATTTAGCTGCATTGTTTCAGCATTTTTTAAATCTAAAGATACTATTTTTTGTTGCACAATTTTCAACATTTCACTTTCTGCATCCGCTAAAATTAGCTGATCGACATCATCAGCAAATTGCAATCCTACTAATCCTGTTCCACAACCATAATCAAGTAAACGATGTGCCGGAGTCATACGTGTTCGCATCTCTTTAGCAATTTTTTCTGTAAGCTGAATTTGCGATTCACTGTCATATCGATGTGCGATACGATGAAATATCCGTTCTTCCATTGTTCCACCAACCTCTCTATCTATTAGTTCAATCTTAACAAAACAGACGCCTGAATGTAGATTCAAGCGTCTGCCGGGAAATGGATGAATTTATTGAATGGTAAGTGGTGTTGCACCCTGGAAGTTTACAAGTTCATATGCACGTGCTACATCAACTTCACTCGGTTCTTCTACACCTTCCAAGGGATATGATTGACCGAGTGCTTCATACTTATGCACACCGAGCTGATGATATGGCAAAATTTCAAAACGTTCGACATTATCTAAAGTTGAGATGAATTGACCAAGGCGAATCAAATCTGCTTCATCATCTGTATAACCGGGTACTAAGACATGTCGAATCCAGACCGGCTGCTTGCGTTCTGATAACATTTGCGCAAAGCGGAGAATATGATTGTTAGGTTTGCCTGTCAGTGCTAAATGTTTTTCGTTATCAATATGTTTGATATCAAGCAGCATTAAATCAGTATATTGAAGCAGATTATCTAAATGCTCCAGAAATGTCGGTGTTTCATTGACACACCCTGCAGAGGTATCTATACAAGTATGAATGTCTTCAGCTTTCAACTGTTTGAAAAGCTGTTCTAAAAAAGGCATTTGAAGCAGCGGTTCTCCGCCGCTTACAGTAACGCCTCCCCCAGAAGTGCTGAAATAAGGGCGGTACGGCACAATTTCTTCGACAAGTTCTTCTGCAGACACTTTTCTTGGTGCATCAGTCAAACTCCAAGTATCTGGATTATGACAATAAAGGCAGCGTAATAAACAGCCTTGTGTAAATATAATATAACGTAAACCTGGACCATCAACTGTTCCTAAACTTTCTACAGAGTGAATGCGACCTTCCATTGTTTGGTACCCTCCTATAAGATATGTCTATAAAAATTCATATCTTTCTTTTACTGATCAAATCTTACATTCTTTCATGGAATGTTCTAGAGATAACATCTAATTGCTGTTCGCGTGTTAATTTAATAAAGTTAACTGCATATCCAGACACACGAATTGTTAATTGCGGATATTCTTCTGGATGTTCCATTGCATCAATTAAAGTCTCGCGGTTAAAGACGTTGATATTTAAATGGTGACCTTGCTGCATTGCATAACCATCTAATACAGATACTAAATTATGATTTTGTTCCATATCTGTTTTGCCAAGTGATTTCGGAACAATACTGAATGTGTTAGAAATACCATCTTTACAATATTCATAAGGGATTTTAGCTACAGATGATAATGAAGCTAATGCACCATGTTCATCACGACCGTGCATTGGGTTCGCACCGGGCGCAAATGGCTCGCCTGCTTTACGTCCGTCTGGTGTATTACCTGTTTTCTTACCGTAAACGACATTAGATGTAATTGTTAATACACTCATAGTGTGCTCAGAATCGCGATATGTTTTATGCTTACGTAGTTTTTTCATAAACGATTTAACTAACTCAATCGCAATGTCATCTACACGCGCATCATTATTTCCGTATTTAGGGAATTCACCTGTTGTTTCAAAATCGACAACCAGACCTTCATCGTTACGAATTGTTTTCACTTGTCCATATTTAATTGCAGATAGAGAATCCGCAGCTACCGACAAACCAGCAATACCTGTTGCCATTGTACGGTGGACATCTGTATCATGTAATGCCATTTCAATACGTTCGTAGCTGTATTTATCATGCATATAGTGAATGACATTTAATGAGTTGATGTAAACTCCCGCTAACCATTCTATCATTTGATCAAATTTCGCATAAACTTCATCATAATCAAGAATTTCAGAATCAATCGGTACAAATTCCGGACCGACTTGCATACCGGATTTTTCATCTTTACCGCCATTAATCGCATATAATAATGTTTTGGCTAAGTTTGCACGTGCTCCGAAAAATTGCATTTGTTTACCGATGCGCATTGCTGATACACAACAAGCAATACCATAATCGTCGCCATAACTTTCACGCATCAAATCATCATTTTCATATTGAATAGAACTTGATTTGATACTCATTTCAGCACAATACGCTTTAAAGTTTTCTGGTAAACGTTGTGACCATAATACAGTTAAGTTCGGTTCAGGAGCCGGTCCTAAGTTATCCAAAGTATGCAAGAAACGGAAAGAGTTCTTAGTTACCATTGCACGACCATCTAAACCTACGCCTCCGATAGATTCAGTTACCCAAGTCGGATCCCCTGAGAATAACTCATTGTAATCAGGTGTACGTGCGAATTTAACCAAACGTAATTTCATAATGAAGTGATCCACAATTTCTTGTACTTCGCGTTCCGTTAGGACACCATCTTGTAAATCACGCTCTGCATAAATATCTAAGAACGTAGATGTACGGCCTAAACTCATCGCTGCACCATTTTGTTCTTTAATTGCTGCGAGGTAAGCAAGATACAGCCATTGTACTGCTTCTTTAAAGTTTTCAGCTGGTCTGCTGAGGTCGAATCCATAACGTTCGCTTAACACTTTTAATTCTTTTAATGCACGATATTGTTCAGAAAGTTCCTCACGCAAACGAATTGTTACTTCATCCATTACTGTCGACATATTATTATAGTCATTTAATTTTTCTTCCATTAAGAAATCAATACCATACAAAGCTACACGACGGTAATCTCCGATAATACGTCCGCGCCCATATGCATCCGGCAATCCAGTGATAATACCTGCTTTACGACATGCTAACATTTCTTTTGAATATGCATCGAATACACCTTGGTTATGCGTTTTACGTAAATCTGTGAAGATACGTTCTGTTTCTTCATCCAATTCATAACCATATGCTTCACAAGCTGCTTTTGCCATGCGAATACCGCCAAAAGGCTGCATAGAACGTTTAAATGGCTTTTCTGTTTGCACACCTACGATTTGTTCTAATTCCTCATTCAAATAACCTGCATCATGCGATAAGATTGTGGAAGCAACTTTTGTATCCATATCCCACATACCGCCGCGTTCACGTTCCTCGCGTGTTAATTCCATCACTTGATCCCATAAATCACTTGTAGCCCGTGTAGGTGATTCAAGGAATGATGAATCTCCGTTATACAACGTATAATTCAACTGTATAAAGTTTCTGACATCCACTTCTGAAGACCATTTACCTTTTTTAAAGCTTGCCCATGGTGATTTTCTTTCTTTGATCGTTTCAACCATAATAATCCCTCCGTTGGATTTAATGTGATGTTTTTATAAATCATGTTACCGTTTTCACAATGAGTATACTTATTATTGTGAAAAAAATCACTTAATTTCTGAAGGATTTTAAATAGTTGTGTCTACCTTGTGAAACTGTATTATATATTTGTACTATATGATATGCATTGTATTAGAACAGTACTTATTCTAATTCACAAAAAATAAGCTAGATGCCTGTAAAGACACCCAGCTTCTAAAATTTGTTTATTTATAATGATATCGATCTTATTATTTATAACCTTGTTCTTTTAAATATTCTTGTAATACAACTGCTTGGTTATGTTCTTCATCTTTAGCAGAATATAATAAAATCACATCTTTACGTGCATCATTAATAATGCCTTCTAATACTTTCAATTCATCGTGCTGTTCTTTATTATTTTTCAACTCATCAATATATTTCTTTTTAAAATCCTCGAACTTATCTGGATCATGACCGAACCATTTACGTAATTCTGTACTTGGGCCAATATTTTTCATCCATTCATCTAAATTCGCATTTTCTTTTGAAACACCACGAGGCCACACACGATCAACAAGTACACGTACACCATCATTTTGCGCCTTATCTTCATAAATACGTTCTACTTTGATTACCATTTTTATCCTCCTTTTCATTCTAAGAAATTTTCTCTCTTACTTTTCGAAATACCCTTACCTTAAATTCACAAACAAGTTTAAATTCCAACCACTTTATATAGCAAATATAAGTTCTATTTTATCACTGTGGTAGAACAGAAAATTTCAATTATTACAGACAATTAAACAGGTTCACAATAATGTCACATGTGCAAAAATTTTAGTTCATATTTAGTGATTTTTCTCACATTCTTTGTTAGAGTTATATGTGAAATAGATAACAAAGTTGTTGTAAGCGGATTTGCTGTTCAAGAGAGCGTAGAGATATGAACAGATAATAGATATGCGCTTTTAGCAACGCTATCTATTCAATTATTACATCCAGCGAAGATTAGAGATTCAATGAGTTTTCTAGTCTAAACGCTAATCAGTGAACGAGTTCATCTTAGATTCTGCACCTTAGAAATCATCAAGAAGCAGAAATACTGTGGTAGGAATTTCTGCTTCGCAGTACTTCATCAAACACTACGTTACCCCGCGTAATGATGAGTCTGCAGCAAGTATATTTCAGGAGGTGACTTTCGTTTTCCAAGTGATATTGGCGACAGGTTAATCCCCCGTTAACTCATCGTCATCTGACAATTTTATAAGCAAGCAATGAATCAAATGTGAGTTTCCCCAAGTTCTAAGCATTCAGCCCTATATTATACATTCATTCATTGAAATCGGCTCCCCAACCGATTTCAACCAACTCCCAATAATCCCTAGAATGTAAATATTATCGGCAATAAAGTCTTGTGATAAATTGTTAATATCTACTGATATCGAAACATTTGTATATATGAAAGTATTAATGCTTAATTCAAATGAAGACAGTTCGAATGATAGAGGATTCGACATCGGATTCACTGAATTAAGACATGATTACCCTTTATAATTGTAGGCAAAGTAAGTAATCAAAACATTAACAACAATCTTATTAAATGTAGCTCCTATTAAATATACAAAAAGAATCAAAGTAATGAATACCTCCCCTTTAGGTTTCATTACTGTAACTCCTTAAAAATTGATATTGTTAAAATGTGAGAGAAGGTTCCCCCAAACCTTCTCTCTTTTTTGTTGCTTATTGCTTCAACTCTTTGTTTATCAGATCTACTAAAGCTTTGTTTTTAAAATAATTTACTGTCCATATAATGGTATATACAATGATAAAGATACCTGTGAAGAATAAGATGTCAGCTAAAGTTAATGGGAACCATCCTGCTAATATGGCAAGGGGCAGAAACCCAATATAGCAAATGACAATATGGAGAACTGTCTTTTTTAATAAACTCCAATCTGAAGCGTCGTAAATCATACTCGCTAAACCAAATAGCACACCAATCAACCCCCATATAACGACTGCAATCAACATAATCATAGGTTCAGATAAATGAGTTTCATATAAATGTCCCATCAATGAAACAGGCGATACCGGAGAATAGTGCCCTTGTCCAAAAATGCTGGAAAATATGACTGATAATATTGTGCCGATAACAACGCCTATACAAAAATCATTCATAAGTGGTTTCATTATTTTTTTCATAATTTTAACCTCGCCTTTAATTTTTTTAAATAACGTCTTGAAGAATACGTGGCTTCTCCATGTGTCAACGTAATATGAATCATGCCATTCGCACCTACACTCAAATATTTGATATTACGAATATTCAATATCTCTGACTTTGAAATTCTGATAAAATAATGCGGGAGTATCTCTTCTAATTCATATAAAGGCTTTGAAATGTGCAAGCATTGTGTAGATGTCCAAGCATATAATTTCTTATTTTCTGCTTTAATCTGTAATACTTCTTCAATCGGTACTTGAAAAACACGCTGATATTGGTTTTTACCAGTTAAAGTGGTGAGTGTCTCATCTTGTTCGGCACATGCGATAATTTCTTTAATTTTTTGCGAAGCATCTTTTGCATAAATTTCCACACGTTCATCTTCTTCATCTTGATTGAAATAACAATTTACTTTCATAAGCACTCCTCCTTCCTTAATTTTATTAAACCAAAACACCTATCTAATAAGAATATTTTTAAGATAAGCGGTCAGCAGTATAAGACAAGCGGTTCACTTAAAACATGCTTTATTCGGTGTGTTCAGTAAAAAAGCAGCACGCCTTTTTTAGTGGCGTACTGCTTTCACTTCACCTATTATTTTGTTTCAACTGTATCTAAAAATGCTTTTGCTGCTTGATTTACCTCTTTAAAATCAATTCCTTGTACTTGTGCTGCAAAGACACAGCCACAATAACATTGACGATAAATATTATAATCTCTGCACATTTCTAATGAACGTTCATAGCCTTTATTTTTCTTAAAGTCACTTGGAAGGTAATTGACATCATAAAGTTTTTGAACTTCTGCACCGAGTTCGTTGATCAGCTGTGCATTCTTTTTAGGTGAAAGTGTCAATGCACTGCCGAAATAATCATAGCCATATTCAACAGCCGCTTCAGCAACCATGTCTAAGCGCATTTCAAATCATGCACGACATCGTAATCCACCTTCAGGTTCATCTGTTAATCCGCGTTCTTTTGCCATCTTCATAAACTCATGCGGTTTATAAGGTGCCTCGATATAACGTACATTCGTATTATTTTCCTGATTGAATTTTTCTATAAAATCTTTTTGAACCCATGCTCTGCGTTCGTATTCTTTTTTCGGATGAATATTCGGATTCGCAAAATAAATAGCTAAATCTGCATATTCTGAAAGAAATTCTAATACATACGTACTGCATGGTGCACAACAACTATGCAGCAGTATTTTAGGACGTTCTTCTGAGCGTTCCCATTGTTGAATCATTTTCTTTAATACGCGATCATAATTGATTTTCTGATTTTTCATTTTGGCAACGATGCCATCCATTTCTATCATTGCTGTCGCCCTTTCTGTCATTGGAATCTAAGTTGTCTAATCTGCACGATTAAATATAGTATATATGATTTAATAATCATATGCTATTCATCTTTGTCAGTATGCATGTTCGGAGGCATATGCATCGATACTGTACAATGATCGATTTTCGGCCAATCCAGATGTTTTGCGAAGATATCAAAACCACTTTCAAATACAGCATTAATGGTATCTAATTCTCTTAAATCTCCGTGTTGCAATTCATATACAAACTCTGTCAGTGTCGGATCGAATCTCGCGCCTTCAGGAAGCGATTCGTTAAATGTAAAGTTTTTATCTACGAATGGATAAGGTAAAACGAAGTATGTCGGACCTTCAAAGTCTCCACCACCGAACCAGAAACCGAACTCAATCATTTCTTCATCAAAAGCACCATATTCAATCACTTGGTCAGGTTTGAATTCTTGATAAAACTTGCTGTAAACAACAATCGCTGAAACGTCAAAAGTTCCCCAAAAGAATGCAGGACCTGCTGTTCTGGCACGTAATGGACCAATAAAACGTTTAAGCGTGCGTTCTGCATATTGCATTAATTCCAATGCTTTCACTGCAATATCATGGTCATAGTGATGATGTGTTGTATCTTCATCTAATGGGATTTTGTTTTCCATTTCTTGCGGCTTAGTATTAAGTTCGACTTTAATATCATAGTTATTTAGTGTATCTTCTATTTGTTTATAATAGTCTTGTATTGTCTTTCCGTTTTCTAAAGGAAATGCTGTTTTTTCGTTATTGACACGTACTTCGATTAAATCATCCAGAATATTGATGTCGATTGAAAAATGATTATCATCCACATATAGTAACCCTGTTGTAAGACCTTCGCTCGTAATATCTAATGTAACATGTTCCCACTGTGGTTCTTGGTATGCACACTCTACTTTGTATTTACCTAAAATCTGTGTAATGAGGTGTAATGTAAGTTGTTCATCTTTCCAATCATTAAACTTTAAAATTTCCATAATCAATTCCTCCTCTTTGTCAGTTATTTACCCGTTTCCCAACTTTAAATGACAAATACACTGTTTCTTTAAAAACAAAAAAACCGCCGCAGCGGTTTTTGAAAATATCTATTTAACAATAAGGACAGGTGTATGCGCACGTTTTGCAACTTTATGAGTGACATGTCCTAAAACGTGTTTTAGTTCAACACGAGAACGCTTATTACTCATTACTACAACATCGTAATCATTAGCTTCTAATTCAGATAAAATTTCTGTAGTAGCAGAACCTACTGTAAATACAATGTCATAAGGAAGATTAAGATCTTCAAGTTTTTTAATAAATGGTTTCATATCTTCTTCTTTTTCTTTTGTTACTTCTTCAAAATGTTTATTTTGATAACGTACATAATTAGCTAAATCCGTTTCAGAGATAACGTTGAATACTGTAATTTGAGCATCTTCTGAACCATTTGTAAGTTTTTGCAATTGTTCTGGAACATTATTAAAAGCATTACCAAAATCGAATGGTACTAAGATATTTTTATACATATACATCACTCTTTCTTGAAAAAGTTGTTTAATAATTTATTCATTATTAATTTACCCTAAACTGTTAATTAATAACGTTCTTCAAGAAAATTTATATAATAATTAAAAGGAGATGCTCTCAAATAAGACAGCATCTCCTCGCTAAAAACTATAACTCTAAGTTTTTAATATAATCTTTAATTTCGTCTTTCATTTCAGCATCTTTTAATGCATAAGCAATTGTTGTTTTAACAAAACCAGTTTTTTCACCCACATCATAACGATGACCTTCAAAATCATATGCATATACTTGATCATCTTGGTTCAAACGTTCAATTGCATCTGTTAATTGAATTTCACCGCCGCTGCCTTTATCTTGTGTTGATAAATAATCAAAGATTTCAGGTTTTAAGACATAACGGCCCATAATCGCTAAATTAGATGGTGCAGTACCTGGTGCTGGTTTTTCTACGAATTTTTCAACTTCATACAAACGTCCATCTTGTTTTTCAGGTTTTACAATACCATAACGATGTGTTTCACTTTCTGGAACAGTTTGTACACCAATTACAGATTTATTCGTTTCATCGTAAACATCCATTAATTGTTTAATTGCCGGATTATCTGATTCAACAATGTCATCACCTAATAACACAGCAAATGGTTCGTTGCCAATAAATTGACGTGCTGTCCAAATCGCATGACCTAAACCTTTTTGTTCACGTTGGCGTACATAGAAAATATTTGCGAGTTGTGTGGAATGTTGAACTTTTTCAAGCAATTCATCTTTTCCTTTTTCACGCAAATTACTTTCAAGTTCCATTTGATTATCAAAATGATCTTCAATGGCACGTTTATGTTTACCTGTCACAATAATAATATCTTCGATACCTGCACGTGCAGCCTCTTCAACAATATATTGAATCGTCGGCTTATCTAATATCGGCAACATTTCCTTAGGCATTGCCTTAGTTGCAGGTAAAAAACGTGTCCCTAAACCTGCTGCTGGTATAACTGCTTTTTTAATCTTCGACATTTAAATTCTCCTTTATAAAAAGGTGGCAGAAACAGTTGTTAAGTCGCACTTGTATTGAAAACGCTCTCAACTACATATGTATCTTTCGTATATACATGATGACCTATCTGCTTAAGCCCCGTAGAAAGCAAGTCAGACTGCCCGCTCCCTCTAAAATTCCCATTATAACCAATATTATGATTTTCATATTCATTAGTCAATCAAGAACCTTAACAAAGCCAACAAATCCTTTTTGGTTTCTAACTTCATTTATATATGTCAAACATTATTATGATTCATCATAGCCTTATAAAAGATTAATCTCATGTCTATTATCTTCTTTATCCTCCATTTCATCATATAAAAAAGCACCTGCAATAACAGGCGCTTAGAGTTAATTAATTACACGAAAGGGTGGTATGTCATCGTTCCCTTCGTCTGCAGTATCGATTTTTCCATTTTTATCTTCATAGCGATGATTAGCTAAGTCAATTAATTTTTGCTTATAATCTTTACTATGAATGATTTCATCAAGGATACGCAATACATCATCATTTTTCATTGTTTCTACCTTACCGCGATAGATTTTTTCATATACTTGTTCTGGATGAATTTCATCTTCATCTAACAACTCTTCGTATAATTTCTCGCCAGGTCGCAAACCAGTAAATTGAATCTCAATATCGCCATCTTTATATCCGCTTAATCGGATTAAGTTTTTGGCTAAATCAACAATTTTCACAGGTTCACCCATATCGAGTACAAAGACCTCTCCGCCTTCAGCAATCGCACCTGCTTGTAAAACCAAACGTGCAGCTTCAGGAATCGTCATAAAGTAACGTGTAATATCAGGGTGCGTAACAGTAATCGGTCCGCCTGCTTCGATTTGTTTTTTGAACAATGGAATAACAGAACCGCGTGAACCAAGCACATTACCAAATCGTACAGCCACAAAATCTGTTTTACAATTGTCCTCATTCATACTTTGAACAATCATCTCAGCAGCACGTTTAGAAGCTCCCATCACATTCGGAGGGTTTACCGCTTTGTCAGTTGAAATCATTACAAATTTGCTGACTCTTGCATGACGTGCAGCTTCTGCCGTATTTTTCGTACCCATTACATTGTTCTTGATAGCTTCACTTGGGTTATATTCCATCATTGGCACATGTTTATGTGCTGCAGCATGGTAAACAACATACGGTTGATAATGATCTAAAATTTTAAACATACGAGAACGATCTTGAATATCAGCAATCACAGGAACAATATCAATTTGATCGCCATATTGTTTTTGCAGTTCTTGGTGAATCAAATAAATACTATTCTCACCGTGTCCAAGTAAGATAATTCTAGCAGGGGCAAAACGACAAACTTGTTGACAGATTTCTGAACCGATAGAACCGCCTGCACCAGTAACCATAATCGTTTGATGTGTTAATTCTTTAGAAATCAATTGCATATCTAGTTCCACTGGATCACGTCCAAGCAAATCTTCTACTTCAACCTTTTTCAATTGGTTAACTTCTAATTCACCAGACATAACTTCTTCGATATTCGGCATTTTCAATACAGTAACGCCAAGATTTTCACATATTTCATTAATTTCACGTAATCGTTTCTGCGATAATGTCGGAATCGCAATGATTATTTTTTTAATACGATACTTGCGTACTAAATCAGGAACATCTTCAATTTTCCCTTGAACTTTAACGCCTTCAGTAATCGTTAATTTTTGTTTATTAGGGTCATCATCTACAGCAAGCACAGGTTCCATACCCATACCAGGACGTTTCAACATTTGTTGAACCAGCATTGAACCGCCTGCGCCTGCACCGATAACTAAAGTGTTTTTAGATTTTCGACCTCGACGATTAACCGTTCTATTGAATATTCTCCAAGATAATCTTGAACCGCCAATTAACAGAATATGCATCATCCATGTGATAAAATACAATCTTAAAAATGGTCCTTCATGTGTGAAGAATGGAACGATAAGCACAGTTAAAGCCATCGAACACGTTACAGCTTTAACGATGACAAACATTTCATTAATACTGGCGTATTCCCATGCACGATGGTATAAATTGAAAACACTCGCAAAAATATGATGTGAACATAGTAAAACTAATGAAGATAATATAAGTAATGTTAAAGAATAACCACGAAAATATGGTTCTAGAATTGAATAACTTAAGAAGACAGAAAATGCGACGATAAGCGAGTCTATAATTAAAAAGAATATCAGACGCTGCTGTCTCACTGGTATTTTGGACACTTTCTTTCACCCCAATTTTAAATGCTCTCTTTGTCTCTACGGCAAGTAATATGTACATTGAAAAATAGAAGAGGTTAGGAATTCCTAACAAATCCCAACCTTCTTGTTATTAGAGAAGTTTATTGACGATGATGATTGATATCATCTGGTTCGCTATCCTCAACGTGGTTTTCTAAACCTTCTTGAGTTAAACCCTCTCTTTTTGTTCTTCTACGATGATGTTGTTGAGTGCTGTGCGTCTCTGAACGAGTCGCTTTGTTTTTCTTCGAATTTCTGATCAATTCTAAAATACAGATTAAAATGACAGCTAAAATGAGTCCTGCAATAAAACCGACTGCAGCATTTTTGCCCATGCTTACTGGAGTAGACTTCACATTATCTGCTGATTTAGATAACACATCAATTTCACCTTTATCGGCAAGTTGACTAATTTGTTTCTTGAAAATTTCAGCTGATTGATCAGCCATTTCTTCAGCCTGTTTTTTATCTTGATCTGTAGCAGTAAAATTCAAAACTTGTGAATTCGGCTCATTGCTTATTTCTACTTTTTCTGAAATTGAATTAGCCGTTTCTCCATGACCGACTTTATCTGCCACTTTACCTAGTACGCGAGGACTCTTTGCGATATCAGTATATGTAGCGACGATTTGCGAACCTGCTTGGAATTTTTCAGCCATTGTCAAATCACCTTTATCGCTCTTGTTGATGATAACTTGTGAGGTTGCTTGGTATTTAGGATGTACTGCCACTGCTGTAACCAGCACACTCAATAATAGGCATACAATCGGCAGAATTATCAGCCACTTTAAGTTGCGTTTGATAATCTCCCATAACTTTGAAAAATCATAACTTTTGTTTTCTTCCATATTGCTTCGTTACCTCCGTAATGCGGAAAATTGAATGCTACATGTCAGAAGCGTTGATGGTGCTTAGCTTTCACGACTAATCCGACCGCTTGTGATTCATTATAAGGGAAAAAAACACAGTTTTTTTGATATTAATTGAATCCTTGCATACTTTTAACATGTAATTTACAAACTTTATTGTTGTTTAAAATGAACTTGTTTAGAACCTCGTATAACCTTAAAAATGTCTTTGTATTTGCTCAATATTACTTACATATTTAATCTTTATAGGGCTTAAAGAAGATAATATTTATTTCTCTATTTCCAAATATTTTCTTCATAATATTTTTGACTTCTTTTCGACATTTATCATAAGTATATTGAGTGTGCAAAAACCTTATGAACACTGGATTTCAACGCCTTTTCATTAGATTTAGAATTATTACATCCCTATTACTTTTTTACATTCAGCTAATATTATTTAAAAAAAGATTGTAGACCTTTCAATATGGGTGTAAAATATCATTGATAATAATAATCAATTACAATTATTTTTTTGAGAGGTGGCACTCGTAATGGTTCACGCAGCTAACGCCGAAAAAGGCTTAACATATAAAATTACAAGTATTAACTTTGAAAACACAATGCTTGCACATCGACTCAGCGCACTTGGTTTTACAATCGGAAGCAAAATTAAAGTTCGTCAGAAATTTTTCATGAAAGGTCCATGTACTCTAGAAATGAATGGACAATGTATCGGTATTCGTCACTGCGATGCTTGCAAAATAATGTTGGAGCAAGCAGATGCATAACACGTATTGTATTGTCGGCAATCCGAATGTCGGCAAAACAACACTTTTCAACGCACTGACCGGCTCTTATGAATATGTAGGTAACTGGAGCGGTGTCACTGTTGAGAAAAAAGTGGGTATGTTAAAGGATAAGCAAGGCGAATTGGTCGACTTGCCGGGTATTTATGATTTACTGCCGATTTCTAAAGATGAATCGGTCGTTACTGATTATTTGCTGCATGATGATTTTTCCAAAGTGATTAACATTGTAGATGCCGTACAGTTAAAACGTAACTTGTTACTAACGACTCAATTGATGGAATTCGGATCTCCTATTTTACTTTGTTTGAATATGGGGGATGTCGCTTCTAAACGAGGTATTGAGATTAATCGTAATTTATTGATGCGACGATTGAAAATGCCGATACTGCCGATTGTGGCAAGAAGTGGCCAAGGTGTCGACAGTATTTTAGAATTATTGAAAGACGATGATTTATCTACTGCACAACCATTAAAAATTCCATATGACCACACAGTTGATTCTGCTTTATCAAAGCTGCAGCATTACTTCAAAGAACAACTAGACTTGCCAAGTAAACGTCATCGATTTATTGCAGTTCAATATTTATTAGGCAATCCTGCGATTGAACAATTTATTGGTGCACATAACCACCCAGAATTAAGAACAATTAGAGAGAATTTAGCTGAACAATTGGATGTATCAATTGTCGACAGTATGCGCCGTTCTCGTACTGAGTATATTGATGAACTCTTAGAAGATGTGATTACCTATCCTAATAAGAAAAAACAATATTTGACTGATCGTGTGGATAAAATACTAACAAATAAAATCGTAGGTATCCCTATTTTCTTAGTGATTATGTGGTTGATTTTCCAAGCTACATTTTCATGGATTGGTACACCGTTATCAGATAAGTTGGATGAATTTATAGGCGGTCCTTTTACTGATGGGGTCAATCAAGGAATGGATGCAATCGGTTTATTCCCATTCTTAAAAGATTTGATTACAGATGGCATCATTGCTGGTGTAGGTGCAGTAATAGTATTCGTACCACAAATTATGATTTTATTCTTCTTCATTTCTTTACTTGAAGACTCAGGTTATATGGCACGTATTGCGCTTATTATGGATAAGATAATGGAAGGTTTAGGATTAAATGGCAAATCTTTTATTCCTATGATTATTGGGTTCGGTTGTAATGTTCCGGGTGTTATGGCTACAAGAAGTATCGAACAAGAAAAAGAACGATTGACAACGATTTTAATCACGCCATTTATGTCTTGTTCAGCTAGACTTCCTGTTTATGCATTATTTGCTGGTGTATTCTTTAAAGAAAATCAAGCATTAGTCGTTTTAAGTTTATATGTCATCGGCATCGTTGTCGCACTGGTTGTCAGCTTTGTAATGACTAAAACAATTTTGAAAAAAGAAAACTCTGTATTCGTTATTGAATTACCGCCATATCGTATGCCGTCAGCTAAAACTTTATGGCGCAGTACATGGGAAAAAGCAAAAGGTTTCGTGAAAAAAGCCGGAACATTTATCTTTGGCGGTTCAGTAGTTATTTGGATGTTAAATTACGCAGGACCAACTGGTTTTGGTGTTAATGTTGATCACAGCTTCTTGCAAATTATCGGAGCATGCATTGCCCCATTGCTTGTACCGCTTGGTTTTGGAACATGGCAAGCAGGCGCAACTTTAATTCCAGGCTTCTTAGCTAAAGAAGTTGTTGTCAGTGCTATGGCTATTATTTATGCAACTGACAGTCACGGATTAACAAGAATGATTTCAACACATTTCACACCGGCATCTGCTTATGCATTCATGTTATTCATTTTGTTATATATTCCATGTTTATCTACAGTCGCAGCAATACGTAAAGAAACAGTTTCTTGGAAATGGACAATCATTGCAACGCTTTATCCTGTTGTAATCGCTTATGTCTTAACATTCATTGTTTACCAAGGAAGCCAACTTTTTGGTTAAGGAGGAATTTGAATGACTATTTTAATTAACGCTGTCATTATATTGCTGATTTTCGGATATGCTGCATATACTTTAATCCGCTTCTTCAAAAAGTCTAAACAAGGTAAATGTGCCGCATGCGATATCAACAAAGGTTGCGGACACGCAATGCCTAAAGAAATGAAAAAACATCAAAAGCATGTATCATAATATAAATTTTAAGCTCACTTTCTATTAATTAGAGAGTGAGCTTATTTTGTATCTCTAAGTCGTACTCTAGAAAGGGCTTGAACCAACAGTTATTAGAAAGACCCCCCACTATATTTTAATGTAAGATAGTTGACAAATCCTAACCTTTCAACTACCTTATATTATAATATAGTTACTTCACCGCTATCTTAACGAGGTGAAAAGATGACAATTTCCAATCAATTGATGAAAGGTCTGCTTGATGGCGCTATCCTAGGTTTAATTGCGCACGGAGAGACTTATGGATATGAAATATTAGAAAAACTAAAAGCACAACAATTTCCTGAAATCAGTGATGGCAGCATTTATCCAGTACTGCTTCGACTAAGTAAAAAAGGCTATGTTCAAAGTGAAATGCGCAAATCAGATAACGGTGGACCAAAGCGAAAATATTACACAATCACGGAATCAGGCCGTAAAGAACTGCAAGCTTTTACTGTAAAATGGCATGCACTGAATCACGGCATGAATAATATTTTAAGGAGAGACAAAGATGCTAAGTAAAAAATCAGAAGAATTCCTCTGGCGTTTACGTACTACCTTGATGGAGCGTGGCAAAGAAGACTCGACTATCAATGAAATTGAAGATGAATTACGTGATCATTTGATGGAAGCTGAAAAACGAGGCGATAATATTGATGATATTACTGGTGGATCAGTAAAATCCTATATCAACAAAATATCTAATGAAATGCCGCTAGATTCAACTTATCTTAAATTCATATTAGGTATCATAGGCTTTTTATTCATTATCTTGTTGATGCCAGATTTTTTCCAAGGTCCCTTCACTTTTACCATTGGAAAGTTAATTCAATTCGTAATCGTCATTTTAGTAAGCATTCTTTTTTGGAAAGTTATAAAATATATCGTTGTTCACTATGGCAGTCAAATTGATAGTGAAAATAAAATACCTCTTAAAATTTATGCAATCTGTTTGATTTTGGGAGTCATCGGCATGGCTGTATTTATCGGTAGTGCTTATATTGCTAAAACTTGGCCTATTTATACTTTATTCACTTTATCCTCTGTATCAAGCATGATAGTTGGATTTGTAATAGCTTTAATACTGTTAGCTGTTACAGCCTGGTTTAAATATTGGCCGCTTTTTGCTGCAATCATCATCCTTACCTTGCCGGAACTAATCACACTTATCATTTTCCAAGGCAATGTTCAAAGCCAACAGGCTAAAATAACAAGTGCATTTATATTATTTGGGTTAATTGGCATTAGTATTATAGCTAATTTTATTTACATTAGAAAAAATACAGATTAAAAATCAGAGACCCTGAAGCTGCTAATTACAATCTTTAGGGTCTCTGATTTTATCCAAAACTATATTCATACACTTTTTTCGCATGTTCAACTTCAATTGCACATACTTGCTGATGGGTTAAATCAACCAGCGATAAATGCTTGCCATGTCCTGCACCTGTATCCACATCAATAGTACGTCCTTTAACATGAATTTTATTCTTTTTAGCACCATATCGACGTGTCGGTACATGTCCGTGTACAAGCCATTTACCTTTAATTTTACGTGATAATTCAACATCGGATTCAAAGCCTGTCACTTCGGATAATTTTTGCTTAGATAAAGATTTGGAAGGATTAACACCCGCATGCACAAATAAATAGTTATCAATTTTAGCCATACTATCAAAACCTTGTAGCACTGCACGCCATTTTCGCTTACGCTTTTCTTTTGATTTCATCCAACGTACATCATGGTTGCCTAATAATACAATTGCACCTTCATTATGTAATTTCTTAACCATTTTCAAAGTCCCTGTTGAATCTGGTCCATTATTGACATAATCTCCCAATAGTACTAATTGATCCCTTTTGGGATTATAATCCACATATTTTAAGAGTTTGGCCAAGGCTGCTCCATGACCATGAATATCTGATGAAACTAGAATTCTCCCTTTCATGATGTTTGAACTTGACCTCCTGACTTTCTTACTACCTTTCCGATAATTACTTAATTATAGTATACATAATTTTCAGTCTTATGTTTTTAAAAATTTTGTAAAAAATTAAATCATATATTCAACGGAGGCAAATTATTCAATGTTTTAGCATAAACTAAATGATCTGCCCACTCTCCATTTTCAAAAATAAATTTTTCGCGTGTACATTCATATTTGAATCCTGCTTTCTCCAGCAATTTCGCTGAAGGTTGGTTGCCAATATTTACATGCGCCTCAATACGATGATATTTTAAACGCTTATCAGCAATTTTCAACATTGCTGTCAATGCTTCAAAAGCGTAACCGTTGCGCCAAAATTGGTTATGGATTGTGTAGCCGCATTCCGCCCATTGGAAATGACTGCGTGATAATGTCACAATATCCAAATTACCGACATGTATACCATCCGCTTTGCGAAAAATGCCGAATATGTATATTTCATCCTTTTTTATAAATTGATGATGCTTCTCTACTAATTGTTCATACCATCCCTTTGTACAAATCGACATATCTAATCGTCCTTCATCGTATGGTGATTGAGATTCCAGGCGACCGCAAAAACCATTAAGCCACTGTTGATAATCAGACTTTTGTAAAGGGCGTATCATTAGACGTTCAGTTTCTTCAGCGAGATATTCAAATTCCATATACGTCATCTTCCTCTCTATATCGACCTCTATATAGCATTATCATATCAATTTTTTGGAATTCATGATATATTATAGATGAATACTAATAAGAAAAAATAAATTGCTAGGAGGGAATATTATGTCATTTAAAGAATATATTGGAGACATGGTTGAAACGATTAAACACATGCGTTTCGGTTCTAAAAACGGGCTTATTATGATTGCTTCTATTGTGGTATTAAGCGTTATCACTACACCTATCATTGGTGTTCCAGCAGGTGCATGGATTGGTTATTATTTAGAGAAAAATGGTAAATAATCTGTAATTCGAAATAATCCCCTGACATTTCAATTGTCAGGGGATTATTTTTTAGTCTTTTTGAAGTTCCAATAAATCTTTTGTCATACGTCTTGTTGCCTTATAAGCTTGATGATAAATACGGAAATACCTTTCATATGTCTTATGTCGCTTTAAATCAGGTTTGAATGTTTCTGTAAAATGAATAAATTGTTCTGCACATGCAGAGAGACTTGGATACCATCCTAATCCATATGCTGCAAGCATTGCAGCACCCATACTTGGTCCTTCTTCATGTTTCAATTTATAAATTTCAGCATTAAAAACATCTGCTTGTAACTGTAACCAAAAATTACTTTTTGCGCCCCCGCCAGTTGATACTATCTTAGTTACATTTTTACCAACACCGCGCAAATAAATTAAAGAGTCGTATAAAGAATATGTAATACCTTCTACAACTGCGCGTGCAAAGTCACCGCGTGTATTTGAACCGCTAATTCCAATAAAGCTTCCACGAATTGATGCATCTCCATGCGGTGTACGTTCACCTGCTAAATACGGTGCAAAAATCAAACCATGACCGCCAATTCCAGCTTCTTGTGCTTCTTCCAGCATTTTTTCAAAGCTATCATCAGGATAAAATTCGCGTTTAAACCAGCTCAAACTATAACCAGCACTTAATGTAACCCCCATTAAATAATTAACATCTGCAACCGCATGATTCATCAAGTGAATTTTATGTCCATAACCTTCTGCGCCACCTATTGACTCACAAATTAGTAAAACCCCTGATGTACCGATACTGCAAATTGCATCATTAGGACGAATCACACCAGATCCTAAAGCGCCGCAAGCATTATCAGCGCCACCTGCAAACACTGGAGTATTAGCATCTAATCCTAATTCTGCTGCTAATGCAGCATTAAAAGTTCCTGCTTCATCATGTGATTGAATAACATCTGGATAAATATCAGGAATACCAAATTCTTCACCTAACATTTTATCCCATGCTTTTGTTTGCGGATTTAATAACATCGTTGCTGCTGCATCTGAGTATTCTGTGTAGATTTCCCCTGTTAAACAATAGCGGAGATAATCTTTAGGCAATAAAAAGGTTGCTGCTTTTTTCCATAATTCAGGTTCATTTTCTTTTACCCACAACAACTTAGTCAATGTAAATCCTTCCACTACTGGATTACCGAGTACTTGCTCTCCTTTTTTAGCTTTGATTGTCTCACATTGCGGTGTAGTACGTGTATCATTCCATAAAATAGCATTTCTTAATGGTCTTCCTGTCTCATCTAATAAGACTAATCCATGCATTTGACCTGAAAATGATACACCCTTAATTTCTACTCCTTCCATTTGAGGTTGTATTAATAAATTTTTCAAGCCTTGTTGCATGGCTGCATTCCACTCATCCGGATTTTGTTCAGAGTATCCTGGATATTCTTGATATAACGATAACGGTTCAGTTTGAACGCCTAATACTTCTCCATCTTTTGCTACTGCCAATAATTTAATTGCACTTGTACCTAAATCAATACCAAGCACTGCTTCTTTTCCCATTTATTTCACCCTTCTCTCTTAAGCAGTCTCTATTTATGCGCTTACATTACTGTTATTATAACGTTTATCTATCAGAATATACATCTTGCGCTCAATTATCTTAGATTTATAAAAGTTTTGAGAATATGTACAAAAAAGACACGAGCAATATTGCCCGTGCCTTTGATTTTAATCTTCTTATGAACTCCAAAGCTCTGCAAGTCCTTGGAATGAGAAGATGCCTGTAATAATTGTAACAACAACTGCGATGATACCGAATACTAGCATCCAAGTTGGATGTTTATAGTCTCCGACAATCGACTTTTTCTTACTCGCGACAAGAATCGTACCTAATGTAATTGGTAAGATCAAGCCGTTCAATGCACCAGCAATAATCAATAATTTGATTGGTTTACCGATGAATAAGAAGATTAATGTTGAAACAACGATAAATGTGATAACGATTAAGTTACTACGTTTCATTAATGATTTACTCAATGTTTTTAAGAATGTTGCACTTGTATAAGCAGAACCGATTACTGAAGATAATGCTGCTGCAAATAATACAACACCGAAAATATTTTTACCAATAGGTCCTAAAGCATGTTGGAATACAGATGCAGGTGGGTTTTCAGGATCTAAAGTAACACCTGTTACAACTACACCTAATACTGCTAAGAATAATAGACCACGCATTACACCAGTAGTTAAGATACCAGAAATTGCTGATTGGTTAACAAATGGTAAATATTCTTTACCTTTAATGCCAGAGTCTAAAATTCTGTGTGCACCTGCGAAAGTAATGTAACCACCTACTGTACCACCGACCAGTGTGATAATCGGCAATACTAATGCTGCAGGATTTTTTGGTAATACCATTCTATGTGCTGCTTCTAAGTATGGAGGATTTGAAACCACCATTACATAAGCAACAATTAAAATCATGAGTACCCCTAAAACCATTGTTACAATGTCCATAACTTTTTGACCGCTCTTACTTACGAATACACCAATTGCTAGAACGGCTGTAATCGCTGCGCCCCATTTTACATCAAGTCCAAAGATTGCATTTAAACCGAGTCCTGCACCGGCGATATTACCAATGTTGAATGCTAATCCGCCGATTGCTATCAGAATGGAGATAAAAGTCCCAAGTCCTTTTACCATTTCATTCGCGATTTCTTGTCCTCGTAAACCTGTTACTACTAATACACGCCAAATGTTGATTTGTGCACCGATATCAATAATAATTGATAGCAAAATCGCAAACGCGAAACTTGCTGCAAATTGTGCTGTAAATACAGCAGTTTGTGTTAAGAATGCTGGTCCGATTGCTGATGTTGCCATCAAGAAAACTGATCCGAGTAACAGGCGTTTATGCTCCTTTGTGAACTCGAAATCCGTCTTTGTTTGGTTCTTTTCTCCCATATATTAACCCCCTAGTTTCGTAATCGAAATACCTTCTTTCGTTAATCTTTCTCTGATTTTCGATACAAATTCAAGCGCATGCGCACCATCGCCATGCACACAAATTGTATCTGCTTGAATATCTATTTCAGTTCCATCTTTTGCTGTAACTTTGTTGTCTTTAACCATCTTAACCACTTGATTAATTGCTGCTTCTGTATCTGAGATGACAGCGTCACTTTCTTTACGACTGACTAATTGGCCGTTTGATTCATAACGTCTATCTGCAAATACTTCAGATGCTGTTTTTAAGCCGACAGCTTCAGCTTCTGAAATGAGCAATGTATTAGATAATCCGACTAAGATAAGTGATGGGTCCACGTCATATACCGCTTGTGCGATTGCGTGTGCAATATCTTTGTCACGCGCACCCATGTTATATAAAGCACCGTGTGGTTTCACATGATTAATTTTCACATCATGAATTCGGCTGAATGCAGATAATGCACCTAATTGATATGCCACTAATGTATAAATTTCATCAGGAGCCATATCAATATTACGACGGCCAAATCCTTGTAAATCATGGAACCCAGGATGTGCTCCAATACCTACTCCGTGTTCTTTAGCTAATTTAACTGTTTCGTTCATAACATTTTCATCACCTGCATGAAAACCACATGCAATATTCGCTGATGTAATCAATGGAATAATTTGGTGATCTCCGCCAAATGAATAATTACCGAATGCTTCGCCTAAATCACAATTTAAATCTACTTGCATTTTAAGAAGCCCCCTTAATAATGTGATGACGGTCTAAGAATTTAATATCTACATCACTAGCATCGCCATCTGCGTATGCAGGATATGACAATACAGCATATAAGAAATCAGCAGTTGTAGAGAAACCGTCAATAACCATTTCATCTAATGTCGCTTTCAATTTATCAATCGCATGTGCACGGTCACTGCCTTTAACAATCACTTTAGCAACAAGTGAATCATAGTAAGGCGATACAACGTAATTAGGATATAGTAATGAATCTACACGTACATTAAAACCTTGCGGTAAATGCAATGCTTTTACTTTACCTGGTGATGGTTGGAATTTACGTTCTGGATTTTCAGCATTAATACGTGCTTCAATCACATGACCTGTGAAGTGGATATCATCTTGTGTAAATGGCAACTCATCATGTTTCATTAAGTATAATTGCGCTTGCAATAAATCACGGTCAGCGCGCATTTCAGTTACTGTATGTTCAACTTGAATACGTGCGTTCATTTCAATGAAATAATAAGCATCTTCAGTTACTAAGAATTCAATCGTTCCTGCACTGCGGTAGTTAGAAGCTCTCGCTACTTTAACAGCATCTTCACAAATAGCGCGACGTCTTTCATCAGTCAACGCTGCACAAGGTGATTCTTCAATTAATTTTTGGTTTTTACGTTGTACAGAACAATCACGTTCACCTAAATGAACATAATTTTCTTTACCGTCACCGATAACTTGAACCTCAACGTGTTTTGCTACCGGAATAAAGGCTTCAACGTAAATACGGTCATCATTAAAATATTTTTTACCTTCACTTTGTGCTTCTTTAAATGATTTTGCTAAATCTTCAGGTTCTTTAACGATACGGATACCTTTACCGCCACCGCCGCTTGCGGCTTTAAGTACGACAGGATAACCGATTTCTTTTGCAATTTCTTTAATTTCTTCTACTGAATTTACTGCGCCTGTTGAGCCTGGGATAATTGGAACTCCGGCATTATCAACAGTTTGTCGTGCAGTGATTTTATCACCCATCATTTCCATCGTACGTCTTGTCGGTCCGATGAAGTAGATATCATTTTCTTCTACTTTTTGTGCGAAAGTTGGGCTTTCTGATAGGAAACCATATCCTGGATGAATGGCATTTGCACCTGTAATTTCTGCTGCTGCAATAATACGTTCAATATTTAAATAGCTATCTAAAGGATTGGCTTCTCCAATACAGATGGCTTCGTCTGCCAAACTAACATGCAGACTTTTTTCATCTCCCTTCGCATATACAGCTACCGTCTTAACGCCTGATTCGCGACAAGCACGGATAATACGTACAGCGATTTCTCCTCTGTTTGCAATTAAACAACGATCCATGAATTTGACACCCCTTTACTTAACTTCAATCAATGCTTGATCATATTCGACATTTGTTCCGTGGTCGACTAAAATCGCTGCTACTTCCCCATCCTCATCACTCGTTACTTCGTTCATTACTTTCATCGCTTCGATATATCCGATAACGTCACCTTTGCTGACTTTGTCGCCAACTTTAACAAGCGGTTCTGTTAAATCTTTTGTATCTTGCAAGAAGAATGTACCTACCATCGGTGCATTTACTGTTTTACCAGCTGGTGCTTCATTTGATGCTGAAGCGTTATTGCTTTCAGGTGTTGCATTTGAAGTAGCTTGTGTTTGAATTTGCGCTGCAGGTTGTGATTGTTGCGGTGTTGAAAAATCTAATTCGATTTCACGCTCTTCATCTTTATATTTAAATTTATTCACTTCGTTTTCTTTTACTAAGTTGATTAAATCTTTAATTTCTTCTAATTTCATTATTGTTCCCCCTCTAGTAATTCGCAAATACGATTAGACGTAATTCGTAATTCCCGTAAATCAAATAATGGTTCAGTTTCTACATTTTTCAATATATCTTCGAAACCATTGTTATACTCTTCTAAATCATTAATCGCATCTTCAATTGAAACCCATTCAAAATTGATTTTTTCTCCAGGTTTCTTTTGTGCCAACACACTTAAGTCTAATTGTGTTACAGTTGCGATTTTTGTATAACCGCCGACAGTTTGCTTATCATTCATTAAAATAATAGGGTTACCGTCATTTGGTACTTGAATGCTGCCTAAAGCAACAGGTTCTGAAATAATATCTGCACTTTCTTTTGGTGGAACAGATGGTCCTTTCAAACGGAATCCCATACGGTCTGATTGTTCAGAAATCTCAAATGGTTCTGATACTAAACCTTCATGGCTTTCATCTGAAAAGCTATCATATTGAGGTCCTTCTACAATACGAATTGTATCTGTTGTTTCATGGATTAAATCCAATTCACTCGTAAACCCTACATGTTTACGATATTTCTCATTTAGTTTTTGATGAATAAAGTCATCTTTTTTAAGTGCTCTTCCTTCGTGTCCGCCCATTTTTGTACGTGTGTGCGTTGAATAGCTTCCAGCTACTTCAGGTACGTCTAATGGATGACCGAAGAATAAGTAACCGCGCGCACCTTTAATTGCCGCATTCATTGCAAGTTCATCGCCTTTATAGACTTGAATAACAGTTTGATGCGGCACGGGTTCTCCATTTAATTCAGCTTTAAATTCTGCGCCTGTAATTACTATCGTATCGTCTTCTAAAAAAGTTAATGTCGGTCCGATGATTGTAGCTTCAATAGCTGGACCATCATTTCCAATCAAAGTTTGACCCAAACGATAACTATAAATATCTAAGGCACCTGCACCTGAAAATCCGTCTTTTTGATAGCCGATGCGTCCTTCATCTTGAATTGTAGAAAAAAGTCCTGGCTTTTGTATTCTAATACTCATCTTGAACGTTCACCCATCTTTCCATATCAAAATCCGGTTGATGCTTTGTTGCTAAAATCTCATCAAAATCATTTTCACTGATTTCGTAAAATTGAATATTATCACCAGCAGCATAAAGTGTCATCGGCTCACGATTTAAATCGAAAACATCTAATGGTGTGCGTCCGATAATTTGCCAACCGCCTGGTGAATCTTGTGGATATAAACCTGTTTGATTATTCGCGATACCGACAGATCCAGCATCAATACGAACTCTTGGTTCATCTCTTCTTGGAGTATACAGACGCTCATCTAATCCTCCAAGGTAAGGGAATCCAGGCATAAATCCTAGCATATAAATTAAATATGTTGGCTCTGTATGTAATTTTATCACTTCATCAGTTGATAACTGATTGTGCTCGGCTACTGTTTCAAGATCCGGTCCGTATTCTCCCCCATATACGACTGGAATACGTACTACTTTAGAACTTTCAGATGTTTCAATATTATCTATATCTAAATGATCTAGATTCAATGTATCTATAAGTTCCTTTGCATTAATTTTTGTTTGATCAAAATGAATCATCACCGCTCTGTATGAAGGAACAATTTCAGTAATAGCTTCAAGATTTTGTTGTTCCAAATACTTCACAATCTGTTGAACCTTTTTAAAGGTTTCAGGATCAATTTGCGGTTCGAATTTAATCATAATCGATTGCTCATTTATGATTTGATAATCCATCTCATAGCCCCCTTTGTTTAAAATTGCTGTGATTCGGTTAGATGTTAAAAACTAGAAATATTATCTCGAAATCACGCTATTTTCTATCAATTGCGGTTGGTTTTCTATATATACAGAAAAATCCAACAATACCCATTATAACATTTTTAAACACTCTGTTTCGATCAAGAAGAATATTATTTCTTTGTAAACTAAATTATTACTTAGTTTTAATTTTTTTAATTCTTATTAATCTACACTCAGTCCATATTCGTGTAATTATTCTGATAACTTTACATGTAAGCCTTTCCATTCGTATTGTTATACTATAATACATCTTTTACCGAAGTAAAAGACTTTTTTTGTACAAATTTTACACCCTTTCTACCTATTTAATAGTTCCAGCTCAATAGATAACAACTACAAATAAGTTTTGCGCCTTTATTTTAATACTAAAACCTAATTTTATTATCCAATAAAAAAGAACAGACAATAGATGAGAAGACGCAAAGTCTCTATAAAAGCAATCACTTTTCTCTTATCTGCTTTTATTCACTAATCAAGATTGTCTGTTCTTTATTTTCAATCTATCCTAAGAAGTTATAGATATCTTTTTTGTAAATTTTAAGTACGCGCATATAAATGAATTGCGTAATAAATGCAACGATAAATGGTACGACAAAGAAAGCAATAGCAACAAGTATGATTTTCATCATGAAGTTGTCACCCTCTAAAAATCTAAATGCATTGATAGGTCCAACTAAACCAATAATACCGAATCCGGCAGATTCTTTTGTTCCGCCTATTCCAATAAAACTTGCTACAAACCCAGAAATTGCAGCTGTGGTAATAATCGGTAATAACATAATTGGATAACGTACCATATTAGGCAACATCATTTTTACGCCGCCTAAAAAGATAGTAAGTGGTACACCGAGACGATTAACTCCCCATGTCCCAAACACTAATACTGCTTCAGCAGACGTAATACCAATAGAAGCTGAACCTGCTGCGAGACCACTGATACCTATAGCCATTGAGGTAGCAACTGTAGAAATTGGTGAGATGATGATAATGCTGTAAACGAGTGAGATTAATACACACATTAAAATAGGTTGCATTTCTGTAAAAGTATTAATCATTTGGCCAATACCTGTTGTCACGAGTTTAACGTAAGGCAAAGTATGTAAAGTAACAAAACCTGTAAACACCGCTACAAATGTTGGTAAAATAATTAAATTCAAACTACCGAAACGTTCTCCGCTAAGCAAAATAAGTAACGAAGCCAGTGCTGCTGCAAGCATTGTATTAATCAGATCACCGATACCTGTGACAACCCATGTTCCATTTTTGAATACGGCAGCCCCACTTCCTATAAAAGAAGATCCTGCTACTACCGAAATTCCTAGTGGGGAAAAATTAAACCGATGTGCAACAAGTGCACCTACTAATAGCGGCACTCCAAACTGGATTGATGTTGTAATCAATAATAATTCTCCAAAAATAGGATAGTGTGGTTTTAAAGCTTTCAAGATTTCACCTAAAATTGCATTCGGAATCAATCCAGCAATAATCGCAATCGCTACCCCATTCAATACGTTGAATAAAAATGTCTTTGGTGTAACTTTAGTTCCTGGTTTAGTAAGTGTGTTTGACATAATAATTTCGCCCCCCTAAGTTGTATTATAAATTTTGTACGAATTTATTTTTGTAATATTCTGATAATATATTGAATTCTTAATAAAGTCAATATCAATTTCGAGTTAAATAGTAGGAAATGTGAAATTTTAGTATTTTCATGAAAAAGAAAGGTAAACTTTTCTTCTCATTCCTAGTATGACTTCTTTTGAAAATCAAAATACATACATATATGAAATATATTGACTACTTAATATTAATTCCAAATTGTCACACTACCGACATAAAATTTTCAAAATATGACGATTAAATGTCCTTTTATTTATTTGTAAATCTGTAATAATAAAATGTAGCATTAACTCAAATCGTAATGATTCCTATATAAATAGATAAGAGGTAACAATACATGAAAAATATATTTAATCCGCTTCAAAGACTCCACTTCTATGCGGCCATCTTTATAACGCCGCTTCTCATCACCCTCACATTATCCGGAATCGCATATCTCTTCTTCCCAGAAGTTGAGAACCACCTTTATAAGCACGAATTTTACGGACAAAGTGAGCACAAGCAACAGCAATCATTAAATGATGCAATCAAGCAAATTGAAAAAGAACATCCAGGATATATAATCAACAAAGTCAGTATGATGGAAGCACCCTACAATAATCGAATTACAATCGGCGATATGGAAGGTAATTCATATTATATCTTCTTAGATAATCATAATCAGATAGTCGCACAGCAAAACGCTAAATATACTTATTCAAATATGACAAGAAGTATACATAGTTCATTGTCTACAGAAAATACTGTCATTAATTATCTAGTTGAACTCACTGCTTGCTGGACTGTATTTATGATACTTTCAGGAATTTATATGATGTTCCGCAAACGTTTGTTAACACAAAACAGTCGTAACTTACGTTTCCAAAAATGGCATTCAATTATCGGTATTATCATCGCTATCCCAATGTTGGTACTCGTTTTTACAGGACTGCCATGGTCAGGATTTATGGGGGATAAAATCAATAAAATCGCAACTGCTTATCCTGCTTTAGGACAAACACAAATTGCTGCTAATCCTCCTAAATCAGAAGCAAATGAAATTCCATGGGCAATGAAAAAGAAACAAGCCCCTGAATCAAGCGGTGGCGGTCATCATGGCGGTATGGCCATGCCTATGACAAACTCACCTGGACAATTATCATTAGATAAAGTAGTAACCGATGCTCAAAAAGAAGGTTTAAAACGCCCTTATGCTATCGTTTATCCAACAAGCGCAGATGGATCGTTCACATTATCACGCGCAAGCAATAGCGGTGTCACTGGTTTTGATGTGTCACCTTACAAAGAAACAACTATGTATATGGATCAATATACAGGTAAAAAGTTAGGACAAGTCAATTACCAAGATTACGGTATTTTAGCTAAGTGGCTAACTTGGGGAATACCGCTTCATGAAGGACATCTCTTTAGTATCGCAAACAAAATCATCAACTTATTAGTATGCCTTGCGTTCTTAGGTGGTATTATTTTCGGATTCTTATCTTGGTTCAGACGTTTAGGCCGTATGAAAACACCTCAACCATTACCAAGACGTATTAAAAAACCGATGTCTATCGGCTTAATCATCACACTTGTTATTTTAGGTGTTTTAATGCCGCTATTCGGCTTCTCACTTATTATTGTCTTTATCATAGAAGCTTTACTTTATTGGAAAGACCGACGAAAAGCAAAACTGAATTAAATTTTAAGGCTGGTCCAGGGCATATTAAATGCGCTCTGTACCAGCCTTATTTTATTTATAGTGTCTCCAAAACGTTGTAGTCTCAGCTTTATCTTTCAAGTTATATTCAATGATATCTTTCAGCAATTCATAATCTACTTCATCAGTCCATTTAATCCTGAACAAATTTTCCGTAAACGTATAACCGTCTTTTTCAAAACGTTTAATAAAAGGTTTCATCCCCGCTGCTTCAGGGTTCACTGACATATGTGCTTTAGCTTTACTGAAACCAATAATATATGTGCCATGATGTGTATACATCGGCTGATTCCACTTGATGACTTTATCTAACTCAGGAAACGTGATATCAATCCAATCAAAAATATGTTCCATCTTCTGTCTATGTTCTGGTTGTTCTATTGTATTTAAATACTCACTAAAATAACCCATTTACCCACCTCTTCGTATTCCTTATTTCATTTTAATTATAACGGAAGCGCATGTTTACTAGCTATCTATTTCATAGAAAACACTCCTCTAATTTTACAACGAGGAGTGTATATCAATCATTAAGCAATTGCTTGATTTTTATTTTCTTTCAATAAAATAGCTACAATGAATCCCACTACTAGCAATGCTGCAGCTAGATAGAATCCGATAGCCATAGAGCCAGTTAGATCTGTTAAAAATCCAGTAATGTATGGTGCTAAAATAGAAGCAGTCATTCCAATGAAGTTGTACACACTAAATGATGTTCCAAGTGCGCTTTTTGGTGCATTATCAGATACTACCGCAATCAATACAGGGTTGGTACTGATTTTACCTACAATACCATAACCAATCAGCGCGATATACAGAATGGCTAAGTTATCAAAGAAAACAATCGAGATGGTAAATATGAATGCTAACGGAAGCATAACCATAAGCACGGGTCTGCGTCTGCCTAATTTATCAGATAGCCAACTGAAGAATAGTGAACCAGGTATTGCAGCCCAAGGTACTAACGATGCAACAAAAGCCACTTGTGCTCCATTAATGCCCCGTTCAGTTTCTAAATAATACGGCAACCACGTGATAATCATGAAAAATCCATAAATCGAACAGAAAATAATAATATAAGCCAGTATAAGATTTCGATTATTGAATAGACTAGACATTTTAAATGGCATAACGTTTTCATCATGTTTTATTTCTTTTCTTGGTCGTTCTTTAATAATTTGATACATCAAAAAGGCAATAATCAAAATAGGAACTGCCATGATATAGAACGGCATGCGCCAGTTCATACCCATTTCTGAAACTGTAATACTCGAAATAAAGTAACCGATTGATGTCCCAAAAGCCATACCACTGTTAATCAATGCACTGCCTAATGTAATATTTTTCTTAGGGATTGCTTCAGAAGACAACGCATATTGCGGACCATAGAACATACCCTGCGCTAATCCGACTATGACCCAAGCAATGATGAATAAAAAGTAACTCGGCATCATTCCTGTTATAACCATGAATACACCGAACAGCACAAAACTAGGCACTAATATTTTCTTACGTCCTACTTTGTCTCCCATAATTCCAGAAGGTATTTGAGTCACAGTATATCCGATGAAGAATAAACTCATAATCAAACCGACTTGTCCGTTGTTCAAACTAAAATCTGCCTTAATATTTCCCATAATAGGGTTCAAAATTGTACGTGCAGCATAAATTACTAACCATCCTAAAGTAAATACAGCCACCAGTTTCATCCAATATTTATTACTGGTCTGCTTTTTAAAATGATCATTCATTTTTATGCCTCCTTCCTAATTACTTTCACCCTCATCATAGTCAATAATGTGAAATAATACATTGGCAGAAATGCTAATTATCTGCTTGATCGTTGACCATTTTATCCAAATAAAAAATGCATGATAAACTGACTTTATTCAAGTCATCTACCATGCATTCAATATGTGTTATTTGATCAAGCTAAATCATCTTCAACTTCACCATGTGATGAAGCTAAACCGAAGATATAGAAAAGTACTCCCATAATTACTAACGCAACAATACCTGATACCCATCCTCCTGTAAGGTCATGTAATAGACCGACAAAGAACGGACCGATTGCTGCTACGAAATAGCCTACTGATTGGGCAAAACCAGATAAAGCAATACTTCCATCGCTTGTTCTGGCACGAATAGAAAAGAAAGTCATACATAAACTGAATCCTGAACCCATTCCGAAACCTGCTAAAATCATTCCAATGATTAATAGTGTAAATGATTGTGTGAAGAATAATGCAAAACCAATAATAAAGAGTGCAGAAACAATTGTAATTAATAATTTTTGATTCTTCATTTTAGAAGCAAGAATCGGGAATAAGAATGTCATCGGTACTTGAGCAAATTGGTTCAGCATCAAAAGATAACCAGCGCTTGATTGGTCTAACCCGCGATCAACTAATATCGATGGTACCCATGCGACTACTGTATAAAAAATCATAGATTGGAATCCCATCATAAAAGCAATCGCCCATGCCAACTTGGATTTGCTGATTTTTAACTTTTTGACTTCAATTTTTGCAACTTCTTTTGACATTTCTTTCTCTTGTTTAGTCCCGCTCAACATTTGCGGAATCCATAAAATTAATGCGATTACCGCAAAAATAAACCAGAATACAAGAGAAAATCTAAATCCTCCTACTTGAGACAGCGGGAAACTTAACCCTCCACCTAAACCAGCAGTAAAGTTCATCGTCCGCTATAAAGACCTGTCATCAAGCCGATTTGCAGCGGGAATTTCCACTTAACATAACTAGGAAGTACCACATTACCAAAAGCAATGCCGACCCCTAGCAAAATAGTGCCTACAATAAATAGTGAGAAACCGCCAGAAACACGAAGAACAAGTGCAATCATGACGAGTATTGTAGAGAATAAAACCGTTTTAGACATCGTTAATTTTGCTGATACTTTAGAAACAAACGGGGATACAATTCCAAAGATAATTAGCGGGATTGTTGTTAAGATACTGGCTACACTGTTATTAATAGCAAGTGCATCTTTGATTTGATTAATAACCGGACCTACTGCCGTTAAAGGTGCACGCAGTGTTGAGGCTACAAAAACAATGGCTAAAACGACTAACCAAGAATCTCTTAATCTATGCACCCGGTATATTTCATTTTGTTCCACTTTCACCATCCCTTTCACTTCATGATTAAAAAAAGAGAGAGGCGGGATAGAGCTTTACTATCCTACCTCATGAATTAACTTTATTTTAGGGTTAAATACTTTACTTTGCAAGACAAGGCGCAGAAAATATAAATTCTTGCAAAGAAAATATTCAACACCTTCATTATTTATCCAAAACTATTTTCGTACCTGCTTTTCCTTCTAAAGCATCTACTGCATCTGATAATGAACAAATAATCGCTTCTTTACCTGTTTTAGCAAATTCAATAGCTGCTTGAATTTTAGGAAGCATACTGCCAGCAGGGAATTGTCCTTCTTCAACATATTGCTCTGCTTCTTCTACAGTAATTGTTTCCAATTTTTGTTCGTTTTCTTTTCCATAGTTGATATAAACATTAGATACATCTGTCAACATTATGAATGTATCTGCATTTGTTTGCTCAGCTAGTTTTAATCCTGAACGATTTTTATCAATAACCGCTTCTAATCCATGCAATTGTCCTTTATCATCACGATAAACCGGAATACCTCCGCCTCCTGATGAAATAACAACTGTATCACTCATGAGTTTTTTAATAGCATCTACACCATTAATCACCATAGGTTCTGGAGAAGGTACAACACGGCGGTATCCTCGGCCTGCATCTTCTACCATTGTATATCCATTCATTTCTTCTAAACGTTTCGCTTCTTCTTCATTGAAGAAAACACCGATCGGTTTAGTTGGGTGATCGAAAGCAGGGTCATCTTTGTTAACTTCTACCATTGTAAGTAAAGTGACAACATTGCTGTTGATGCCGCGTGAATTCAAATCATTTTTCAATGCTTCTTCCAACATGTAACCGATGAATCCTTGTGATTCAGCGTTGCATACATCAATAGGCATTGGGGCTACTAAGTTTTTAGCCGCTTCATTTTGAACAATGATATTGCCGACTTGCGGACCATTACCATGTGTCACAATAATACGGTGACCATTAGCTTTGATATCTGCCATTTTCGCAGCGGCATTTTTCACATTGTTATATTGATTTTCATAAGTTGTTTCTTGCCCAGGTTGTAATATCGCATTACCGCCTAATGCTAACACAACATATTTACTCATTCGTTCCACTCCTTCTTAATGCTGTATAAATTCCATATAATGTATCCTTACCAGACGAAGAGCCGACTTTAAGCAGCTCGGCTATTCGTTCTTTGGAAGGATTGTCTTTTAAATCCAATAATTTTGAACTGAATTGATCATTTACTGCATACTTTAAAAATGTTTGGCTGACTAATGTAGTAAGTGGTTCATTGATAAGTTGTTTAATTTTTTCTAAATGAATTTTAGCTATATAGGGATGGATAGAATGAATGAATAACATACCTACTAACATATCATCGCCAGAAGGTGTCAAACCTTGTCCGCGTCCAATCAGATAACGCAATTGCTGCTCAACATCAGCATCTGTATCTTTAAGCGAAGCAATTAATTTTTGCATCGTATCGCTTTTAAAATCACCTTTTTGATATTCATCAAAAGCATAACTTTCAACATTTTCCCGTAACTGTGCTATATCGATACCTTCACTTTTTGAAATGAGATTATAAACGTCTTCTTTCCAATTTAATTGTAAATTCTGTGTGAATTGAAGTGTCATAGGTGTCACTTTTATACTTTGTCCTACTTCTATTTGAGATATGATTTTATTTTTAGTCATATCATCCAAAATAATTCCGAAAGGAAACATACCATTCTCAGTAGTGCCGACAAAAATTAATTCTTCATTTGCATCCACAAGATTAAACCCTTTTTTAAAGATACTGTGTACAGTCAATTCAGTTGTCTGTTTTAAAAATTCAAATGCATCTGCACCAATGGCTTGTGCATTTAAAATCATCCATTAAATCCTAATTTTTCAGCATATGCTGTAATCGCTTTTTCGAAACATTCAATTGGTGGTTTAACAGTTCCTGCACCAATTTGTCCATATCCAGCAATTTTGTGTGCAATACCAGTATTGATAACTGGTGTGATGCCCTTTTCGACAACTTTACGTGCATCGATACCTAAACAAGCACCTTTAAAGTCCCAAGTAGGAATAGAGAAGTTAGGGTTTTCTCCAATACAGATTTCCATCATTTCGTCACTCGTCTCTAAAGCATCTTCAAAACCACCTGTTCCGACGAAACGTGTTACTGCTGGTGCTGCAATCATAGCCATACCGCCTACACCGATTGTTTCAGTAATTGCTGAATCACCGATGTCTGGGTTTGCTTGATCTGCAGAATAACCAGTAAAGTATAAACCTTGTGGTGTATTAACAGGAGCTGTAAACCATTCGTCTCCCATTCCTGCAATTCTAATTCCGAAGTTTTCACCATTACGGCACATCGCAGTCACTACTGTACCATGTTCAATTTCACGTGCTGCATCCATCATTGCTTTACCTGTTGCCATTGCAACATTCAAGAAGAATTGGTCAGTGTCAGCTAAGAATTGAATTACTTCTGTACGTTTTTCAGGTTCAACATCTTCTAATTGTGAAATAATCGGTGCTACTTCTTTTAAGAACGCAAGTGAAGCTGCAATGTTACGTTGGTGGAATTCATCTCCCATTGCTATTGCTTTTGCAATTAAGACGTTCACATTTAAGCCGTCTTCCATTTCACGGATAGCTTTTCCAAGTACAGGACCAAGTACATCTTTCATCCATTGTAAACGGTTGATAACTGTCTCGTTGTATGCACCAAAGCGTAATACTGCGCCAATACCTTCATTCATTTGGCAATACGCTTCATTACCGCTTTCTCTATTTTCCACTACTAAAACCGGCATATTCATAGAAGTAATACCGCCCATTGGACCCACTGCATTTACTTCATGACATGGAATAAATTTAATTTTACCGTTTTCTAATAGTTCACGTGCACCTTCTTCATCTTTTCCCCAGCCTTCAAATAAAATAGCTCCGACACATCCGCCTTTCATTGGATCTGTCATATTTTCATATTTAATTGGAGGACCTGCGTGTAATAACACATGTTCTTCTAATTCAGGAATTTTATCTTTAGCTGGAACCACATCAACTAAGAACGGTGCTGCTGCGATCATTTTGTCAATAACAGCTTGGTTTGCTTCATCAATTGTTTGGCAACCCATTATACAGACTCTCCTTCATAGTTGTTTAAGAATTGTAATACTTTCATTAATTTCTCGTCTCCGCCAGCAATTGGACGCCAGTTGAATTGAATCACATCTGCGTCGCTTTCTTTAATTGCTTCAGCAAAGCTTTTCAGTCCTACGTTTACAACACTTGGTGTAGCGTTGATAAGGTTAAGTACTTTTTCATCTACTGATAAATCAACAGGGTTCACTTCAAATTCTTTTACTTCTAATTCAGGTTGCTCTGCTTTGTGACCTGTAAGTTCAATTGCAGAACGCACCATTTGATCATTTGTATCGAAAATCTGTGCTCCTGCTTCTTCTAATGTTCTGATTTGTTCTTCGTAATTTTGAGGGTCGTGTTCTGTACCTACTACTGTTGCGAGCACAGCAATATCACGTCCTTGAGACTTAACGCTTTCAATAATGTTTTTAATAGTTGGTGCAAGTTGTCCTGCCATGTCATCATGACTGCCGTATCCAATCACATTATCAAGCATAATAACTGCTGTTGTTTCATCATCTGCAGCTTGTTCTAATTTTTCGATACGTTTTTCAGGATCGATCATTGGATGCGGACGTCCTTGTGTATACATGTCATCGCCAAGGTCAATAATTTCATGATTACCTGCTTTGAATGTATAACCTTCAGGTGTGTCTTCATCTAATCCTTTAAATGCATCTTTGACAAGCATCGCTGCTTCACTTGCTAAAGTTCCGCCTGAATAATAACCTTTAATACCATCTTGGCCTTCATTCAAGTCTGCTTTAACTTGTTTTGGTGAAGGTTGGAAGTTTGGTTTTTCATCGTTTGAAAGTTGTACAGAAACGCGTGCTGCTTCTTCTAGTGTATAAGCATGATAGATATTTGCTTCTGTATATTCTGGTTTATGACCTAAGAATAAAGTAACGACTGGTTTATCGATATTACGCAATAAATTCAATACTTTTTCTTCAACTTCTTTAGCTGGGGGCTTAGAAATAACAGTGATGACTTTAACTTTAGGATCTTGATTTAAAGCTTTGATGCTGTCCATCATTGTAATTGCGCCAACTTCAGTTGATAAGTCGCGTCCGCCTGTACCAATTGCATTAGTCACACCTTTGCCTTCACGGTCAATAATTGTTGTGACTTCTTGAATACCTGTACCTGAAGCACCTACAATACCAATATCGCCTTTGTTAACAATATTTGTAAATGCTAATGGTAATGAATGAATAATACCTGTACCGCAGTCAGGACCCATTACAAGCAACCCTTTGTCGTGTGCCATTTCTTTTAAGCGTACTTCATCATCTTTTGGTACGTTATCACTGAACATAAAGACATGTAAGTTGTTACGCAATGCTGTTTCAGCTTCCATTGCTGCATATTGTCCAGGAATTGAAATTAAAGCAAGGTTTGGATGATTAGCTTTATCTAAAGCTTGGTTCCAATTAGAAACTTCTTGTTGGCCTTCTTCTTTATCTGATTCACCTTTACCTTTAAGTTCTTCTTCAACTTGGTTGTCAACTTCATCTATCATAGACTCATCATCAGTATCTACAACGATGACAATATCATTTGGTTTTGCATTTTCTAATTCTGGTGTATCAAAACCAGATGATTTGAAAATGTCTTTATTAGCAGGTGTGCCCATCATAATTGAAACTTTGTTGACACCATCCATTGCTGATAATTTATTTGATAATAACATCAACACAATAGAGTCTTGATACGTATTTTCTTTAATAATTGTATATAACATATTTATCCTCCATTATTATTCTGCAAATCTATTTTTGCCGTGATAACGATCGTAATGAACATCATCTGATTTGAGGTAGTCATAGATATCATCAACGATTTCTATACCATCTTTATCATATGCTTCACTGCGTAAGCGTCCACGTTCACCTGGATAATAGATTTCTCCGTAACCTTTCGCTGCAGGTTGTTCTTTCAATTCATTAAGCATTTGTGAAAGTTGCGCTTTGAATTGTGTTTTATCTGTAAAGTACGCTGGATTAATGACAACGTGTAATTGTCCTAAATCGCGACCTTTTGTTAAATCTTTATACATTGAGCTGACGTGCCCGCCAAAAGGTAATCCAAGCAAACTGCCTGACAGGATATCTACCATCATCATTAAGCCGTATCCTTTAGGTCCTGCAACAGGTACTAGTGCATGTACTGCGTTTGAATCTGTTGTCGGCTCACCATTTTCATCCACTGCCCATGTATCAGGGATAGATTGGTTCTTAGAACGTGCATCTAGCACTTTGCCCCACGCTTGAACAGTTGTCGCCATGTCAAAAGTAATCATGCGATCATCATTAGTCGGTGCACTGAAAGCGATAGGATTTGTTCCGAAATAAGGTTCTGTACCTCCAAAAGGTACTACCATGGGGTCAGATTGGCACATACTGATGCCCACCATATCTTTTTCTGCTGCCATTTCCACGAAATAACCTAAAGCACCGCTGTGGCTGATATTTTTAACACCTACAACTGCAACACCATTTTCTTCGGCCATTTCGATTGCTTTCTCCGTTGCTTCTTTAGCAGCTTGATGACCTGGTCCATTGTCACCGTGAAACACAGCAGAAGAAGGACCTGTTTGTTCAAATTCATAATGAGGATGTGTATTGATACCGCCTTTTGCGATACGTTCTGCATAATATTCCACTCTCACAGCACCGTGCGAATGAATACCTCGATGGTCAGCAAATGTTAAAACATCAGCGACATCATCTGCTGCATCTTCTTGTAATCCAGCTTTCATTAACTTGTTTTTCATCAAGTCATAAAGTTCTTGTTCTGAAACACGCATTTTACAACCTCCTTTATTTGAATATTCGCTCTATTTTATAATCTGACAATCTTAAAAATTAATGAGCGAGCGTAGACAATCTAGCGCTCGCTCATATATGTTTCTAATATATTTTGTCTGATTTCATATAATCATAAATACTTTCTGGAATAGGAATGCCGCTCTTTTCATACTTTTTCACAACATCTTCTTGGATTTCACCAGGATAATACACTTGGTCGAAACCTTGAGCTGGTTCAATATCATGCAATTCATTTACCATTTGGTTCATTTGCTCTAAAAATTGTTTTTCATCTCCAAAGTAACTTGGATTGATAACAAGATGAAATTGGCCTAATCGACGATATTGAGAATAATCTTCATACATTGAAGTCACATGTTGGCCAAACGGCAATCCAAGTAAACTTCCTGATAAAATATCCACCATCATCATCAAACCATAACCTTTAGGACCTGCAACTGGCAGTAAAGCACTTACTTTATAAGGATCAGTCGTCGGTTCTCCTTTGTCGTCAACTGCCCAAGTATCAGGAATAGAATGGTTTTTTGAACGTGCATCTAGGATTTTTCCCCAAGCTTGCACTGTTGTTGCCATATCAAATACGATAGGTGCGCCATTCTCTCTTGGTGCGCCAAAAGCAATAGGATTTGTCCCAAAGTAAGGTTTTGAACCTCCAAAAGGTACTACCATTGGATCTGATTGGCATACACTTAAAGCAACCAATCCCTTTTCTGCTGCCATTTTCACATAGTAACCAATTGCACCGCTATGTCCCATTTCTTTCACACCAACTGCAGCAATACCATTTTCTTCAGCCATACGAATAGCTTCTTCCATAGCATGATAAGCTGCATAGTGACCTAACGTATTATCCGCATGATAAATTGCAGTAGATGGACCCGTTTGTTCAAACTCAATTTGCGGCTCTAAATTAAATCCGCCTTTAGCTGTGCGTTCTGCATAATATTGCAATCTCACAGCACCATGTGAATGAATACCGCGTGCATCTGCAAATATCATTAATTCAGCTACTTTATCAGCATATTTTTCTGGCATTCCAGCATGCATCAATTTGTCTTTGAATAGCTGTCTTAACTCATCATGTTGGATATATACTAAGTTTTCTTCACTCATGATTAGAAATCCTTTCTTATAGTTCGATGTCGCGGTTTGCATCTTTAGAGTAGATATATGCGAATGGTTCTTCTAAACCGATAGCATAAGTTGCTTGAGGTGAATAAGATCCCATGAAGATATAGTCACCTTTATCAACTGGTAACCATTCGTTATCTAAATTGTACATTCCGCGTCCGCTAAGTACATAAGCACCATGTTCTTGTACGTGTGTTTCAACATATCCATGAGAAGCACCAGGTTCGAAAGCAAGGATGTGAATGTTCATATCATAAGCGATATCTTTTGGTAATAAGTCTTGAACGATAACTTCTTTCATGCCTTCATATGGTTCTTTTGGCAGATTGTTAACATTATCAGAAATAACTTCAGGTTCATGACCTTCGATTGGTTGATAACGTTTTTTGTATAAGAATACTCGGCTGTCTTCATTGTTGTTATTGTTTTCAAATGTTAATTGCATATGTGGTGGTACGTATAAATAGCCGCCTTGTGACAATTCATATTTTTGTCCATCTGCATACGCATTGATGTTACCGTAAACAACGTAGATAAATGTTTGGATGCCGTCTCCGCCGAATCCTTGTGTATTTCCACCTTGATCTTTAAGTGTTACAAGATAGTCAACAAAGTGTGCACCTAAACGTGGTGAACCTAAAATAGTAACATCACAGTTGTCAAAACCAGGAATAACATTGTTTACAAGACCATCTGGCGTAATAACTGCATAATTATCTTTTTTAATTACTGAACGTGATTCTAATAAACCTTCTCTATAACCTTGATTATGATTTAAATATCCCATTTATAAAATCTCCTTTAACAATAATTTATTCTTTGTATGCTAACTCATATAAAACTTGTTTCAATACTTCTATACCTTTAACTAAGTCTTCCACATCTGTTTCTTCTTCTACGTTGTGACTGATACCGTTTATAGAAGGCACAAACATCATTGCTGTCGGAACATATTTAGCAAAAATTTGTGAATCATGACCTGCTCCTGAAGACATCAATTTATATTTTGACTCACCCACAACTTCGTTGGCAGCTTCTTCGATTTTTTCAACCAAGTGCTCATCCATCAGTACAGGTGCTTCATCCATCCATAAATCAATATCGTATTCCAGGCCTTCTTTTTCGGCTACATTCTTGATAGTTTGCGTAATCTCTTCAGCATATTGATTTAATGCTTCTTGGTTGATATGTCTTGTATCAATAGAAAAAACTACTTCACCAGGTACCACGTTAACAGTGTTAGGAACAGGGTCAACACGACCGAATGTAACTACTAATGGATCGCCGATTTCACGTGCGCGTTCTGTTAATTGCGATGCAATTTGACTGAATCCGACAACCGCATCATTTCTCAGTCCCATAGGTGTAGTACCTGCATGGTTGGCTTCCCCTTTTAATGTAACTGTGTAACGTTTTTGTCCTACGATGCCGTTAACAACACCAATATTTTTTTCTTCACTTTCAAGTACTTTACCTTGTTCAATATGCATTTCCACGAAAGCTTTGATATTGTTAAAATCATTGTCTTGCTGTCTATAATTGAAACCTGAATCTTGCATTGCACGTTCAAATTCAATGCCTTCTGCATCAGCAATATCTTTTACGTCTTCTTCATCTGCTAAATTGAAAAAGTTTTTACTGCCCCAGAATGCAAAAGGAAAACGACTGCCTTCTTCTTCTGCAAGTGCCAAAACTTCTAATGAACGTAATGGTTGTCCATGTTCTTCTTTTAAGGCTTTCATTGCAGTTAATGCTGCTAAAATTCCATACTGACCGTCTAAGTGACCGCCTTCTACAACAGTATCGATGTGAGAGCCAGATACTATTGTTTCATCCGGATACTTGCTTCCTTCTAATCGGCCAGTTAAATTTCCGATATCATCAAAATTAACTGTAAACCCGTCTTCTTCTAATGTTTCTTTCAAAACATTTACAGCTCGGGTCCATTCTTTTGAATAAAGCAAACGTGTAATACCGCCGCCTTCTAATCCGCCATAAGCAGTAAATTGCTTATCTAAAGCTTCAAAAGAGGATCGGATGTTCATTTTCAACAACTCCTTTTCATCTCATCCCAAATTATAGTTGTTTATTGATAGCGCTTCATCTACATTTTATACAAGAATAATCGTTCATTTTATTCAATTTGTACAAATACAAACAATTCTTATATTGAAATAATATATTGGAATACTTTTGCTTAAAATTATCTTATTTATGAAAGGATGAAATAATTGAATCAAGCATATCGTGATGTTGTGAAGCAAGATGATACTGATTTAGAATATCTTGTCTATCCTGCACAAAAAGAAGAAAAAGGAATTATCTTATATTTTCATGGCGGCGGTTTGATTTTCGGAACCTATGACAATCTGCCAAAAGAGTATATCAATATCTTATCTCAAAATTTCACACTGATTTCAGCTTCGTATCGTTTAGCTCCAGAAAGTAAAATCGATACTATCATTGGAGATGCCTTAGCACAGTATGATCATATACGCCAACAATTTCCAGACGTTCCAATATTTACTTTCGGTCGTTCTGCAGGTGTATTTCTAGCAATGAAAGTAGCGGCTGAGCGAGAAGTTGAGGGTATTTTAGATTTTTATGGTTATAGTCGTTTCCATATACCGCAATTTCTACGTCCTAACCTTAAATATCAAGCACTAGCAGCCAAGTTACACCAGAAATATTGAATAATATGATTCAGAATCATCCTGTTACTTATGGGGATATCCAAAGTCGTTATTTGATTTATTTATATGCACGCGGTCAAAATGAATGGATGAAATTTTTAGGTATCACACAAACTACAAATCCAGAATTTAATATTGCACCTAAAAAATTAAAAGCATTCCCTCCAACATTTATCGTACACGGCAACCAAGATCCGGATGTACCTTTTACCGAAGCACAATTTTTAGAAAAAATGATTCCCGAAACAGAATTTACTGTTTTAGAAAATGATGAACACGATTTTGATCGTACTGTAAATCAAGAAAATTTGAAGTTATATCAACAAGCTGAAACATTTTTATTAAACATTGCAGATAATCACACTCAAAAATAGAAAACTGCTCCAACGTTAAAAACAATGATAAATGTTGAAATTTATAGATTTATCTACAAAGCAAACAGACCCTCGAAGTGCTCAAATGAGCATTCCGAGGGTCTATCTACTTTCAATTTATTATTCTTTTATGAATTCACCAATAAAGTCATCTGATACGCCAGCATCTTGACTATATGTTTCTTGTCCGCGCAAGATTGTTTTTGTCACTTGTGCGTTAATAGTACGGCCGACATATGGACTAATTTTATTACGATATTCTAAATCTTCAGCTTGAAGTGTATAAGGTGAATCTGGTTTGATAAATACAAAGTCAGCATCCTTGCCTACAGCAATACTTCCTTTATGAACCAATCCGAATATCTTAGCTGGTTCACTTGCAGTGATTTCAGCAAAACGTGTAAGCGGCATATTACGTTTTTGAACACCTTCATCAAATAAAATATCCACATTATTTTGAACACCAGCAATACCGCCCCATGCTTCAAATGCATCGTCAGTATCTTTTAATTCTGGTGTACATGGAGAATGGTCTGATGTTACAAAGTTAATATCACCTTTTAATACACGATCCCACATACCTGGCATACGTGATTTTTCACGAATTGGCGGAGAGCATTTTGCTATTGCACCAATATCATCAAGCTCTTCTTTGTAGAAGTAAAGATAGTGTGTACATGTTTCACATGTAATATCTACACCTTCTTGTTGTGCTTTAATTACTTCTTCTACGCCTTCTTCACATGCTACGTGTACAATATGCACGCGACATCCTGTTTCTTTAGCGAATAAAATAATTTTACGAATTGGTTCTACTTCAGTGAAAACCGGACGTGAATCAACATATGCTTCCATAGATTTCTCGCCATTTTCATGAGCAATTTCGCCTAATCTGTCAGTAATTGCTACATTTTCTGAGTGAATAGATAAAATTTTACCTGTTTTAGCAATTTGCTTCATACCTTCATATAATGAATAATCATCTACATTTTGGAAGTCGCCTTCGATAGAACGATCACCAGCAGAAGCAAGGAAAGCTTTATAAGCAACTACACCTTCATCATCCAACTCTTGAATGCCGCCATTAAGGTTGTAAGGAACTAAACCGCCGTAACTAGCTACATCTGTAGATAATTTTCCTTCTCCCGCTTCATATTTTTTCTCAATAGATTCTTTATCTGTTGTTGCAGGAACTTGGTTTAAAGGCATTTCAATGATTGTTGTAACGCCGCCTTTAGCAGCACCTTTCAAACCTGTTTCGTAACCTTCCCACTCATCACGGTAACCTCGCCAGGTTCAGTGATATGAACGTGTGCATCTACTATTCCTGGTGAAACAATTTGTCCTTCAGCATCGATTACTTTTTCTGCTTCTCCTAAATCATTACCAATAGCAGCAATCTTACCATCTTTCACTGCTACCTCAACTTCTTTAACATCATCATCTAAAATGACACGTCCATTTTTAATTATTAAATCATACTTCATGAGTTATTCTCTCCTTTTTCGATTGTTTATATCTTTTTTCTAAAAGATATAAAATAATGTATGAACCACCTGCAACAATGAATCCAATGAACCAAGAGAAATCTGATATCACTGAGAATTTAGGAATAAATCCAAGTAAAGATATGACTACACCTAAAATTGTTGCGATATATGCTGAACCATTAAATCTTAAACCGTTATGATGTTCTGCATTCAAATCAAAATACAATTTATCAATGTTAACTTTACATCTAGAAATAAAGTAGAAATGAATAATCATCACACCAGATACCGGTCCTAAAATTGCACCAATCATATTCAAGAAGACAAAGATACTATCTTCGTTCTGCATCAGTTTCCATGGCATGATAACTACACTGAGCACAGCTGCTAAAATAACGCCGCGACGGTAATTAATCCATTTAGGTGCAAGTACACTCAATTGATAAGCAGCTGGAATAATATTACTTGTCGCATTTGTTGAAATTGTTGTCATCAACAACACACCAGTAGCAATAAGAATTGCCCAGATGTTATCCCATTGGTTGATAATTGTTAAAATGTTCCATTCTTGGTGGCCTAAAAAGATAGAACCACCGATAATGATAAACACACTGCTGAATGCAAATAATAAATTCGCTACAATCAGGCCTGAAACTTGTCCAACCACTTGTGCTTTTGTTGATACTGCATTTTGTGTAAAGTCTGATACACTCGCACCTGGTCCAGCCCAAACACCCATCATTGAGTTAGCAATTAAAATAAATGATAGAATGGCTGGATAAATCATACCTGTTGTTTTCGTATGAATTTCATACGTCATGATATTGTGCCAACCACCGGCAACCATAAAGCCCCAAATGGCCATGCCGCCGAAAACAATATATATCAATGGATTTAAGATAGCTGTAAATTTATTTAAAGTTGAACCGCCACCGATACCGATTGCAAAGTTGATTGCCCAAAATGCTAAGAAAGCAATTAAACCTGGTATTCCGATGCCTAAAATAGTAAAACCATTTCCGATATTTTCAAATCCCGGGAAAAATTTATTTAATAGAATTAATAAAGCTTGTGAACCAGCAAAAGTTTGAAGTCCAAACCAACCAATTCCTGCGATGACACCACGTAAAACTCCTGGTAACTTGGCGCCAATATCTCCATAAGTTTGACGAAGCTGCATCGCAAATGGTATTCCGTATTTTGAACCTGCATAACCATTAACTGCTAATATTGTTGCGATAATAAATGAACTGAAAATCAATGCCATTATTACTTGCAACGGAGATAAGCCTAAAAGCAAAAATCCACCGACTGCTGTATAATTAGGAATATTATGTACAGCACCCATCCAAAGTGTGAAGAAATTAAATGTGGTATTATTGCGTTGGCTTGCTGTCTTTGGCATAACATCCTTGTTGTAACCCCGTCGTTCAAATAATTCTGTACTGCCAAAGGTGTGCTCCTTATTCGTCATTTGTAATTCTCCTTTGAATTAGAATAATGACTATACGTATAATCTTTAAATAAATTTTACCTTTACTGTAAGCGTTTTTCTTTGTGCAAAATGACAGTAATTATCATAAAAATTATTTATTTTGGCCAAAATGATAGCGTATTGCTTTATAATTAATATTAAATTCATATAGATGTAAGAAAGGTGATTAAATGCCTACACTTAAAGACATATTATCCGCCCCTAGTTTTGCAGGACTTAAATTAATTAATTCGGAAGGAGATTTAAACCGTGAAGTAGACAACTTAGATATTAGTGAAAATGATGATATTAAAGACTACACTGCTAAAAAATCTTTTATTTTAACAACTGGTCTCTTATTCAAAGAAAACCAAAACGGCTTAAAAAAACTTATTAAAGAGCTTAAAGAAATTGATACAGCTGGTCTAGGAATTAAAACTTCCCGTTATTTAAAAGAAATCAATCAAGATATTGTAGATTATGCAAATGAATTAGAATTTCCGTTGATAGATATTTCAGAAGATTGGAATTTAGGCGAGATTACTCGGCAAATGGCTAATTATATTTCTGATGAACAAACTAGCAAGCTTAATTATGCTTTAAACATTCAAGAAGAACTTAATGATATGTTGATTAAGGGATTTGATGTAGAAGCAATGATAGAAAGAATGAGCCGTCTATTAAAAGTGCCGGTTCTATTATTTAATCCTTTTAAACGTGTTGAAACTGAAAGCTGGCATTATCAACAAAATTATCGTTTACTGCAAAAACATATGAAATATTTCCTTGATTATATAGAATCCGAAAAAGCAAATACTATTACACGCAACCAAACGAATTATGACAATGAAAAGGTAATCTTTAAAGTCCAATCTTTTGCATATTTCCCGTACTATTTAATGGTCTCTGACATCAATAAATTGTCTTACCCGTTCAGTCTTTTAACTATAGAACAGATTGTGACTACGTTAAGCTTTGCCATTTATAAAAACCAAAAAATTCAAGAAGCTGCAAACTTAGATTTGAACCGCTTCTTTGAATCATTACTTACAAACCGCTCAGATCAACTGCTTTCCGTTCACAAACATCCAAGCCTGTTCAGACAATACGGTATTTATCCTTCAGATTATTACCAAGTCATCATCTGCGGTATTGATCCGACAGACACACTGGAAAACAGTCAATATGTAAACGAACGTCAAACGTTCGTGTATAAGTGGTTAAAACACAAATTAACGGATTTAGATCCTAAAATCAGTATTTATAATCTGTCATCTAATAAACGTTTTGCTATTTTATTGCAACATCAACATGAATACTATATTCATTATTTAAAATATCTTCAAAAAAATTATCATGAATTTTTCGATAGCAGTATTTCATTCGGAGTGGGCAATAAAGTCACTGAATTCTCTCAACTCAACAATTCTTTTGCTGAAGCCAACGAAGCATTCGAAAACTATTTAGAAAAAAATAAAAAAGAATTCATCACGTTCTATCATTCAAAAAATATGAAAGAATTACTGCAGTTGATACCGCCTGATAAATTAAAACCATTTATCAACAACATTCTCGGACCTTTAAGCCATCCGAAAACTAAAAAAGATGAAGAGCTTAAAGACACGTTGAAAATTTATATGGATTACCAATGCGATATCACTAAAACCGCTAAAATGATGTACATTCATAGAAATACAGTAAAATACCGCATCAATAAATGTGAAGAATTACTAGGTTTCCAAATTGAAGATCCTTTAAATTCATTAAATTTACGGTTAGCACTTTATGCATCTGATGAGATTACATTTGATTAAAAATTGAAATATAATAAAGGTGCTACCCCATGATTAAATGAGCAGTACTCTGTCAACTATCACTTTGAATCCACGATAATATGCTAGAATAATATTTATTTAAAAAACTTTAAATAAGGGGGATATTATGAATATAGATACAGTCATGCATCACTTAGATATTTTCAACAATTACGGCTATGATGAAGAAACAGGAGGCATTAACCGTATTGCATTCCGACATGCAGAACGACTTGCCGCTTTAAAATTTTCAATGTTATGCCAAGAAGCAGGTCTTGAGGTACACTTTGATTACTTCGGCAACGTAATTGCACGTCGTAAAGGAAAAGACAATTCACTTCCGCCAGTAATGTTAGGTTCTCATATCGATACTGTTAAAGATGGTGGACGCTACGATGGGTTATTAGGTGTAGTTGCAGCCCTTCAAGTCGTACAACATTTAAACGAACATCAAATCGAAACTGATCACCCGATTGAAATCGTCGCATTTACATGTGAAGAATCATCACGTTTTAATAAATCAACACTTGGTAGTAAGTATTTAATCGGCGACCTTACTACAGATGATATGAAAAAATTAACTGACGATAGAGGTAAAACACTCTTTCATTTAGTAGATACTTTAAAACAAAGTATGCCGTCAGATTCCGACATCTATCACAAAGGTGATTTGAAAGCATATCTTGAATTGCATATTGAACAAGGGCCAATATTGCAAAACAAACATAAAGACATCGGTATCGTGACGCATATTGCTGCCCCTCATCGTTATAAATTAAAATTAATCGGTGAAACAAGCCATTCTGGTTCTACACCGATGCCGATGCGAAAAGATGCTTTAACTGCAGCATCAGAAATCGCATTGAAAGTGGAAAGCATTGCTCAAGCACATCATCAAGAAGGAATCGTCGCTACGGTAGGTTATATCCAACCATTCCCTAACATGATGAATGCCATTCCAGGCGAAGTAAAAATGTTGGTTGATGTACGTGGAAAAGAATCTGAGTCTAGAGAAAAAGTAGCCTCTGAAATTGAAAAAGCAATTGAAGCAATTACAGAACGCCGTGAAATCAAAGCTGAATTAGAAGACTTAGGTGCCGATACACCAGTCAACCTTAATCCAGAAATCGCTGATATTACAGAAGATGTTTGTGAAGGCCTTGGTTATTCATACCGTTTTATGTTCAGTGGCGCAGGTCACGATGCGATGAATATGGCACTCATTTGTCCTACAAGTATGATCTTCATTCCTTGTAAAGACGGCATCAGCCACTCACCGAAAGAATCAGTTGAAGTTTCTGAAATTGAAAAAGGTGTCAATACTTTAATTGGTACCACAATTGAGCTTGCTAAAAAAGATATAAATATTTAATTAAAAGGTCTGCCCCGATTTCAAGGCAGACCTTTTAATTTTGACTATCATTGTTTAACTTCATTCAACTTTTTATCGTCTAAAACTTCTACACAGTAATGTGTCTCACCGCAATTCGGACACTTGAATTTACGTGTTTTAAACGTATGGTTTGCTAACATGACTTGAGTGAAAGATGGTTTAAAAGTATGCTGGCAATTCGGACACACATAACTGACATTTTCATAATAGATCCAACTTACCCCTGCTGCATAAGCCAATAAAAATGGCGCAGCAATACCAATCGGTTTAAGGTCATGTTTGATAATTGAAGCTGCGATACTGCCATATTGCACGATACCTACGAGACTCGCTGAAATCATAATATTACGTCTGAAGTGTTTCATTTCAATCATTCTTTCTGAAATATCATTGAATTTGAGGACATTTGAAAGTGGTTCTTCGCTATTTTGGCTAATTGCATAATTCAAGTTTTGAATCTGTTTGAGTTTTTCTTGCTGTTTTGCTAATTGTATCTCCAATGCTTCTTCTTTTTGTTTAAGCAAAAATTTCAGGGTTTTTATGGAGTCCGTTTCTTCCAACAGCACTTTAATCTCTTTTAAAGAACAATCCATTTCTTTCAACACATTAATTATTTCTAACTTTACTTTAGACTTATCACTAAAATACCGCCGATTATTTTCAACGCTGTCTGGTTTCAATAACCCCCTTTTGATCATAATATTGGACTGTCCGAACAGACACATTGCACATTTTAGCTAATTCCCCTGTTGTATATACCATATTTTCATTTCACCTCAACTCTCTTTAAACTTACTTATTATTATTGAACCACTTTCTGTCTCAATTTCACATTACAATATGACCCCGCGTCACAAGCAAACAGTATTTTAAAATTTTTTACTTTTAAGACACCCCGCAGACTGAATCCCTAAGCATCCTTCTTACTTCTACATCATAATGTCTTTTATAATTCTTGTCATAATGCTAAACTTTATTTAAATGTATTTTTTCAGATACTAATTTACAAAGGATGGTTACTTACATGAAAGTGTTAATTATAGGGGGTTCCGGTTTTATCGGTTCTCACATTGCCGAAAAGTGGCATAATGAAGGTCACGAAGTGTTTATCGTAGATAATTTATCTACTGGAAAAAGAGAGAATGTTCCTTTCATTGATGAAGCACATTTTTATCATGATGATGTTAAAAACTTCGACTTGATTACCGAATTAGTTCAAAAACATCAATTCGATTATATATTCCATATGGCTGCTATGGTCAGTGTCGTAGAAACGGTTGAGAAACCTTTAGAATCAAATGGAGACAATATTGATTCTACAATCCATTTATTAGAGGCTAACCGTCAATATAATAATAATTTGAAAAAATTCTTCTTTGCATCTTCTGCTGCAATTTATGGGGATTTGCCAGATTTGCCGAAGTCCGTTGAAACTTCAAATATCAATCCTTTATCACCTTATGCAGTTCAAAAATTTGCAGGTGAACAATATACAAAAATTTATCATTCTTTATATGGTCTGCCGACTGTCGCATTACGTTTCTTTAATGTATACGGCCCGCGCCAAAATCCAGAATCAGATTACTCTGGTGTATTATCGATAATGAATCAAAAATTCTTAAATAAAGCACCTTTCACTTTCTTCGGAGATGGAAAACAAACACGTGACTTTATTTACATTAAAGATTTATTACAAGCTATCTGGATAGTCATTCAGGATGATGCGACAAATGGGAAAGTATATAATGCCGGAACTGGTAATCAAACTGACTTAATTACAGTGTTCAATGCATTTGCAGATTATTTCAGATACGAAGTACCATATAGTTTCGAAGAAGCACGTGCAGGAGATATTAAACACTCTTATTCAGATGTTACGCCATTAAATGACTTAGGCTTCAATCCTGAATATGATGTGATGAAAGGTATTGCTGAATATCTGAAATATAATCAAGACTGAAGACACAGAAAAACCCAGGCTTAGGTCCTGGGTTTTCGCATTTCAATTAGTATCTTGGGAGAAATCCTTTTGGTAGGGTTGTAATACCTTTTTTCAGAATACCAAGTCATGCTTCATTGATATATGTTCAATTTGCACAAAAAATAAAATCGAATACATCTATTTTTTATATGCTCTTTTTACTCTTACTTTGATTGCATTCCATATTGCTTCACTATACGCTGCATGGTTTCGTCCGCTGATTCATCTTCACTTAAACTAAAAGCATGATCTGGTTTCAAATTAGGATCTTTATCATTATGATCTTTAGGCGCAAAACCTGAAGATAAAGTTACTTTTTCATTCGGTTTAAAAATATACTCATAAACATTGCCGTCATCAGCAAATAAATATTTCGTAACAGGTTGATTCAAATCCGCTACATTTTGATAACTTTCAATATTCGTTAAGCTTTTAGCTTTAGAATCAAACCCAGTTGTGCCATTTTTTGATTTATACATCACAACTCCGACCAAATTATGACGGTCAAAAGCTTTAGGCCCAGGTGATCCTTGATTACTCACTTGCAACTCACCTTTTGGAGTCATCGCATACCAATCTCCACTAGAAATCTCTCCTGCCCCAAAATAGCGGTTTGAAACTGCTAATCCTTTTTGTTTTGCCCTCTTATCTGCCCAATCTAACACTTCTTTTTTCATATTTTCATGTGCTTGATCAGATAATTTTTCTTTATTAATTTTAATATCTTTTGAAGTTGAGGCTTCTTTTGAATGCTGTTGTTGTGTCTGTGCATGTGCATCACTTGTTTTCTTATCATTATTACCGCTGCACCCTGTTAAAAACAGACTCAAGCTTGCGACTGCTGCTGAATATGTTAAAAATCGTTTCACGTTATTGCCTCCTATGTATAAAGAATCAGAACTCGCCACTTTCAATCGACGAGTTCCTTTTCTTTGTTAAAACTACTTATTTTTTATTGCCATCTTTTTTATTGTCATCTTTTGTAATACCGAATTGGTCAATCAATTTAACAGATCTTGGTTCACCTTTACTGATATCTCCGCGTAATTGATAAATCTTCACAATCAATTTGTTGCCTTTAACTTCGTATACTGAGAAGTTTTGATCTGAAGAATCACGATTATTTTCATGACTGTCATTAAACGCTGCTGTTTTTTGAGGTTGTTCACCTACTGCGAATAAATTGTTATATTCTTGACGTTGCTTTTCAGTTAACCATTTTAAATCTGGTTGAATTTTCTTAATGTGATCTAACGAGCGACTATAAATATCATCATAAGCTTTCGTACCGCCAGTGTTCGGTAATACATATACAGAACCTTTAGGGTTGTCATAATATTTAACGCCGTCTTTACCTGTCACTTGTTTCGCATCTTCAATCTTCGCATTTACAAAGCTGTTTTTAGTAGAAGTATGTTGTAATACTTTAGTACGTGCTAATACATGGTCATGACCTTGCAATACTAAATCAACATCTAAATCATCAATTTCTTTTGTTAATTCTTTACGTACTTTCTTAATATCTTCATCAGTTAACGCGTGGTATGACTTAGAATACATTGGTTTATGCAAGTTCAAAATAATCCATTTAGAACCATTTTTACGTGCTTTTTTAATATCTTGTTTAATCCATTTCATTTGTTCTTTGCCGATTGCTTTTTCGTCTGGGTTATCTTTGCTTTTCTTATTATCATTTGTGTTCGCAACTACCATGTGCGCATTATTGTAATCAAATGAATAGTATGAACCGCCATTAACAGCATTGTTTGCTTTCGGCACATTAACGTGACGATTGAATCGATCTAATAATTTTTTATCATCTTCATTGAATGGATATTCATCATGGTTACCTGCTGCAGCTGCAATTGGTAAAGACATGAATGACGGACGAGATTTATCATAAATATCATTCCATTCATCTTCTGTTTGAGAATTTTCTACAAAGTCACCTGTATGCAAAGCAAAATCTGGATTGCCTGCTGTTTTAATCGCCTCAGCGATAGTGTTTGCACCAAATTGCGCTTCGTTTCTCACATGTTCATTCCAATAAGCGTTTTGTGTATCTGTGTATTGAACGAATTTAAATGGATCTTTCGCACTGCCTCCTGTTTTAAATTGTCCCACTTGGCTTTGTTTACCTTTCTTGCTACCCACTTTGTAATAGTATTGTGTATTAGGATTTAAGTCTTTAGCATGTGCTTTGTAAACATATTCTTTTTCATTTTTCAAAGAAGCTTTACCGTGTTGATCCCCACTTGTCCATTCAGGACCGCTTACATTAGCATCAGTGTAGTAACCATTGATTTTTTCTTTGCCATTCTTATCTTTAACAGGTTCACCTTCATCATTTTTCTCTACATCGGCAAAAATAAAGTGTCCTGTTTTGTCTCTTTCTATGTATTGAGAGTCCACTTGTTTTGCTTCAGCTTCAAAAGTTTTAGCATTTTTCATATCTTTAGAAGTTGAAACCCATACTTGAGGCTGTTCTGCTTTATCAGTTGTATACCAGTTGAAACCCATCTCTTTTTGCGGATTACCGTTGAAGTTTGTGATGATTCTATTTGGTGAATTCTTTTTAGGAATCGGCGCAACTTCAGGTTTTTCTTTCATCAATTTGATACCATCTTGATTTGTTGCTTGTTGTGATTGATTATTTTGCTGTGTTTGTTGAGATGCTGCTTGATTGTTAGCATCCGCTTCTGCATTTTGCGGTGCCCCTGCTGCTAACAACAACATTAAACTTGCCATACTGCCCGCTACAATTTTCGTCATCTTGATATTCTTCAATGCCCTACCTCCAAAATAGATATAATTTTATAAAGGAAGCATCCAACCTTAAAAAATAGAAAACTTAAAACAATGAATGATGGTCGTTGACTCCCTTTCACCTAAATTGTAGCAACCGAGTTTTAAGAAATTATTAATTTAATGTTAGGACTATGAGAATTATGATGCAAAGACATATAAATCAAATGTAATTATATTGTTTTGTTTAATCAACGCATTTCATTAAAATATTTTGCTTTTTAAGCATTATATGAACCCAAAATAAAAACTCCCGTATTCTGACAATACGAGAGTAGATACTACTTCATTTATTCAAATGCATGAATCATACCATTTTTAATTGTTGTTTTTACATTAATATTATTATCGACAATAACTAAATCAGCATCTTTTCCAACTTGAATACTCCCTTTTTTATTATCAATATCTAAAGCAATTGCCTGATTTAAACTTGTCGTACGCCATACTTCTTCTAAAGATGCACCTGTAAACTCCATTAAATTACGCACACCGTCATTCATTTTTAAAATACTGCCTGCGAGTGCACCTGAAGCTAAACGTGCTTCTGATCCTTTAACAATGACATTTTGTCCGCCTAAATCATACTCTCCATCCGGCATTCCTTTTGCACGCATCGCATCTGTAATTAAGTAGAAATGCTGATTGCCTTTCATTCTGAATGCTGTCTTAATTGCAGCAGGATGTGAATGTATGCCATCGACAATTGCTTCTGCATTAATCTCATCATTCGTCCATACTGCTCCAAAAACACCAGGGGCACGATGTTCAAACGGTGTACCTGCATTATATAAATGCGTTGCATGTCGAGCACCATGTGCTACAGCTTCATTGACTTCATCGTACTTTGCTACAGTATGTCCGATTGAAAAAATGATATTGTCACTAAGTGCTTCTAGCACTTCTTTTGCCCCTTCTACCTCCGGCGCAAAAGTCATGACTTTAATATTACCTTGACCAACTTCTTGGAAATGTTGAATTGCATCGATAGTAGGTCTTTGCACATATTTTGGATTTTGTGCACCTACTTTGTGTTCTGAAATAAAAGGGCCTTCTAAATGAACACCAGCTACTTCAGCAGCATTTTCTTTATCTTGAAACTTCATATATTCCACAATATTTTCTAAAGCGCGATCAATATTTTCAACAGATTGTGTCATTGTAGTCGCTAAGTATGTTGTTGTACCTTCAGATAATAATGACTCAGATAAATGTTTCATCCCGTCAAAAGATGCATCCATCGCATCTTCTCCATAACCACCATGAATATGAATATCAATAAAACCAGGCAAAATATTTTTACCTTCAGCATCTATAACTTGTAAATCACCTTTATAATCCCCTGCACCCACTTCAGCAATTTTTCCATTCGCAACTCTGATGTATCCTTGCTCTATTACTCCGTCTTCTGCATAAATATGGCCATTAGCCACTACAAATTCTGTCATTGTTTTCCCTCTTTTGCGTAATGTATAGTCATCCGTATTTTAACATATATTTTATACAGATTTTTTAAAAGACAACTCGTGAAATGATAATAATGAAAAAGCAGAGGCATTTTTTTCCTCTGCTCAGCTTGCTTTTAAATTTAATCTTCAACCCATATACTGTTTTATGTTTAACCCAGTTATCAACAATGCTTATTTAATCAATAAATATTGCACTATACCTATCACTGTTGAAAAAATTCCAGTAAAACCTACTGCTATAGAGAGCATCAAAGTTAAATCTTTTCTCAAATCCTTGAAGCTGTCTTTTAAGTCATTGACACTTTCTTTTACATCTTTAACACTTTCTTTCACATCATCTATGCATTTGAATATCATTTGATGTTCTTTGCTGTTTAATGCTTTAAACTCATCGATACGCTCGTGTATCATTTGATGTTCCTTAGAGTTTGTTTCCTTGAATTCATCTATTGTTTTATATACCTGTTGATGCTCTTTGCTGTTTGTTTCATTGAATCCATCAATACTTTGATTTAACATACAATAATTGTTTTCTCTAGCCTCTTTAAAATTTTGAAAATCTGTTTCCAATCGGTCTAATCTTTTAATAATGATTGAATGTTTTGTGTTACTTTGTTGATTGTTTGAGTGTGTGTTCATGTTGTTTCCTTCTTTCTTAATGTCATTGTGAACGTTAAGCATTTAACTTACAGTTGAGTATGCGAATTTGCTTTTACATTAAGATAAGAAATGTTGGACTACGTTAATGAGAGCTATAGTAGCTGTCACGATAGTAGCACCTAAACCTAATTCCCACTTCAAGTCTTTCTTAAATCCATCAAATTTATTGTTTATTTTCGATTCAAGATCATCTATTTTTTTGTTCATTTTCGATTCTAGATTATCAATCTTTGAATCTAGACTTTCTATTTTATTGTCTATCTTTGCATCTAATTTCTCTATTTTTTCGTCAATAGCATCAATTTTTTCATACAGACGTTTATGCTCTTTTTCATTTTCTTTTTCAAAACTGTTAATTTTTGTACTCAAAAGACGATAATTAGTATCTTCATTTTCTTCCAAATGTGTCATTCTTAATTCTAAAAGATCTAATCTTGTGACGATTGCTGAATTTTGTGCGCTGCTTTGATGGCTATTTTGTTGTGCACTCATGCTGTTTCCTTCTTTCTTAAGGTGTTTTATACTTTGTGAAGTGCCTGCAAAATTAGGTAGTTAAATCACTAAGAAGGCATCACGCAATTCATATTCAATTTTAAAATCAACTTACGTTCTACCTTACTCATCGTTTTTCAACCACCTTTCATCATCTTTCAATCAACACAATTATTTTATCTTTTACAATCGAATTAAATTAATAATATCATACAAAATTCACAGAGAAATTGCGAGCAAAATCTCACCTTATTTCTGATTTATTTTTCCATTCTCAGACGCTGCTAAAATGCTGTAGATGGTCTCTAAATAAGGTGTGTAGAGTTCCAAAGATTGCCCTGTTCGATATATAAATCCTTGAATTGCATCCACCTCTAAAGGTGCACCATTGATAATGTCATAATACATACTCGTTCCCATATCATCTGGATACCCTGCATATATTTTCATAATATCTTCTACGATTGTTTCTGGTAACACAATACCTGCAGCTTCTGCTATTCTTTGTCCTTCTTCTAATAAATTACGACATAAATTGCGGATTTCCGGAACTTTTAAAATCGAAGCAGTTTGTCTTCCCGCTGCAGTGACTGAATTAATACCGAGGTTAACGAGCAATTTATACCAAATATACGTTTCGATGTGTGATTGAAGTTGAAACTCCAAACGCGTATCTTCTAATTGCTCAACAAGTTCAGCAGTATATTCATCTTCTTGCAGCTGCAAAATGCGATCTCTGAAATGTACAACACCCTCATCCGTTTTTTGTCCACTGATATAAACAACCGTTTGATATACATGAGGGTGGTCAATTTTTTCAATTTGACCATGACCGTTTTGCGCCAAAATAATCACTGTATCATCTTCAATCACATGTTCCATTTGTTCAATTACACGATCTAATTGATGCGTTTTAACTGCTATAAAGAGTACGTCCAATGTGTCATTGAATCGTGCTAAAGTTTCAGTCTCAATAACTGCTTCTTCTTTTGTATCTCTTTGTTGATAAAGGACCTTTCCTTCTCTTTTTCCAAACAAGTGTACTTGATTTGAATTGAAGGTACGCATAAGTTCATAAGCAATTGTTGTACCGACTGCGCCTGGTCCGATAATTCCATATTGTAGTTCCACTTAAATCATCTCGAAATTTCTTTATTTGTGTTATTATATCGTTATATTAAATAAAGGATATGATGAAATGAAACAATTAAGCAATTTATTTGATATGAAGAAGAACAGCGAAAAAATAACAATGGTGACATCATACGATTATCCAAGTGCTAAACAAGCTGAAGCTGCTGAAATTGATACTATTTTGGTAGGCGACTCTTTAGGTATGACCGTACTTGGCTATGATAGTACTGTACAAGTCACTTTAAACGATATGATTCATCATGGAAAAGCAGTACGTCGTGGTGCTCCAAATACATTTGTAGTCGTCGATTTGCCGATTGGTACAGTGGGTATTAGCGACGAAAAAGACTTAGAAAATGCGCTGCGCTTATATCAAGAAACAAAAGCCAATGCAGTCAAAGCTGAAGGTGCACATTTAATCAGTTTTATTACGAAAGCTTCAGCAATGGGTATTCCTGTTGTGTCTCATTTAGGTTTAACACCTCAAAGTGTCGGAATCATGGGGTATAAGATGCAAGGTTCTACAAAAGAAGCAGCAAAACAACTGATTTCAGATGCTGAAGCAGTCCAAGAAGCGGGCGCTGTGATGTTGGTACTTGAAGCTGTACCGAGTGATTTAGCTGCGTTAATTTCTGAGCGTTTAGATATTCCTGTTATCGGTATCGGTGCTGGTAAAGGTACAGACGGCCAAGTATTGGTCTATCATGATATGTTGAATTACGGTCAAGAACATCGTGCTAAATTTGTGAAGCAATACGGAGATTTTTCAAACGGTATTGAAGCGTTGCAGCAATATCATAAAGAAGTACGCGAAGGTGACTTCCCTTCAGAAGCTTATACGTATAAGAAACAAATCTTGGAGGAATTAGATAAATGACAGAAGTAATTACTAGTATTCAAGATATGCAGCGTCTTGCACATGATTTTAAACATGACGGCAAATCTATCGGATTTGTTCCTACAATGGGTGCATTGCATGATGGCCACTTAACAATGATGCGTCGTTCGGTTAAAGAGAATGATGTGAGTGTAGCGAGTGTATTTGTGAATCCGCTTCAATTCGCACCTGGTGAAGATTATGATGCTTATCCGCGTGATATTGAAAAAGATACAAAAGCGGCTGAATCTGCTGGGATCGATTATGTCTTTCATCCAAGTGTAGAAGCGATGTACCCTGATGAAATCGGAGTAGCGTTAAAAGTCGGCAAATTGGCTGAAGTTTTAGAAGGTGCACAGCGCCCTATCCACTTCAATGGTGTTGTCACTGTTGTAAACAAGCTTTTTAATATCGTACAGCCTGATCGTGCTTATTTCGGTAAAAAAGATGCCCAACAACTTGCGATAGTCGAAAAAATGGTTCAAGATTTCAACCATCCTATTGAGATTGTAGGGCAAGATATTGTACGTGAAGACGATGGTTTAGCTAAAAGTTCGCGCAATGTGTATTTGACAGAGCAAGAACGGCAAGAAGCCCCTGCTTTGCAAAAAAGTTTGCAGCTTGCCGAAAAACTCTATCGCGAAGGCGAAAGAGAGAGTAAAATAATTGTAGAAGCGGTCACTGCTTATTTAGAATCGCATACAAGCGGTCATGTTGATGAAGTTGCCGTTTACAGTTATCCTGAACTTGTTGAGCAGCATCACATCGAAGGTCGTATTTTCATCTCGCTCGCAGTTAAATTTTCTAAAGCACGCTTGATAGATAATCTTATAATCGGAGATGAAGAAATTGATTAGAACAATGATGAATGCTAAGATTCACCGCGCACGTGTGACTGAATCAAACTTGAATTACGTGGGCAGTATTACGATAGATGCAGATATTTTAGATGCGGTAGATATTTTACCGAATGAAAAAGTAGCGATTGTTAATAATAATAATGGTGCACGTTTTGAGACGTATGTGATTAAAGGGGAACGTGGAAGCGGTAAAATTTGTTTGAATGGTGCTGCTTCACGTCTTGTTGAAGTGGATGATGTTGTCATCATTATGACATATGCACAATTAAACGAAACGGAAATTGCAGATCATGCACCTAAAGTAGCTGTCATGAATGAGAAGAATGAAATCGTTGAAATGATTCATGAAAAGGAAAATACAGTTGTGTTGTAATTAAGGATGACCATTTTAAATTATCTGTAGTTATATTTGGGCACTTAAAACAACTTTATATGCACTTGTTTATATACTACTTGTGCATTGAAGGTAAATAAAATATAATAATTACAACAACATTATGGCATACCACCCCCCTTACTAGTGGCGTAGTAAGGGGTTCTTTTCGGTATTATTGGTGGTTATCGTCGTCTTCGTTGCGATGGTTCAACCAATATGTAAACCACACAACGATGCAGCTTCCTATCGTCGAAATGATAAAAGTATATACAGTTTCTAACAAAAAGCCTTTGCTATAAATTTTCAGCAAAGGCTTTTTTGAATTCTATTATTTAATATGTGTACGAACGAAATTGCCTGTTGCACCATTCATCGCTTCGCCGCCAGCCATTTCTACTTTGGCGTAATTCGTTGTTGAATTTGCCCATAAATTATAGCCGTATGTTCGTAAACCGAAGATTTGATAATTGCCGTTGACCATCAGTGAACCTGATGCACCTGCACGGAATTTATCTTTCGTTTGTAATTCAGTGCCGTTAGAAGATTTTTGGATGAAGCGGTAACTGCTCCAATGTGTCTTTGTATTGTCACCATTCTGCCAAGGGTAACCTACAGAATATAATTTCGTGTTATATTTCAGTCCATTAATTTGTGCGTTTGAAGCTAGTTTTAATGGTGTTGCATACTGAGACATCTTTTCTTTTGTATATACTAAAGCAACATCTGCATTCGGTACTTTCACGACTTTTGTAGCATGAAAAGTATAAGGTTTTCTAGATCCATCTCTTGCCATATCGAATGAAATATATTTGGGATTAGCTGCAGAACCTTTCGCAGTATCAATCACATGTGCATTAGTAATGAAAGTATAGTTGCCGATAACTGTACCAGTTCCCATACTGTCTTTACCTAAACCTTTCCAACCATCTTTATTACTTACTCTTCCTACCGCTTTATATTTCGTATTCATTGTATTTGAAATATGATGAATGTCTAAGCTGCTATTTGAGATTTTCTTAGCTTTCGGATAAGCTGTCGCCTCATTGTTGCTTGCCATCCCATTATAGTAATAGTCTCCAGCCGCATGCGCTTCTTCCCCACTCATTCCTGAAAATGAAAAACCAACAACAGCACAAACTGCTGACATTCCTACTTTAAAACTTTTAACTTTCATCTTTAATTTGCCCCTTATTATTAATTTAGTAATGAATTATGTTGTATTGAATGCTAAGTTCATTTTACTTTTAAAAGAAAGATAATACAATCTATTTCAAAATTTAAATTATCTTGATAAACTCTCTTCTCTTTACCTGTTGCTTTTTCTTCTTACTTCCTTTATGATGATTTTGTAAAGTAATGGTGATGCGGTTTAAGATTATGAATATATTGCATTAATACTTCGCTACACGATTTGTTAGTGCACTTTCTCGCATTACTTAACAAAGAAAAAATAACAATAAGTCCACTGGAAGTGCCTGTTCATACAGGCTGAGATTCTCATAGTGATGAGAAAATTCTTGGAACCTGATCCAGTTCATACTGGCGTAGGAAAGTGGCGTATTGCACTTTTTGATGCGCTGTTTTCCTATATGGAAACAGCGCTTTTTTTGTGGCTAAATCGAAGAAGGTATTTAATATGTATGTTGCGATAACGCCCTATCGCGTATTAACCCAACAAGATTTAATACACTATATAGAAATCGAATCAGTGATTGATACATTGATTTTCAGAACGCCAATGGAACAAGATGAATTAACAAAGTTCATAGAAAATTTAATTCAAGCAGGTTTTCCTAAAGACAAAATTACAATCCATACCGACACCGACTTACTACAAAAACTTAGTTTGAATGCCATTCATTTTCGTGAAGGAGATGAACGTGCGTACAACTATAAAGCAGAACACCCTGATGTTTGTGTCAGTATGTCTTCACATAACACCCAAAATGCTCAAACAGCTAAAGCACATAACTTGGACTATATCCTGTTCGGCCATCTTTTCAAAACTAAATCCAAACCAGGAAAAGCACCAAGGACAAATTCTGAAATCGAGTCAGTATTAAATGTCAATATTCCAGTTATTGCATTAGGTGGCATAAATGCAGACACATTAAATCTTGTACCAAAAGAATTTTCAGGCATTGCTGCAATATCATATTTCAGAGAACAGGATTTAGAGACCATTCGTTCAGCAAAGGAGGCTGAGTAAAAAATGTTTGATTTAATTATAGTCGGTGCAGGTGTAATTGGAATGTCAATTGCCCGTCACTTAAAAGATAGCGGTATGCAAATTGCATTAATTGATCGTGATATTGAAGGACAGCATGCTTCTTATAAAGCCGGAGGTATGCTAGGTGCACAAAATGAATTTAAAGAAGACAGTCCTTTATTCCGGCTTGCTTTAAAATCACGAGAAAAATTTAATGATTTAAGCATAGCCTTAGAAAAAGAAACTGGTATCGACATCCAATATCAGCAAAACGGACTTATCAAAATTGCGACAAACGAAAAAGACATAGATGCTTTGCATCAGCAATATGAATTTTTGCATCAACATGATGACGATGTTCAAGATTTAAGTAATACAGATTTAGGTGAATTGACGCATTACTTGGTCAAAAGTTCTGAAGCCATGATGTTTGTGCCCCATGACCATCAAATTAATGCCAATCATTATACAAAAGCCTTACATGCTTCGCTAAAATCAGATGGTGCAGTAATACGTTTTAATCATACCAATGTAGAAAATATAAAACATGAAGATCATCATTATACCGTTTCGATTAAACATGAAAATGAAATGAGTGAATTAACAGCTGAGAAAGTGGTAGTTGCTGCAGGAGCTTGGGCAGGATTTTTAGCACCCGATTCTGAAATACAAGAAAGAGTCAGCGGAGTCAAAGGCGAAGTCTTACTAGTAGAAAATGAAGATTTAGATTTAAAACAAACACTGTTTATGACTAACGGTTGCTATATTGTGCCTAAACCGCCGAATCGTTTTTTAATCGGCGCTACAAGTTACTTCGATAATTATTCCGTAGGTGTTAGTACTGAAGGTAAAGAATGGCTATTGCGAGAAGCGATTGAACGTGTTCCGGAACTTGCAAGCAGTCGTGAAATAAAGTATTGGTCAGGTGTACGACCATGGACACAAGGCGAACAACCGATTATGGATGAAACGAATCCTGGTCTTTGGGTAATCACGGGTCATTATCGTAATGGCATCTTGCTGTCACCGATTATCGGAGAGCTGATGGCAGAATGGTTGAAAACAGATGAACGACCAGAAGAATTAGCACCTTTTAAATTAAGGAGGGAAAAACATGAAGTGCATCATTAATGGCGATCCATTTACGTTTGATGAAGAACTCAGTATCCAAAACATTTTGGAATCACTAGAGCTAGATCCAAAACGTGTCATTGCAGAACATAATCAAAATTTAATTCAACGCGACGATTTCAAAAATCAAATTGTACGTGAAGATGATCGATTAGAACTATTAGAATTTGTTGGAGGCGGATAAGATGTTGAAAATAGGACCATATGAAATGGAATCAAGATTATTATTAGGAACTGGTAAATTTGATAATGAAGAAATTCAAACAAAAGCGATTGAAGCTTCTGGTACAGATGTCTTAACTTTCGCAGTACGTCGTATGAATTTATATGATAAAAATTTACCGAATCCATTAGCAAATGTGAATTTGAAAGATTTTGTAACATTCCCGAATACTGCTGGTGCCAAAACAGTCGATGAAGCAATCCGTATTGCTGAAATTGCAAAACACGCAGGTGTATGCGATATGATTAAAGTCGAAATCATTGGTGATGATGAAACGTTACTACCTGATCCAATCGCAACATATGAAGCTTGTGAAATTTTATTAGAACGCGGCTATATCGTTTGTCCATATATTGCTGAAGATGTTGTTTTAGCAAAACGTCTAGAGGAATTAGGTGTACATGCTGTGATGCCTCTAGCTTCTCCAATTGGAACTGGACGTGGTATTAATAACCCATTGAATCTTAGTTATATTGTCAAAAATGCAAATGTCCCAATTATTGTAGATGCGGGTATCGGTTCTGCAAAAGATGCTGCTGAAGCAATGGAACTCGGTGCAGATGCGGTATTATTAAATTCTGCAGTATCACGTGCAAAAGACCCAGTTAAAATGGCTGAAGCGATGAAATTAGGTATCGAAGCTGGAAGATTAAGTTATGAAGCTGGCCGTATACCAGTGAAATATACTGCACAAGCTTCTAGCCCAAGTGAAGGACTTGGCTTCTTATGATAGATAACGCGCATCATTCTGAGAAAAATTCTAATAATAACATACGCTCAGATGAGCGCTTCAGTCGTCAAACACGCTATACTCCTTTTGGCAACGATGGACAAAAAGCTTTAGAAAATGCCCATATCATGGTAATGGGTGCTGGCGCATTAGGCAGTCATTTAGCAGAACAATTAGTACGCATGGGTATCGGTAAATTAACCATTGTAGACATGGACATCGTAGAAATATCTAATCTACATCGTCAAGCGCTCTATGATGAAAATGATGCAATAGAAATGCAACCGAAAGTTTATGCACTGGCAGAAAAATTATCACAAATTAATTCAAATGTTGAAATCTACCCGATTTATCAAGAAATCACACCTACGAATATTGAGCATATGATTAAAGATGCTTCACCAGATATACTGCTAGATGGGATGGATCACTTTGCGATACGTTTTTTATTTAATGAAGTGTGCCATAAACTCCATTTACCATGGGTCTATGGTGCGGCAGTAGGAGGAAAAGGATCCATTTATGCGATTGATTTCACTGGACCATGTTTACGCTGTCTAATGCAAGAAACACCTGAAACCGCAGAAAGTTGCGCAATTAATGGTGTCATTCCACCTGTTATCATGCAAGTGGTCAGTTATCAAATCGCTGAAGTCATGCGCTATTTATCCGGCAAAAGATTTTCAGGTAAATTAATTACTGTTGAGCCTTTTAATATAAAACAACAAAGTATCGATGTCAGTCATTTACGAAATCCTGATTGCCCTTTATGCGGTAACGGTGAGTACGAACGCCTTGGTATTGCCCAACCCAAATGGATAGAAGGCAGTTGCGGTGATACTTATGTATTTCGTTTCAAACCTCAACATTTTGAAAATGCAGTGCTTTTCCCAGGCAATATTTTAAAGTCCAATGCCTTTGTAAAATTACTGAATATTGAGGGTCATTCAGCGACGTTGTTTAAAGATGGACGCATGAATGTACATGGAATAGAGAATGACAATCACGCAGAAAAATTATATCAACAATTATTAAAATCCATGAAATAGAAATCAATAATCGAGTTGATAACAAAATCACCTTTTCTTATTATTTAAAATATACTAAGTTAATTTAATGCCCTACACAAAAAGCTCCCTATACAGCATTCACGTTCTTAGTGTCTGTTGTATAGGGAGCTTATCTTCTGACTTTCATCATTATATATTAAAAACCATCGTAATTTGAATAACCCTCTTTAAATCCTGCTATTACTGCATCAATATTTTGTACAAATGAAACCCCTATTGTGATTAATACAACAATTCCCCCTATTGTTGCCATTCTTTTAAACCATTGTGCTCTTGTTGATTTTCCATTTTTCGTCATGCGTTCTTCCAAAACCAAAGCAATAATGGTGATAACCATAATTTCCATGAATATAATCATCTTGATGCACCCCCTATGATGTATTTGATTATGTTATTTATACTATTCTATCATAATCGTTAAAATTTATATAGATTAATTGTGTTTTTAAATAGTATAGTTACGGTCGTCGATACATGTACTTTACACATATATACAACACCAATATAAAGTGTATTTTCCCCAAAAAAGAACTAGTTTTCAACAACTCCTTTTACGCAATAACTTTTCGCATAAAGTATTAAAATTTCAAAAATATGGGTACTAACGATTGAGTTCAATCAACTTATAGAATACAATAATAATGTATAATTATAAATTTGAGGGATGACGGTATGGACAAAGAAAAACGTCTTGAATTAATTAAATTATTACTAAAAAACAATAAAATTTCGACTGTTCGTGAGTTATCAGAAATTTTGGAGGCACAATATAATTTGATTTTCAGTATGACAACTGTGGCAAAAGACTTGCAGTATCTCAATGTCACGAAAGTCCCAAATGGCGCGAATCAATCATATTATGTATTACCAGAAAAAAATTCTGCCAAAAGCTATCGTGAAGCATTCAAAAAATATCGACAAGATAGTGTTAATTCAATTATTGTCAAAGATAGTTATATCTTAATTAAAACAGAACCCGGCTTTGCCCGTACAATCAACTATTGTATTGATCAAATGCAATTGCCGCATGTATTAGGTACAGTAAGTGGCAATGATGTCATTATGGTGCTGTTAAAATCACCAGAAGAAGCTGAATATGTAAAATACCTTTTATTAGAAACTTAATGAAAATGAGCAGTTGTCCATAAAATAAGACAACTGCTCATTTTTTATAACGACTTGCTGATAGTCCAAGTCTGATAATTTTTTAACACGAGATTTTTATTACTTAAATCCCTGACAACATGACTGGCTTTTTCTCTGGATACACTTGCCAAACTACTCAGCAATGTCACTGTCATCACTTTATCTATTTCATAATATGCACCTTGGTCGTCACCGATCGTATCGCAAAGTGTACGTAAGGTATTAACAACTTTTTGTTCGGCATTACGTCCCATCAATGCCATATTGCGATTCATACATACTTGTTCTTCACGACGCAACAACTTGAATATTTTTACAAAAGTATCTTCATTATTTTTACTCAAATATTCAATTAGATTTTTAGGTATACGTACAATCAACGCATCGGTCAGTGCTGTGCAAGTCTCCTCGTAATGATCTTGTTCGAAAAGATGGTTGATTGGAAATAGTGTACTATCACGATTCAACATTAAGTAGTTATCGCCATTTTCATTCAACTGTTCACGAGAAATGTAGCCTTCAATTAATAAATAAATACTATCTGCTTCTGAACCTTGATAATAAATGACTTGTCCCTTTTCATAATTCCGAACATAAATTTCAGAAAGATGAGGAACGAGCAGTCCTGATGGCACTTCTAAAATTTTAGATAATGTTTGAATAGATGATTGGTAATTCTCTGTTACTTTGCTCATACACATTCACCTCATCTCTCTGTCTATTTGTAAATGGATGTGTGTTCCTGCAATTAAATAAGTTTGTTTGATTCAACAATTTCATTGTATCATAATCAGCAGCTAACATAGGAATTGCATCACTTCACCCTGAAGCAGAACATTTTCATCCATTTTCAAAAAGTTCTTTTTACAAAAATATGATTGCTTCAAAACATTATTTCTATCTTGAAACCAATGTCTTTCCACAATCATATTAATAATTTATTTTTTAGAATTAACCCTTTAACCTAGGCAAGTACTAAAATACGTTAACCGCACCTGTTGCTAATCGGATAATACCTATAATTGCGAAAAGAACAATGAAGCCCATTAATACATAATCACGTGTAATTAATTTTTGACCTTTATTTTTCTGAACAGTGTAATATACGAAAAGTCCTGGTATATAAAGCAACATTGTCAACAACAAGTAGTCCACGCCTGCTGCGTAAATGAGCCATATCGCATAAATTGATGAAATGATACCGATAACTAATTGAACGTGACTCTTACGATCTTCTTGAATCGTATATTTAAATTGATAGAAAGCACTGAATGCATATGGAATTAATATGGCACTTGATGCGAGTGAAAATGCGAACTGATAAGCACTTTCTGTAAATAACATACTGATTAAGAAGAGCTGTACTAATATATTGGTGATTAATAATGAGTTTACTGGTGCGCCGTTACTATTTTGTTTTGCGAACCATTTAGGGAACATTTTATCTTTTGCTACAACGAAAGGAAGTTCTCCAGCTAGGAGTGTCCAACCTAACCATGCACCGAGCACTGAGATAATCAGACCGATATTAACAACCGTTGAACCCCAAGGTCCGACAATGTGAGCAAGTAATGAAGCCATTGATGGTTGATCTAATTGTGAAATATGTCCTTGTTCAATTACACCTTGTGCAAGTACTGTTAACAAGAAGTAAATAATCAACACAAGTAAAAGCCCAATAACTGTTGCTGTACCAACATCTTTTTTAGTTTTGGCACGACCTGAGAATACAACTGCTCCTTCAATACCTGTAAATACCCAAACAGTAATCAACATAGTGCTTTTTACTTGTTCCATAATATTTGAAAAGTTAAGTGGTAAAGTAATGTTGCCTTTCATACCTGCAAAACCTGCCATAAAAGTGTCAAAATGGAATGCTACCAGCATACATACGATAGCCAGGAAGATTGGAATCAACTTCGCAACTGTTACTATACTGTTAATCAACGCGGCTGTTTCAACACCACGTAATATCAAGAAATGTACACCCCAAAGTAAGATAGAGGCCACAATAATACTTGGAAGTGTATTTCCACCTTTAAATATCGGGAAGAAGTTGCCGACTGCTGACATCAGCAATGTCGCATATGCAACGTTTCCTAAGAATGCGGCAAACCAGTATCCCCATGCACTAGAGAAACCAACAAAGTCACCGAAACCTGCACGTGCATAACTATATATTCCGCCATCTAAATCTGGTCGTTTATTTGTTAAGTTTTGGAATACAAATGCTAGTGAAATCATACCAACTGCAGTAATAATCCAGCCAATAATAATCGCTAATCCGCCGGCATTGCTGCCCATATCTGAAATGATGTTGAAGGCACCGCCGCCAATCATCGAACCAATGACCAAACCGATTAAAGCTGTTTTACTGAGTTTATTTTGTTCTAATTGTTCGCTCATTTTCAAAACTCCTTTAATACTTGCAGCTATAAAAGAAGTGAAAATCATAATTTTCTAGCTGCTAAGCATGTGTTGTCAATTTATTAAATTTTTGACGCATACTGCTTTAATAGTTTTTCGTGCGGTCTTCAAAAGTATACGGGCTATTTATCGACTGCCGCCGTTTAGATTTATTTTCAAAGCAGTATTATTGATTGGAAGCAAGACTTTAAATGAAGACTTCGAATTACTTCTATTGATGCAATCCATTTCATTTAAAGCCAAGCTGCCACTTTGAAATTAGATATCTTCACGGTATAACGGTTGACTCATGCAACGAGGGCCCCCTCTACCGCGAACCAATTCACTACCTGTAATTTCGATTACTTTAATACCGTTATCACGCAATAATTGGTTAGAAACATAGTTGCGATCATAAGTGACAACAACACCTGGACGAATTGTTAATGTGTTAGAACCGTCATTCCATTGTTCACGCGGACCGACAATCGGATCTCCATCTCCAGTTGGGATAAAAGTGATTTCATCTAAACCTAAAGCATCTTTTAATGTTTCTTTTAAATTAGATGATTTAGTAATCTTAATATCTTTACCGTCATCACTTGGTTCGATAGTGAAGATATTCATATCGTCACCTTTTTTCTCAATAGCAGAATGGATTGTGAATTTATCGTAATCAATCATTGTAAATACTGTATCGAGATGCATGAAAGCTCTTGTATTCGCAATTTCAATTGCTACGATTTTTTTGATTTTAGATTCAGGGTTAGCAAAAATATGTCTTGCTAATCTTTCAATTGCTTGCGCTGATGTTCTTTCTGAGATGCCCACTGCTACAACTTCTTCTGATAATACTAATTCATCTCCACCTTCAATATTGTATGGTGAATTACGATCTAACCACACCGGCACGTCTGCATCTTTGAAACGTGGATGATGTTTTAAAATATATGTGAAGAAAATAGATTCTCTACGGCGAGCTGGCCAATACATTCTATTAATTGTCATACCATTGCCGATAGATGCTTGCGGGTCGCGAGTGAAGTACAAGTTTGGCATTGGGTTCATGTAGAATGGATAAGAATCATCTAAGTATTCTATAAGGTGTTCTTTCTCTAAAGGAATTTCTTCTTTGCGCACACCTGACATTACTTTTTCTACTAATTCTTTATTATCTAAGTCTTCGAATAATGTTCTCACCGCATCTTCGTGGCCTAATAAAGTTTCTTCAGATTCCGCTAAAACATCTTCGATAAATTGTTTGCGCACTTCTGGCTCTTCAATTGCTTCTGCTGCTAAGTCTTCAAGATAAACAACTTCTATACCTTCATCACGAAGCGTTTGAGCGAATTTATCATGTTCTTCTTGGGCTACTTTCAAGTATGGGATATCATCAAATAATAATTCGCCAAGATACTCAGGTACTAAATTTTCTAATTCTTTACCAGGACGTTTAAGCAACACCGTTTTCAATTTTCCGATCTCACTATTTACTTTAATTGGATGTTCATTCATTTGTGAAACCTCCTTGTTCTATTTGTCTACATTGTAAGCCCTTGCAAACACTTCTCATGTGATTAAAATCACATAAAGGATGTTGTATTTTTCACACTCTTAAATTTATTCATTGCATAATTTTGTATAAACCCTACAATATTCACTCCTTTTTATGCATAATCGTAGGTATATCCATCACTTTTACAGTTTTAATTTCTTTAAAAAGTATTTTATTCATTATTTAGAGAATATATTCATAATGTAAGAATCAACATTGGAATGTGACTGTATTAACACGTGTTATCACTCCTATACAATGAATATTAATTTATTTTGCATATAACTTAATGCGTTTGATTAAAAATAATTCTGTTAGTGTGTCAAATAAACTCTTGTACCCACAAACATAAAAAACTGCCACCTTGTTTAGGTGACAGTGAATATTTAAATATCTTCTCTATAAATAGGTTGGCTCATACAGCGCGGACCCCCGCGTCCACGTACTAATTCGCTTCCTTTGATTTCAAGTACTTTAATTCCTTTATCACGTAGTAACTGGTTAGATACAAAATTTCGATCATAGGTTACCACTACACCCGGTCTGATTGTCAGTGTATTAGAACCGTCATTCCATTGTTCACGCGGTCCAATAATCGGATCGCCGTCTCCTGTTGGAATCAGTTCAACATTCTCGATATGCAATGCCTCTTCAAGTGTTTCTTTTAATGAGTCTGATTTTGTAATTTTAATATCATCACCATCAGGTTCGATAATAAAGATGCTGAATTGATCACTCATCTCTTGAATAGCAGAATGTATAGTAAATTTGTCGTAATCAATCATTGTAAATACTGTATCAAGATGCATGAATGCACGTGTATTCGGAATTTCGATTGCAATAACTTTTTTGAATGTCGAATTCGGTTGTTCAAAAATTTTACGCGCAATCTCTTCAACAGCAGGTGCAGAAGTACGTTCTGAAATACCGATTGCTAATACTTCTTTTGAAAGTACTAATTGATCGCCGCCTTCCATTTGATACGGCATATGGCGGTCATACCAAATAGGTATATCTGCATCAGCAAATCTTGGATGATGCTTCAAGATATAATCAATGAATAATGTCTCACGACGTCTCGCCGACCAATGCATTTGATTCACAGAAACACCATTACCAATAAAAGCTTGTGGATCTCTTGTAAAATAAAGGTTAGGTAAAGGATCCATATAAAATGGATATGGATGTCGCATATATTCTGTTAAATGTGATGTTTCAAGTTGTATATCTTCTCTTCTAACACCTGCCATTACTTTTTCTACAAGTGCTTGATCTGTGAGTGAGTTGAATAAGTTACGTATTTCCTCTTCATGACCTTGGATTGTCTTTTTTGATTCTGAAAGTACATCTTCAATGAACTGACCTCTTACCATCGGATCTGCTATACTTTCTGCAGTTAAATCTTCAAGATAAAGCACTTCTACCCCTTCATCTCTTAACAATTGTGCAAATTGGTCATGTTCTGCTTGCGCTTCTTTTAAAAATGGAATATCGTCAAACAACAATCTTTGTAAATAATTCGGTACTAAATTCTCTAATTCTTTACCTGGACGTTTCAGCAAAACCGTCTTTAACCTGCCGATTTCACTGTTTACATTAATTGGTTGCTTTGTCATATGTAAAACCTCCCCTTTGAACTTATACCCAAATATTGCATATTTATTGTCATAATGCATAAAGGTTTGTGTTAGGCGAGAAGAAGTTTGATATATTTAACGACTAGCATAATTCTCTTCTACTCAAATGTTAATATCATACAATTTTCACCATATTGATTATTAACTTCTACACTCAAACCATTATCTTCAATCTGTGTTTTACAAAATAATTGATCTTCGCGATACATTGGATGCAGAAATTTCAATTTAATAGATTGATAATCATGGATAATACTTTTTTCTTTTGTATCATTATATTTATTCACTTTAGTCCAATGTTGTATAATCTGCATCGCAATATAATCTCCTGGTATGATACCTACTTGCGGATGTACAGGGTTATCATCTTCAACTTTTGCTAAGTACTTCAACACATTTTTCCAGTCTACTGTTAACTTGAATATCTTATCATTATTCAAATTCTCTTTTTGCAGTTCACTTGAATGAGGATATGATTTCTCTTTACAAGTACTTGTTTGATTAAATTTTTCAACAGCATGCGCTACAACTACAAAATCACTTGAAATTTCTATTGCTTTTCCTTTTTCATCTATTATTTTTAATTGATATCGATAATATGTCATACTGCGTACTTCACGTCTGCTTTTGCACTCTAACACAGCTTGATAAGATGGACCTTCGTGCAATGCACGGCATTTTAAGATTTGCTTTTTTCTCAGAAGTATATTTTGATGATCAAATTGTTTAAATTCTGCAAATTGATTCCAAATCTTCGTTAAGTAAAAAGGATCTAGCAGTTCATTATTTTCAGTCCATTTAAATGTCAATGTTTCCATCTATTTCACACTTTCAAACAAGCTGGCTATACCCATACCGCCTCCGATACCGATAGCAGCCATTAATTTATTTCCTAGGTGATATTTTTGAATTGTAACTAAGCGTGCTACAAGATTTGCGCCGCTCGCACCATATGGATGTCCTTCTGCTAATGCACCGCCATAAGGGTTCACTTTTGCTTCTTGCAAGCTTAACAAATCGATAGATGCGAGCACTTGAGAACTAAAAGCTTCATTGAATGCAGTCCAATCTAAATCCGATACAGACCAACCTTGTCGCTCTAAAGTACGTTCGGCGGCAGGAACAGGTCCGATACCTAATACTTTAGGATTCACTCCAGCTACTTCACTATCTACAAAACGCAATTTCGGTATTAATCCCAGCTCTTTTGCTTTTGTTTCAGACATAACTAAGACAAGCGATGCTCCATCACTCTTAGGACAAGCATTCCCTACAGTTACAGTGCCTTCTGGAAATACAGGTTTAAGTCGTCCTAAACGTTCTGCTGTTATATTTTGTTTCGGTGATTCATCAACTTCCAGCATTTCCCCATGTACTTTTAACGGTGTAATTTCACGAACAATCTCACTTTGGTATTGATGATATAAATTGTGACTCCGCGCTGCCCAGTCATCCTGTCTTTCACGAGAAATTTGATACATCTGTGCCACGTTTTCTGCTGCTTCTAACATACTTGGATCTCCATATTCTGTTGGTGTAAAAGGTGCACGTTCATATATCTCTGGCGGTTGTTTTTCATATAATGATTGCGGTTTCTGTATTTTCCATGGTGCACGACTTACAGACTCTACACCACCCGCAAGATAAATACTGCCAGCTCTGCTCTGAATTAAACGACACGCCAAGTTGATTGCTTCTAAACCAGAGCCGCATTGACGATCCACTGTCATTCCAGGAATTTGTTGCGGTAAACCAGCATGCAATAAAGATTTACGAGCAATATTCCCGCCATTACCAACTGTATTTCCGATAATGACATCATCTATATGCGATGGAATATCCTCATGCAAATCAGTCAATTCATGAATCAAAGGTTTCAACAAATCTTCAGGTTCAAGATGTTTCAATGCTCCTCCATAACGTCCAATTGGTGTCCGTTTTGCTTCAATAATCATAGCTTCTTGCATACCGTCTCACCCTTTTCTAGTATTTCTTCGTCCAAATTCTTCTTTCATTGCTCGACGTGCTATTTTTCCACTCGAAGTCCATATCATGTGCGGAACTTTAATCCAGCGCATAGGCACTTTGTATCGTTCAAGATGTGCTCTCAATCTCTTTTTAACAGTGGGTATATCAAGTGTTTCTGTACTTTCGTAATAAGCAATCAGCACTTCACCTAATTCATAATGTGGCAATGCACCTACCATGACATGATTAACTGGGATATGCTGCATAATAACTCGCTCTACCTCTTCAGGATAGACGTTCATCCCTCCAATAATACATTTATTATTGACACGTCCCTCTAATATCAAGTCACCATCTTCTGTCATTCTTGCATAATCACCAGTCGCAATATCATCTTGGGCAGTAACATGAGCACCATCTACATAGCCCGAAAACACCATCTCACTTTGTACATGAAGTTGTCCTATAGATGTGAGCTTGGGAAGAACCTTTCCAGAATCATCGCTCAATTTAATTGTCACACCCTTAAACAATTGCCCTACATTATGTGGTTGATAATCATGAACTCGATGATAAGAAATGAAACTTGCTTCGCTGGTTCCAAAGAATTCAATTACTTCAGAGTGCGGTATTTTTTCTTGAAATCTCTCAATAGTATGCGGTTCTAATTTAGCACCAGACGTTAAAAAGGTAACCTTTATATTTGATAATTCTGTCGCATCAAACTGCAATATTTGTTCTAATATAGACGGCACTAAAAACACTGCTGCTCCTGAATGGTTTTGTAATTGTTGCAGCAATTGTTTTGGATGATAATGTGTTTGCATGTAGCAAGGCACACTATGGTGATGCGCATACATCAATGCATAAAGCGTTAATGAGTGAGCTAGTGGTCCTGGTGCAATGATTGAAGGAGGTACCTCATTTAAAATCGCATCATTGGCATCATAACTTACTACCCATGAAAAACGATTGCGATAATATGCTTTGGGCATTCCAGTAGTTCCTGAAGTAAAACCAATATGCAGCATATCTTCAGGCGGTCTCTGAATTTTCGATAACTTCATCTCATTACTGTGATGTTCATCTAAAGTTTTTACAGACAATTGTTGGATATGATTAATATCTTTTTCTTCATCTGTAATCAGATACGTGATTTCATAATGATTTAAAATTTCTTTAAATTGTTCACTTGTCCATTTCGGATCTAAAATTACAGGCAACTTCCCAGCTATTTGTACTGCGCGATACACAGTAAAAAAGCGAACTGGATCAACGATACTGATACCAACTCTCTGGTTAAAATGTTGTGGATGTGTATGACACCATTCTTCTATGTATGCTGCCTCTTTTTCTAAATTTCTTTCAAAAGTATTACGCATTAATATCGAATTTTCAGTCTGTAACATTACTTTTGATATGTCTTTCATGTGCTCACCTTCTTTGTGAAATCGCTATTTATTCACTTTATTTTATCACATTTGAATTTTCGAACTAAATTTTGTCATTTTGTATTGTGTTATGTATTTTAAAGATACTTTGTAATATAATATTCATTAAATGCATAACATTATGATTTTGTCTTACTTAAACCCTGCTATAAATATTAACACCTATAATCACTTCGATTTCATCATCTTTAGAGTTAGGAGACGATTTATACACCATGGAACAATCTCATCGTATACTTAGTATTTATACACGTTTAATACAACAAAAAGTTGTAAATAAAGAAAAACTTTCTCAAGAGTGGAACGTATCTCCCCGCACCATCCAAAGAGATATTGATAATATTCGTAATTTCTTATATGATACCGACGAGTGGCATGGCTATAGAAATGAAATCATTTATAATCATCACTCTGCATCATATATTATGAATAATACGAATGAAGATAATGCCACTTCTATCTACTTTCTCATCACATTATTACAAACAGTAACACCAGTCGTTGATCAACAAGTCTATAACTATCTCAATTTATTAATTAAAACTTTTCATAGCAAACATGAAAATGAATTGCTATTTCAATTAGAAAAATTAAAAGTTGGCAATCGATATCACGCATTACGTAATTTGACCGTAGCCAATCGTGCTATTAACCAACAACAAAAATTATATTTGAGTGAGGGTCAAGAAATCACTCCTTTATACATCAGATATCAGGGTTTTACTTTCAACTTGGTTTATCATTATAAGCAAAAGACAATGGTAACAAATTTAAGGAAAACAGATATCTCATTTAGCCCAGAACATTTCACGCCTCATCATTCTCAAAAGCATTACCAACAGATTACTTTTGAGATGCAAACGTCATTATATGAATCAATGCAGCATTTTTATGAAAACCAAATCGTTAAACCCTCTAAAGACGGCTATTGTATCGCACGATTTAAAATGTGTGCTGAAGATGCAGTTCATCTTTGTTTTTCTTGTCGAAAACAAATCAGAATTTTAAAGCCAGACAATGTTCGACGCAAAGTCTTACATCAACTATTAAAATTGCAAGAAACATATATGATTAACAATAATCCCTCCGATTATTAACCAAATACTATTCCAGACAACTTTTTCTTTTCAATAAGAGGTTGTCTTTTTTAATGCCTACACTGATGTGATACGATAAAATCAAGTAATCATGTGAGGTGAGATACTATGTATAAAGTAATTGTATTTGATGCTTATGGAACGTTATTTGATACATTATCTGTAAAAGAAAAGTTAAATGAGTTTGCGGGAGATAAGAGTGAGGCAGTATCTAAATTATGGCGTAATACTCAGCTGAAACATACCTTTTTACGCCAAGTAATGGAACGATATATACCCTTTGATGATATTACAAAACAAGCATTAGAATATGCACTCGAACAAAGTAAAGTACCTTATAATCATCAAGATATTAATACAATTTTTGACGAGTACTTGAAACTCAATGTATTTAAAGAAGTTCCTAACGCACTTAAGTCATTAATGGACTTACAAAAAAAGTTATCTGTTTTTTCAAATGGTAACATGGATATGTTAGATCCTGTGATTGAAAATGTTGGTATTTCAGACAAATTAGATTCCATCATCAGTGCAAATGATATTAAACAATATAAGCCAAGCCCAGCAAGCTACGCGCTTATTTTAAAATACTATCCTGTAAAACGTGACGAAGTACTTTTCGTTTCATCTAATACTTGGGATATCACTGGTGCAGCTAATTTTGGTTTTGATACCGCTTGGGTAAATCGCAACCAAAATCTTTTCGATAAAAATGGAGCATTACCTAAGATTACAGTTCAAGATTTAGACGAACTAGTTCATTGGTTGAAACTTAATTAAAAGTTCATGCATAGCGCATTTCTTTCTAATTTAAATAAAGTGATTCAGGTCAAGAATAATTTTCCATTCATTATTTTTTTAGGAAAAAGTGAATAAAACGTGTACTAAATCACAGTTTTCACAAGCAGTGACATATCATGACATTGCTTGTGGATAATTCTAAATTTTTATTGCAAAAATTTTCTGATAATTTTTAAAAAGTGCAATAATACGTCTATCCCTATTGTGTAAAATAGAGACATAACTTAATTATACTCACTGGAAGTATATATTTACGTCTATCACATTATTCTAAACAGCCACAATAGGAGGATTTCACATCATGAAGAAAAAACAACTTTTCTCTTTAAGAAAATTATCAGTAGGTATCGCCTCAGTATCATTAGGAACATTAGTATTTTTAGGTGGAGCTCAAGCTGCAAATGCTGAAGATGCTGCAACTACACAAGCTGACAAAGATGCTCAAGCAGTCAATGCGCAAGTTGAACTTGCTAAAAAAGCTGGTGCTGAACTAGAAGCTAAAGATAATACACAAAAACAAGTAGAAACTGCTCAAAATGTTTCAAAAGAACAAGTAGACAAAGCTCAAGCTGAAATAAATGCTTTAAATGGTATCTCTAAAGAAACTAAAGATATTTACAACAAAAAAGTTGCTGATGCTGCTACAGCTGACATCCCTGGTATCGTACAAGATGCTAAAGCTGTTAATGCTCAAGTAGAATTAGCTCAAAATGCTGCCAAAGAGCAAGAAGCTCAAGCAAAAGCTGCTCGTGAGTTAAACACACTTACTCAAGTTGCTTATAATACTGTTAATAACTTACACAACTTAACTGACCAACAAAAAGACGCATTTAACCAACAAATCTTAAATGACAGCGGTAATAACAATGGTCAAAACATTAATGCTATTGTTGAAAATGCTAAACAATTAGATACAAACAATCGTAATGAAAAACACGCAAGAGAAGCTGGCGCTAACACTGTTGAAAAGAAAGAAGCTAAAGACTTAGAAACTTTAACTACAGTTGCAATTGACCAAGTAAACGGTCTTCATAACTTAACTGATCAACAAAAAGAAGCTTTTGTTAAACAAATCAAAAATGACAGCACTAATAACAAAGGTCAAAACTTGAAAGGTATCGTTACTAACGCTAGACAATTAGACACTAACAATGGCAATGAAAAACATGCAAGAGAAGCTGGTGCTAACACTGGTCTTTCTCAAGATGTAGCTGAAAAAGTTAAAAAAGCACACAATGAAGTAGACGCTTTGAAAAACTCAACACCTGAACAAAAAGCTGCTGCACACAGCAAACTTAATGATGATGCACGTAACAATGTGAATGGCATTGATAAAGTTGTGAAAGATGCTAAAGCTCTAGATGCTAAACAAGCACCTAAAAAAGATCCTAAAAATCAAAACGTAACAACTACAAAAGAAAAAACACCTAAAAATCAAGAAACTAAAAATCAAGGAACTACTAAACAAGGTCCAGCAGCAACTACAGGTAACGGTAAAGTAGCTCAAGCTCAACCTGGTAAAGATCAAACTGCTAAAGTAACAACTGAACAAAAAACAGGTCAAAACTTAGCACAAGCTAAAGTTACTAAAGACGAAGCTAAAGCACAACAAAAAGCTGAAGCTGCTAAAAAACAATTACCAGAAACTGGTGAACAAGATCAAGTATTATTCGGAATGCTTGCAGGTACATTGTTCGCAAGTGCTGGAACATTATTCTTAGTACAAGCACGTCGTAAAGAAAACGAATAATACAAACTTATTCTACTCTTACCAAATATAATCACCTATACAAAATCCCGACAAAAAGAAGGAGTCATACCCTTCCCTTGCCGGGATTTTTTCTCTTAACAACCTATAGTTTACTATAACGCTGTGTAACCACCATCAATTGTAAATACACTTCCTTGCGCGAATGATGATGCATCAGATGCTAGATATACCACAATACCGCCTAATTCTTCAGGCAATCCTGGACGACCCATTGGAGTGAAGCCCATCCAGTCATCAATCATTGCACCACCTTGTTCAAAGAAAGGTTTTGTCAATTCTGTTTTCATGTAACCCGGTGCAATTGTGTTTACTTTAATATTATATTTAGACCATTCCATCGCTAAGCTTTTCGTCAACATAATAACGCCTGCTTTAGAAGCGTTGTAAGAACATTGTTCTTGAGGTTTGTTGGCAATAATTCCTGACATACTAGATGTGTTAACAATTGAACCATAACCTTGTTCAATCATTTGACGACCTACTGCTTGAGCCACTAAGAATACACCATTTAAGTTTAAGTTGATAACTTTATTCCATTGCTCATATGTCATATCTTCTGCTTTTTCATTAATTGTCATACCTGCATTATTGATTAAAATATCAATTTTTCCATATTCCTCAACAACATCGTCGACCATTTTTTGTACATCTTCAGGATTAGTAACATCTACTTTTAAAGCTGTTGTTTTAACTTGTTCTGTCTCGCGAATTGTAGTAGCTGTAGCTTCAGCAACATCTTCACGAATGTCAGCAATAACAATATTAGCACCTGCTTGTGCTAAAGCCGTTGCCATAGCTTGTCCTAATCCCATTGCGCCACCTGTTACAATTGCTACTTTATCATCTAATCTAAATTGTTCTAAAATATTCATTCAAATCACCTTTTCTTTTTTTATTGTTGAAGTGAGGGCTGCTTGACTTTCATAAAGAATGTCAACACAAATCCTATGAAATAAATAATTGCATAAACCCAAATTGTCGTAAGTGCATTTCCAAACATCAGTACGATTGTAGCAATCCCAGGTCCAAGGAAATTACTTAAGCCTGCAGATAAATTATGAATTGAAACTGCAGCCCCTTTATGTTCTGGTTCTAAGGTTGGGAAAATCGCAGACATCGGCACAAAGGCTGCTACTGCAAAACCAAATGCGATGGCCACAAGACACGTAATCCAGAAGTTTGGTCCGAACCATTCAGGAATGTAATAAAATGCGAGAGTTGAAAGTGCCATTCCAATACAACCAAACCAGCGGATTTGTTTAACCCAACCAATTTTATCTCCGACAATTCCCCAGAAGAGATTCGTAAAGATTGTCACGATATACATGAATCCCCAAATTTGAAGCCATTGGGAAGTCGTGAATCCGAATCTATCTGTAAAAACAGCTGGCATGAAAGCAACCAAACCGAATAAAGAAAGCTGATTAATAATACGGATCACACATGCAATTGCAACTTGAGGGTTACGTAAAATCGTTACACCCCGCAATATTTCACCGAACATTTCTTTAGTTGTCAGTTTGTCACTTTCTTTCTTTTCGCCTTCCTTATCTTTAACTAAAAAGAAAGCTAACAAGCCGCCTGCTGCAATAAAGATAATAGAACCCCATAACGTTCCCATGAAGCCTATGTAAGGGATTGTAAAACTTGGTAAATAAGAGCCAAGCACACCAATACCTACTGAATACATTGCCCAGAACCAACCCATCGCTGAAGCGAGTCTTTGAGGTGGTGCTGAATAAGTAATCCAAACAACAAAACTATAAATAAACATTGGATAAGCGATTCCACGAATACTATACATGATAATCATCATTATGTAGTTATGAGTCTCTAACCCTAATGTTAAAAATCCGACATGGAAAACAATCCATGTAATAAATGCGAAAGTCATTAATCTTCTTGGGCTGAAGACTTCAGCTAATACCCCCGACAACCAAGATGCAATCGCTACAACTAGACCATATGAGGTCAATACTGTTGTAGCTTGACTTGCACTAAAACCAATTTGCTGTATGTACTTTGATAAAAAGGCTTGTTCAATACCATCTCCAGTCATAAAGATAGCAACTGCTACATAACCCCAAATAAGGGTCATCGGCAAACCTAAAAATTGTTTCGACTGATTTGTCTCTATAGTTCCCACAATATCTCCTCTGTTTCTTTTAGGTTGTATAATATATTGGATCGATTTCCAAACTATATCAATCCATATTTTAATCCTCTTTAGTTTAAATACTCACCAGCACTGCGTTCTACTGGTAATCCCATTTCAAATTTCTTAATATATTCACGGAAAGTTTCTAAATCTTCTTTTTTCGGCTCAATGACTAAAGCGTCAGCATCTCCAAAAGCTTTTTCTTGTAAGTAGTCTGCGAGTGTCACACCTTCTTTTACATCTATCAAGTAACGTGCCAACACTGCAATTCCCCATGCGCCACCTTCACTGGCTGTCTGCATTACACTTACAGGACTTTCTAAAGCTGCGGCTAAAAAACTTTGAGCGACACGTTCTGTTTTAAATATCCCTCCATGTCCTACCATACTTTCAATTTCCATTGCTTCATTGTGTTTCAATAAATCGATTCCAATTTTTAATGTACTGAACGCACTGAAAATATGTGTTTTCATCAAATTTGCTAATGTAAATTTACTATCCACATCTCTAATTAACATTGGGAATCCTTTAGGTACATCTGTTATAAATTCACCTGAAACATAACCATAAGACAATAAACGCCCTAAATCAGGATCACCATCTAACGCTGTTTCAAACATACGGGTAAATAACTCATCTTTAGAATAATCTACTCCCATTGCATCTAATACTTCAGCAAAGACATCCATCCAAGCATTAATATCAGATGTGCAATTATTTGCATGAATCATAGCTACTTCGTGTCCTGCTGGTGTAGTGACTAAGTCTACTTCTGGATAAACACGCTTTAATGGGTGGTCTAATACAATCATCGAAAAAATACTCGTACCGGCTGATACATTACCAGTACGTGGAGCTACGCTATTGGTAGCAACCATTCCAGTTGCTGCATCACCTTCTGGTGCACATAATGGCGCTCCTGGTTCTAACTCTCTCTCAGAATCAATCAATCGTGCACCCTCTGCAGTTAAATAACCTGCATTCCCTCCTGCGCTTAACACACGCGGTAATAACTCACGTATATCTTGTTTAAAGCCCCTTTGATGGAAAATTGTATTAAATTGTTCCAAAAGATCTTCTCGAAAACCACCTGTTTTCGGATCAATCGGAAACATGCCTGATGCATCTCCGACACCTAGTACACGTTCTCCAGTTAAATACCAATGAACAAATCCTGATAATGTCGTCATATAACTTACTTTTGAGGTATGTGGGGCATCTTCCAAAGCTGATTGATAAAGTTGTGCGATACTCCAACGTTCAGGAATATTCACTCCAAATGCTTTACTTAAAATACCTGCTGCTGTATTGGCATTATTATTTCGCCATGTTCTAAAAGGAACTAACAAATCATCCTTGTCATCGAAAGCCAAATATCCATGCATCATACCGCTGATACCTATAGATTTCACTCGCTGAATAGCAACTCCGAATTCACGTTTTACATAATCAGCCATTTCACGATAACTTTTTTGCAGTCCAACCCATACATCATTAATTGAATACGTCCAATAACCGTCTAAAAACTGGTTTTCCCACTCGAACGATCCCGTTGCGACGGTCACACAATTTTCATCTACAGCCACTGTCTTAATACGTGTTGAACCAAATTCAATACCAATTGATAAGCTGCCATCTTCAATCATTTGTTTCGTTTCTTCAATATTATTCGACATAGTATTTCCTTTCATTTCAGATTTATGAATCCCTTATTTTCCTCTACATGTGTATGCCTGTATACAACTATACAATCGTTTACATAAACTTTAGAATATCATGAAAGCGTTGTCAATGAATCAAATGCAATTAGATGAGTAAATTAACATTTCTAAATTCGATTTACTTTAAAATCTAAAAACATTCTTATACTCAGTAATTTTTTATGTCAGAATAAATACTATTTATATAGAGTGATATAAGCATAAATACATATTTACTCATAAAAAAATGTGTTTTAACGCAAATTAAAAAACGGACCGAAGTCCGCTTTTCAACCTACATTTAAACTTTACGATAGCGTTTTAATCCTACAATGTTCAAAATTGTAAACACTATAATAAACACTAATAAAATACAAACATCAAACCAGAAATATCCAATTCCTTCTGCTTTTACCATTATCTTTGTCAATGCATCTCCTGCATAACGGAGCGGGAATAAGTAACCGATACTTGCTATCCAACGATTTACATTATCTAATGGAATAATACCTGAGAATAAAACTTGAGGTACCACGATCACAGGAATGAATTGCAACATCTGAAACTCTGAATTAGCAAAAGTAGAAATAAATAATCCCATTGCTAAGGCAGCAAAAGCAACTAATATGTTAATTAACAGTACCCAACCAAGATTACCTGCCATTTCCACTTTCAATAAATAAATTGAAAACAAAACGATAATCAAGGTTTGTAAAACAGCAAAGATACCGTAACCCACTAAGTATCCAAATACAATTTCACTTCGTTTAATAGAAGTTGCTAAAACACGTTCTAACGTTCCTGATGTCCTTTCTCTCAACAAGGCAATCCCAGAAATCAAGAAAACAAACAAGAACACAAAGAATCCCATTAAAATCGGGAACATTTTATCAAAATAAGTACTATCCGCATTTCCATATAAATAATGAGACTTCAATGATAAACCTTCATCTACTTTTCCTATTCCAGCACCTTTATCACTTCCAGGCATTTTCTCCATTTGTGCTTTCATAGTATTTACTTGTTTCAGAATACCTTGCATTTTATTTTTCTGAAGTGCTCCACCAATCATCTGCTTTACAGCATTTGTTTTACTGGGGTCTTCATTGGTATATGTGACTTCTAATTTGTCACCTTTCTTCTCTACAAAAGCATCTAAATTATGTCTTTCTATCAGAGATTTTACAGAATCTACGTTTTTATATGTAGATGTATCAGTTTTATCATCAGGTAAAGCTTTCACTACGCTATTAGGTACGTCATTTGAAAATCCTATCTTCATATGTTCATCTGTATCACTATTAAACAAGAAATACATAATCGTTAAAATCAGCAAAGGAACAATAAACATTAATGCCAATGTACGTTTATCTCTGAATAAATCCGTAATAACTCGTACTAAAATTGCTTTAAATCTCATTATCCTTCGCCTCCTCCGCTTTTAAGAAAACTTCTTCAATACTATCAGCATCGAATCTTTGTTTTAATTCATCAGGTGTACCTAAAGCAAAAATATGACCATCCACTAATAAACCGACTTTATCACAACGTTCTGCTTCATCCATAACATGTGTCGTCATCAAAATAGTTTGACCTTCTTCAGACAAATGACGCAACTCTCGCCAAATCGATTGTCTTAAACTTGGGTCGATTCCAACTGTAGGCTCATCTAAGATTAATAAATCTGGATGCGCTAGTAAGGTAATCGCTAAAGATAAACGACGTTTCATCCCTCCAGAAAACGTATTTACAATATCTTTCAACTTACCTTCTAAATTAACTAACCTCATATAACGTTCGATTTCTGAATCCAATTTTTTTCCAGACAGCCCTTTTAAATTACCAAAAAACGTTAAATTTTCTTTTGCACTTAGATTTTCATATAACGCTAAAGTTTGACCCATGTAACCAATTCGATTCAAAACTTTACGATTCGGCATCTTTTTATCATAGATCAATGCTTCACCTGCATCTAATTTTTCCATTCCTAACAAGCATTTAATCGCAGTTGTTTTACCCGAGCCACTCGGTCCAATCAGTCCAAGTATTTGACCTTTTTCCAACTCTAAAGAAATGTCTTCTAATACAACCTGTTTGCCGAATACTTTACGGGCATGTTCTAACTCTGCTACCATCTCAGCCATATAATCCCACCCCTTCATTCTTTGCTTAACTTTATTATGCGTCTTACAGCACAACATTGCAATTTGCTGCAAAATAACTTGTAAATACTGCTAAAAAAGCGCGGAGACAGTCAATCTATCTCCACGCCTAATCAGCCTTAAAAATCTATTCTTCTATTGTATCTTTATCCAAATCTTCAAAACTCGTATCAAAGTTGTTTTTCTTATACCATTCAACAATAGCTGGAAAATCGATTTCTTTTTCATTATGTGCTTCGATTTCAAAGCGTAATTCTTCAACAGTCGTCTTGGATAAGGCATTTTTCAATTCATCAATTGCCTCCTGCAAATGAATCGTCAGTAGTTCCCGTATAGATCCACCAACAGTACATACACCAGATAAAGTCTCTGGAAATTTAAAGATTTCATCTATCTGATCCGTTTCCACAGCTTTGTAAATATCCCATAATGTAATTTTACTAGCAGGACGTATTAATTCTGTTGTACCGACACCGCGTTGAACGGTCAATAAATCTGCATCTTTTAATTTTTTATATACATTTCTAATAATCACAGGATTTTTACCGACACTCTCTGCAACCATATCACTCGTGACACGTATATTAGGAAAATAGGCAATCATGAGCAATGCATGGACCGCTATGGGGAATTGAGTACTTACACGCATGCTACTCGCTCCTTTCGCTTTTAATTGCAGCAACAAACATTACAAACTACAATTTGCGAAGAACACTAATAGTAAGGTTCCCATGATTTTAAAATTGTATATTGTGATGTTCCTTGATGTGCTGTCATTAACAGCAAATAATCCTTTATTAAAAAATCATTTAACTAAAAATCGACACGTTAATCTTAATTTCTTTATGATCTCCAAGCTTTTGTAGTACGATCAATCACTTGCTCTGCTACAATTTCTACGCTTACTGGAGGCATTTCATCGAAGTCCCCAGCTTTAATACCTTTACCTATGTCATCATTACGGTTTTTACTCCAAATGACAGTAGCATCATAGTTTGCAACACGTACTGGTCCTTCTTGTAATGTTTTCAATTCATCTTGTTTCATACTTACAAAATCTGCCATTTCTGGAATACCGAAATCTTGGATACCAACGTTTCCAATAGCTTTCAAGTTATGTTTTTCTGCGAAGTCTCTAACTGTTTTTACAGCATCTTGACTGCCATAAGTTAATGTAATGATGTAATCTACTTCATCACCATATAAAGCACTTTCAAAACTTTGAGCATTATTTACATCGACTTGTACATGGTGTAAATGTGCACCCTGAATTTCTTTTCTATCGCCGCGACTTGTAATATAAATATCAGCTTCCGGGAATCTATTTGCCCATTGCATTGTGATTTCTCTACCTACAAATCCGTTTCCGCCTACAATGATTACATTATTACTCATAACTCATTCCTCCAATTTTTCATTTGTAATATTTAATTTTACAAATAAAGTATATTCTCTACCGTTTGTAATTTCAACTATTACAAACTAATCATGAATTTAATTTTGACAATTTTATCAACACTTTTAGTATTCCCCTCTCAACTGAATAAAACCTGTTATTTGTGGTAGATGTATAGATGTGAGTAGGCATTCAAAAGTTTATATTTCAAAAGACTTTTCAAAATATATAAAGATGAGAAGCATTATCCTCATCATAAGGAGGAACTAAATTATTATGAAATACGTTGTAGTCGGAACATCACATGCAGGTTATGCTGCAATTCAAACATTATTAATTTCAGATCCAGAAGCACAAATCGAAGTGTTTGAAAGTGCATCTTCTCCGTCATTCTTATCTTGCGGTATTCAAAGCTATTTAGAAGACATCGCACCTTCATTACAATCATTGCATTATGCAGATGCTGAGTCGCTTAAAAGCCAAGGCGTAAACTTGCATTTAGAAACAACAGTGACAGATTTAGATACCAAAAATAAAACAGTGACTGTTGAAAAAGATGGTAATCAATCCGAAGTTTCTTATGATAAGTTATTCTTAAGCCCAGGCGGCGTCCCAAATGAACCTCCAATCGACGGTATAAATGATTATAACAATGTATTATTTATGCGCGGCGAAGAATGGGCAGGTAAAATTAAAGAACGTATGCAAAATGCTAAAAAAGCCATTGTAGTTGGCGGCGGTTATATCGGCATTGAAGCTGCAGAAGCATTTACTAAAGCCGGAATTGATACAACAATTATGGATGATGGCGACCGCATTATCAAAACTTATCTAGACAAAGAATTCACTGATATCTTAGAAAAAATTTCTGCTGAACATGGATTAAAATTCAAAGGCAACGAAAACGTAAAAGCTTTAAAAGCTGATGACAATAATAATGTAACAGGTGTTGTAACTGATAGCGGTGAATACGAAGCCGATACAGTATTATTCGCTGTTGGTGTTAATCCTGCTACAGATTGGTTAGATGGCAAAGTAGAATTAGGTAAGAAAGGTATTATCAAAATTAATGAACGTTTAGAAACATCAGAAGAAGATGTTTATGCAAGCGGGGATGCCACATTAATTCCTTACGCACCAATTCATGAAGAACGTTATATTGCTCTTGCAACAAACTCACGTCGTCAAGGTTATGTTGCAGCTCGCAATATGGCCGGTAAAGAAATGAAAATGCCGCGCGTTTCAGGTACATCTGGTCTAGCTTTATTCGATTATAAATTTGGACAAACAGGTGTGCATGAAACAGAAGCAGATAGTTATGATGGCAATTTAGGTGCAAAATATATCGAAGTGCCAGTTCGTCCTAAATTCAGACAAGATGATACAAAAGTACATCTTAAAATCATTTATGATGAAGATACTCATCGTATTTTAGGCGGACAAATCATGAGCACAGAAGATTTAGTAGAATCCATTAATACAATTTCAGTAGCGGTCAATGCTGGATGGACATTAGAAGATCTTGCATTAGTCGATTTCTTCTTCCAACCTGATTTTGATCGTCCATGGAATTATCTAAACGTACTTGCTCAAAGCGCATTAGGTGACGATGTCTTCCCTGAAGATAAACAATTATTCTAATAATAGTAAGTAATTCAACTCAGTATCTAAAAAGTTAATATAAGCAATTGAAGAGGCGGTACGCATGATGCGTACCGCCTCTTTTAGCTATAGATTCATTTCTTTAATTCGACGTGCTTGATTTGCCTTTTCTTCTTTGTCTAGTTCTTCGCGATCATCTCGATTCGCTTGATAAGGAACATAATCTTTAGGCTTAGACATTGCATGATGTAAAGGTTCAACTTTATGATTATCTCTATAATCTCGATTTGTAGATTGAATACTCGCTACATTTTGTCTGCCTTTCTCATCATTCAAGTTTGTGTCTTGTTTTAAATACTTAGGTCGATTTTTGACTTCATAGTAAATACGTCCAATATATTCGCCTATAATACCAATAGAAATTAATTGAATACTTCCTAAGAAAAGCACTGCAAAAATAGTTGTAAAATAACCTGGAGAATCTACGCCATTTATAAGAATCAAAATAAAGTTCACTAGAAGGTAGAGAATACTGATACCAAAAATTCCCATACCGAAATACATAATTGTGCGCAGTGGTTTGTTATTAAATGAAATCACACCATCGACACCATAATCTAACAGCTTAAAGAAATACCATTTTGAATCTCCAGCTACACGCTCTTGATTCTTGTATTCAATAGTTTCAGTAGGATATCCTACCCACGAAAAAAGACCTTTAGAAAAACGTTGTGCTTCATCCAGTTCAGCTAGAGAACGCACAACACGTTGGCTTAATAATCTAAAATCTCCGACACCATCTTCAATCGGCACATCAACAAAACGATTGACTAATTTGTAATAACATTTAGTCATCAATTTTCGTGAGGCTTTTTCTCCATCACGATTACGTTTGGCAATGACTTGGTCTGTTCCATCTTCTAAATATTTCTTAATCATCTGCGGAATAAGTTCAGGAGGATGTTGTAAATCACCATCTAAAATTATAACGGCATCCACATCTTGGCTATTTTCTAAACCCGCAAACATTGCCGCTTCTTTACCAAAATTACGGCTGAAAGATATATACTTTACCTTCTCATCTTGTTGACTGTAATCCTTGATAATATCTATCGTTCTATCCTTGCTACCGTCATCAATAAATAACAAGTCATAGTCGTAATGATGGAGTTCAGAGTCTCTAGCTAAAACTTTCGTTAATTCTTTATAAGTATAATTAATGACATCTTCTTCATTAAAACATGGGATTAGCATTCTTACTTTACTCATTTTATTACTCCATCCTTTTTAAAAGTTGAGAATTTATATGAAATATACAAGTTCTTGTTTCATGTATACCCGATTTTACATTTGTAAAATATTTTCACTTATCCTAATTTCCATATAAGTCGACTGGCCATCATTATAAAATTAATTTTTAAGAAATCCTAATAATTATAGGTTGATTTACAAAATCTAAATATTCCCGAAATATTACTTTCTTTATTAACATACTAATTTAACATTTCCTTCAGGTGTTAAAGTGAATGTAAACTTCAAGCACTACTTCATTGCAATTTATTCGTAGAGCGAAACATTTTTAGAGTATTAATTGTAGATAAAAACATAAAAATCCTCGCTCTAACTCAGAACATGTACTGCACCCCTAATGTTGAATTTTTTGGGTTCAACTTTAGGGGTGCACTACAACGTTTCTGAAGGAGCGAGGATTTAATAAATTCCTACGTTATTCGCTACCAAAAATTTATTGTGTATCATATAATCCTTTAGTTTTATTGCTAGTATCAATAAAGATATTTTTAACTTGTTGATAGTTTCTTAAAGCGCCTTTATAAGTTTCTCTGCCGATACCTGATTTTTTATACCCGCCGAATGGTGCGCCTTCTGGTACTTGATCATAAGTGTTGACCCACATACGTCCAGTTCTTACTGCACGAGCAATAGTAAGTGCGCGGTTGATATTTTCTGTGAATACACCACCAGCTAAACCATAATCAGAGTTGTTAGCAACTTTAATAGCTTCATCATCATCTTTGACTTTAATTATTGTTAATACAGGTCCGAAAATTTCTTCTTGTGCTAATTTGTCATCGCTGCTATCAACAGCAATAAGTGTAGGTTCAAAGAAATGACCTTTACTTAAATCGCCTTCAGTAAGACGATGGCCACCTGTTAAAATTTCAGCGCCTGATTCTTTAGCATAATCTATATAACTTTGAATTTTATCAATTTGTGCTTGTCCTGTTTGAGAACCCATTTGTGTATTTTCATCTGTAGGATCCCCAACTTTAACACTTTCAAATGCATCTTTCAGACGTGGAATCAGTTCATCGTAAATATCTTCTTGAACAACTAATCTTGAGCCTGCACTGCAGACTTCACCTTGGTTGAATAAGATACCTAATTGGATACCTTCTATAGCTAAATCTAAGTTGGCATCATCTAAAATTATATTAGCTGATTTACCACCAAGTTCTAAAGTAGCAGGTACAATGCGTTTTGCTGCAGCTTCTGCAACTTTGTAACCTACATCAGTAGAACCAGTGAATGATAATTTATCTACGCCTTCATGATTGAAAATAGCATTTCCTGATTCAGAACCTTTACCTGTAACAACGTTTACTACGCCATCTGGCAATACTTCTTGGAAGATTTTAGCCATTTCAATCATACTTAATGGAGTTGATGATGATAGTTGAAGTACTACTGTATCACCAGCAGCTAAAGCGGGTGCTACTTTCCAAGTAGCTAATAACATTGGGAAGTTCCAAGCAACTACTGCACCTACAACCCCTACTGCTTCGTGAGGGATAATACTCATGATATCCTCACTCATGTCATTCACAGTACCTTCATCTGTATCTATAAAGCTTGCAAAGTATTGATAATGACGTGCTGCAAGCGGAATATCAGTTGTTGAAGTTTCACGAATTGCTTTACCATTATCTAATGTTTCCACCATCGCAAAATGGTCTTTACGTTCTAATAATTTATCACCAATTTCACGCAACATACGTACGCGTTCTTCTTTTGGTGTTTTACTCCAACTCTCAAAAGCTGTCTGTGCTGCTTCAACTGCTTTATCTACATCTTTTTCAGTTGCTCTTGCTATTTTTGTTAATACTTCTCCGTTTGATGGATTTGTTACTTCTAATGTTTCACCTGATTCGCTCGGTACAAACTCACCATTAATAAATAAATCATAACTATCTTGGATATAATCTCTTGCATTTACACTCATGCTTCAATTTCCTCCTTTTAGTTTTTGATTTATATATAGAAAGATAGCTGTCGAATGCACTAATCACTTTTTAAATATACTGTCGATACTGAAATTCTCCTTCTACAAAATCAAATTGTATAGACACGATAGCAATTTTTTCTATAACATGTTCAGAAATAGTATATCCCAAAGAGAATTGTCTAAAACATTACAAATTATATTTTTTATATTTAATTAATTTAAAGTTTACACACAATATAATTTTACAGAAGACTTATAAAAAGAAAAAAACCCGCTCTAACTCAAATTCAACTTGAGAGAACGGGTTTTCATTTATTCAAAAATTAAAATTTATGATCATCATGATCTAGAACATCACTTTGTCCTGATTCATATAAACCTTTTGGTTTATTACTTGTATCAATATAGATGTTTTTAACTTGTTGATAATTTTTCAATGCAGCTTTATAAGTTTCTCTGCCGATACCAGATTTTTTATAACCGCCGAATGGTGCACCTTCTGGTACTTGATTATAAGTGTTTACCCAAACACGACCAGTTTGTACATTACGTGCAATATTTAAAGCACGGTTGATGTTTTGAGAGAATACACCGCCAGCTAAGCCATATTCAGAATCATTTGCAATACGTACAGCTTCATCGTCATCTCTCACTTTGATAACTGTTAACACAGGTCCGAAGATTTCTTCTTGCGCTAATTTATTGTCATTGTTTTCTACAGCAATAATTGTAGGTTGGAAGAAATAGCCTTTGCTTAATTCACCGTCAGTAATACGATGACCGCCTGTAACGATTTCAGCACCTGAATCTTTGGCAAAGTCTAAATAACCTTGAATTTTTTCCATTTGTGCTTCCCCAGTTTGAGAACCCATTTGTACATTTTCATCTGTAGGATCTCCGACTTTCAAATGACTGAAGACATCTTTCAAGCGTTTCATCAATTCATCATAAATACCTTCTTGAACAAGTAATCTTGATCCGGCACTGCAGACTTCACCTTGGTTGAATAAGATACCTAATTGGATACCTTCAACAGCTACATCTAAGTTGGCATCATCTAAAATAATATTAGCTGATTTTCCGCCAAGTTCTAATGTTGCAGGTACAATACGTTTTGCTGCAGCTTCTGCAACTTGATAACCTACATCTGTTGAACCAGTGAATGATAATTTAGAAACATCTTCATGATTGAAGATAGCATTACCTGATTCAGAACCTTTACCTGTTAAGATATTAACTACACCATCCGGTAATACTTCTTGGAAAATTTTAGCTACTTCAATTAAGCTTAATGGTGTAGAAGATGATGGTTGAATTACAACTGTATTACCAGCAGCTAATGCTGGTGCTAATTTCCATGAAGCTAATAATAATGGGAAGTTCCATGCTACTACAGCACCTACTACACCAATAGGTTCATGTCGAACAATACTCATGATGTCTTCGCTCATATCATTAACCGTACCTTCATCAGTATCAATGACACTTGCAAAATATTCAAAATGACGTGCTGCAAGCGGAACATCAATAGTTGAAGTTTCACGGATTGGTTTACCGTTGTTTAAAGTTTCAATCATCGCTAAACGATCTTTTTGTTCCAATATTTTGTCGCCGATTTTACGAAGTAATTTCACACGTTCTTCTTTCGGCGTTTTACCCCAGCTGTTAAATGCAGTTTGTGCAGCTTTAACTGCTTTATCTACATCTTTATCTCCTGCTTTAGCAACTTTAGTTAATACTTCACCATTTGCAGGGTTTGTAACTTCAAGTGTTTCTCCAGAATCACTTGGAACAAACTCACCATTAATAAATAAATCATAACTATCTTGGATATAATCTCTTGCATTTACACTCATGTTTAAATTTCCTCCTTAAGTTTGTTGATTTATATGAGAGAGCGTTATCATGTTGTTGCAACCTCTCAACTACTAATTTTTCTTAAAAGCTGTCAAAAGTAAAACGTTTACATTTCTAATTATTATTATCACACATCATTATAACTACGTCATATAATGTGCTTGTGAATTATTTACCTATAATACCTATGCTTTAAACAGCGCTTAACAAACCAACACATTATTCTTGAGCAAATTTTAATTCTAACTGGTGGACTAAATGTTTTAACAATGTATTATTCGGTGTAGGTATTTTCAGTTCTTTACCATATGCTTCGATTTGACCATTCAGATAATCAACTTCAGTTAAACGACCTGAATATAAATCTTGATGCATTGATGGATGATGTAATCCTTGTGCTTCTACTGGATAAGTGCTTTCAATTTTATTCACAATTGTATCGAAGTTTAAGTCCACACCTCTTGCAGTACCTACGTCCACAATTTCTTCTATGATCGGAACAATCATTTCATGCGCTTGATCATATTCGGCAAATTCCGCAATTGTTTTATCTAAAATTGTACATAAAGGATTGATAACGCTGTTTAGTGCCGCTTTATTCCATACTGAAACCATAACGTTATCACTTATTGTCGCGTTTAATCCTGCTTCTTCAAATACCTTTTGTATTTCATAAGTTCTTTCTGTTACTTTGCCATCTACACGTTGGAATTCAATTGCACCTGTGCCCTCTAATAACAATTGTCCAGGTCCTCTAAGACCTGCCGTCCAAACTGTCACTGCTAGATATACTTGTTCTTCTGGAATAATTTTAACAAAACGCTCATCATGTCCTAATCCATTCATCAACGTTAAAACAGAAGTGTTTTCATTGATAGCACCATATTGTTTCAAATCGCGAAGCATTTCCTCTGAGCGCATTGCTTTGGTTAAAATGATGACTAAATCAAAAGGCCCTGTTACATCACTTGGATAAATCATTGTCGCAGAGACATTATAAGTTTCGTTTTCAGTTTGAATTTCAAACCCTTTTTCTTTTACAGCTTCCACATGCTCTTCCCAGTAATCAATAAAAGTTACGTCATACCCTGCTTGTTGTATTTGAGTACCGACACGTCCGCCCATGGCTCCGGCACCAGCTACTGCTACTTTCATATGTACCTGCTCCTTATATAAGATTTCGGTATATACCATACCGAGTATATATTTCTTATTGTACGCTAGAATCTCATTTTTGGTCTAGGTTGAATTTGGAATTTTTAGACAATTTAACTATAAAAGAAGAGCCGGAGAGTTTCCGACTCTATAAGATTTATTTTATACCTTCACGTTCTTCTTGTTTCTTTTTGTAAAAGTAAATCGGGATACCTAGTAATGTAATAATAATACCTATCACAGCAAGCAATGTTTGCGTAAATAGTGTATTGATAAGTACGAAAATACCAGCAACCAAAGCAATCAGCGGAATGACTGGGTATAAAGGTACTTTGTAAGGTCGTTCCATGTCCGGTTCTCTTTTACGTAAAATCATTACTGCTAAGAATGACATTGAGTAGAATGTCCAAATGACAAATACTAACATGTTTGTAATTGTATCGAATGCACCTAATGACATCATAATATAGGCGATGATTTGTTGTACAAGACCAGCAGCCCATGGTGCTTGTCCTGGTGTTAATTTTAAGAAGAAGTTACGGAATGGCAAACGATTACGTTCAGCCATTGCATATGGCACACGCATTCCTGTCATTAAATAACCATTTAGTGCACCATATACCGATACCATAATACCAATCGTTACAATTTTACCTCCGCCATCGCCGAAGATTCTTACTGATGCTTCACTCGCTGCATTTAAATTACCGCTAATTTCTGAGATCGGCAATGTCATTAAGAATGCTGCATTGATTAATAAATAAACAACCATGACAGCACCTAAACCGATTGTAATTGCACCTGGTAAATCTCGTTTAGGATTTTTTAATTCTCCTGCAATTGTACCAACGTGCATCCAACCATCATATGCGAACATTGTCGCAAGTAAACCTGCACCTAAAGCAGTGAAGAAACCTTGATGCTCACCTGCTTGAAGTGGAAGTAGTGAGAAATCTACGTTACTATCTTGGAATAAACCGACAACCACAATCAAAATAATAGGTATCAATTTGATGACCAATGTAATGGATTGCAGCATTCCGCCTGCTTTAGATCCTAAGCAGTTAATAAAATAAATAGAGAGCGCTGTTAATATTGCTATTGGAACAATCCATCCTGCTTTCAGATGGAATAAATTAATTAACTGTGTTGCAAATACAATTGCTAAGGCAGCAATATTGGCTGGGAAGTAAATAAATGCTTGTGCCCAACCTGAAAGGTAACCCCAAAAACTACCATACGTATATTCAATATATGTGATTAAACCACCTGTTTCAGGGATTGCTGCTGCAAGTTCAGCAGCAGTTAAACCTGCACAGATAGTGACAAGTCCGCCTAATAACCAAACAAACATAGCCATACTTGTAGAACCGGTTACTTCAACTACACTTGATACTTTGAAGAACACACCTGCTCCGATGACCGTTCCCATTACGATGGAAATGGCTGAGAAGAATCCGAGATTACGTTTCAACTCATTTTGATTACTCATTTTACCTATCCTCCATTCACTTATACAAGATAAGCAACTAGAGAGATTTGACAGTATCATTCAGTTTTCAGCAAAATAAAAAGACTGAGACTGCAATTCATATAATTTCGATATACGTTTGTATCGATTTTATAGATTGCGGATCCCCAGTCGCTTTTCATTAAACTAACCCCAATAAATTCACTGCATTACTGAAAAATAACATTTTCTTTCTCTCAGTTACTTTTACCCCTAAAATTCTCTGAATCTTAGCATTCTTATACAGTTTAACGCACAGCAGTGCAATGAGCAACAAAGATTGTGTAAAGCTTCTAAAGAAAACACACACATTTACGCACAATATAGTAAACATACATATTTTTCATTAATTTTCTGAGTTGAATTCTAGTATTTCCTTTTCAAATTTATACATAATCTCTTCATTATAAGTTTTATAGTCAAAATGACTATGCGGAATATTTCCATAAATAAACTCCATTAATCCCTTAGTAATACTTTGAATATTATTTTCAACTAGCAGTCCATTGCTACCATCTAATACGGAGTTAATACCATTAACATTAGTGCCAATAACCGGCTTACCTAATACTTGGGCTTCTAAAATTGCCATACCTTGTCCTTCATAATTTGAAGTTAAAACAAAACAATCCGCTTGAGAAATAAACATAAAGGGATTTTTAATAAAACCTAATAGAAAAACATTTTATTCTAAATTCATCTTTTTTATAAGTTGCTGTAATTGATTATATAAAGGACCATCTCCTAAAATGTACAATTTACTTTTCTTTTCTTTTTCAACAATTGTTTTGAATGCTTTTATTAAAACTTCGTGGTTTTTTTCTGGAGATAATCTGGCAACATTAACAAAATTATAATCTTCTTTGCTTGGTGCTTGAATACAATGCAACTCTAAGTTAAAATCACTTTTCTCTTCCGAATCATAAATAATAAAATCTTGTAGTTGGTTCTTTTTATATAACCTTACATGATTTGCTTTATCATCGGCTGCTTGAGCCATAAATTTCACTTCATCTCCATCAATAATATTACTAATAGATATCATTTTTTCATCAGGATGTGTAATGAAATTTTTCAGGTTTTCTTTATTAGCTTTATTTACACTATCAGTAACAGAGACTAATTTATCAAATTCATCGTAAAGACTGAAAATAACTTTTAAATTCCATTTATGTGTATATCTTCCATTGATCATTTTATTATATTCTCCATACATATCATTATGTAGAAAAATAACTTTTGTTTTTGCAGGTGAAAAAGCGAATAATGCAGTAAACATTTTATTATATCCACCGTAATCAATCATTATATCAGGATCAAGGTTACCAAAAACTCTCTTATAATCTAATGCAAAATATTTTTTCAAATATTTTTTGTTAATGAATTTTGAATTGTAACCTTGTCGGTATAAAAAGTTTTGTGATAGCGTATCATAAATATTTCTATTAGTATAAGAAAACTTAGAAATTACATGTACTCTACTATCTAAACGTTTTAAATTCCGTATTTTATCTTTGAATATCTTACTATTTTCAATTAGAACGAATTCATATTTATTATAATCGAAATGTTTACTTAAATTAATGATGGAATTGGTAATTCCATTGTTGTAAAAACCGCCACCATAAAATACTATTACTTTTTTGTTTGATTTAAATATTTTTTCTCCTTTTATCTTCCCAAACAGAAAATCAAGTGTACGAGCTGAAGATATTCCATTATCATTTGCACAATATAACTTCATAAAATTATCCGTATTATTTTGGTAACAGCTAAGATAATTATTTGTATCAATTTTAAGATTAGCAACCAATTCTTCAATATTATTTGAAATTCTTCCAGGTAAACTATTAAGTTCTAAATACAATCCTCGTTCACTCTCATATTCCATTTTATCAGGCATAAAGAAATGTATAGGACGTTTGAGAGGTAAAAAATCAAAAAATATACTTGAATAATCAGTAATCAAAAGGTCGACTGCAGCTAAAATCTCATTTGTGTCTACCCAATTAGGTATAAGGTGTTCTTCATAAGACGTATTCAGCAACTTTTTATAAATAAAGTAGTGCGACTTTAAATAAACATGATATTCTCTTCCTAAAGTTTGTTGAATAATGTTGGTTTGTTCTATTAAATCTAATATTTCTTCATCAGTAGTTTCCTCTTCGCTCTTTTTCCAAGTTGGTGCAAATAAAACAATTTTTTTATCATTATTTAATTGGTATTTATCAATCACTTCGGAAGACACACTATTGAGTGTTAAATCTACTCGAGCATTCCCTAATATAGAGACTTCCGCATTCAATACTCCATCTAAATCATTACTTTTAATTAATTTTTCTGCAGTAAATTGGTTAGGCATTGATAGTTTATCAGCTGAAAATAAATTTTTTTGTATATTCTTATGTTCATTTATCGAAGCTTCTTTGATATCGAGACCCAAAGTTTTTAATGGAGTGCCATGCCATGTATTTAGATATACTTGTTCCTCTCTTTTAATAAAATAAGGCATAAATGAAGTGTCATTCACTAAATACTTACAAGTAGCTAATAACTTTAAATATTTCTTACTTTCATACTCTACTACTGAAAAATTTTTCCTTTTATATTCTTCTTTTAACAATTTGATCATAGGATCGTTAATATCTTTTATAGCTATATGGCATTTGTATTCAGGGTATGATTCTATTAATTTACGGAATAATGCATACGCATTACCAGTAAAGTTAACACCATGATAAGATTCTAACAAAACCTCTTTTCCTTTCACTTTATGTAGTCTAATGCAATCTAAATAATAGGCATTTCTTCGAATTTTTGAGTTTAATAAATTTTCTTTAACCGGTTTTGAAGCAAATTTCAATATTTCTTTAACCTTACTTTTTTCAATCACTGAAGTTCCCTCCGCATGTCTTTTTCACTATAACTTTTTTAAATTATACTATAAAACCGAAAGTTAGGCATTAAAAAACTCAAAATACAAATAATAAAATTTATAAATCTTGTTTTGGAATCTTTTTCATTTATACATTTTAAATTATAGTGATAATTTGCATGCTTCCAAATAAATACATTAAACTATTAATACAAAAATTAAAAAAGAGACCCTTTTGATGTGCAAATCAAAAAGGTCTCTATATCTATTATTTTTCAATAAGTATTTTAAATAACTCTTTTTACATGTTATTTTTCTTTTCCGTATAATTCTTCTTTAATTTGAGTAGTAGAGATGCCTTCTGTTCGATTAAGATAGACGACTTCACATTGTTCTTTAAGAAAATCAAATTCTCCTTCCCAATCATGTCCCATAACAAAAGTGTCTATCTCATATCTGTCTACATCTTTTGTTTTTTGTCCCCAATCATTTTCAGGAATCACTAAATCTACATAACGAATAGATTCTAACATCATTTTACGTTGTTCATAACTATAATAAGATTTCTTATTTTTAATTTTATTAAATTCGTCACTAGACAAAGCGACTATCAAATAATCTCCCATTTCTCTTGCTCTACGTAATAGTTCAATATGTCCATAGTGTAGTAAATCATAAGTTCCATAAGTAATAACTCTTTTCATTTTTGCAATCTCACTTTCTAATTGTTAATTTTTTTATTTTCAATATCTTCATGAATTAATTCTCCAATATATTCTGAAGCCTTACCTTTTTCAATAGAGCAGAAACGATTGTAAAAATCATTAATATTAGACTTATATTCATTGCTGACTTGATCAATTTGTTTCAATCCATCTGCTAATTCAAATGGATCCGTATAAATCGGGCCAGGTAAATCTTTTTTGTAATCCATATAAAATCCGCGCAGTCCTTTATCATATTTATCAATATCATAAGCAAAGAAAAATTGTGGCCGTTTTAAAATTCCATAGTCAAACATGACAGAAGAATAATCTGTAATTAAAGCATCAGATATCAAATAAAGCTCAGATATATCATCATAATTGGATACGTCTATTGCAAAATCTTCATAACCTTCAAGATTAAGCGCAATAGCAATTAAATAGTGCATACGTAATAAAATAACATAATCATCACCTAATTTTTTCTGCATATTTTCTAAATTAATACGCAAATCAAATAGATATTGTCCTTTTTTAATAAATTCATCATCTCTCCAAGTAGGTGCGTATAAAATAACCTTTTTACCATTTGGAATGTTAAGCATTTCTCGTAAATGATTTTTAAATTCAGTATCATCAGTTCTATTAATCAATATATCATTTCTCGGATAGCCAACTTCTAGAATACGTTCTCTGTCCATCCAAAATGCTGATTCAAATATTTCAGTAGAATAACGATTAGGAGAAATTAGATAATCCCATCTCGATGTTTCTTCATGAAAATTTCGTTTGTAAGCAAGTGTAGTCGTACCGGGCATTCTAACCACTTTCATGTCATTAGCCAATCGTTTCAAAGGTGTACCATGCCATGTTTGAATGTATGTTTGGTTTTCTTTCTTGTTTAAATATAAAGGTGTTCGTGCATTAGTGACCCAATAATGTGCATTTGAATATGCTTCATAATACTCCTTAGAATCTTTTTCGACCTTTTTAGCATTCCCAGGAATTATATTTTTATCCGGGTTTTTAAATACCCAAATATAATTATATTCTGGGTAATTTTTAATCATGTACTCATAAATGTATTTAGGACTATCACTATAATTTTTACCCCCGAATGTTTCAAAAAGAATTGTGGTATTCGAAACATTTTCAAGTTTATCTTTGAGTTGATACATTGATCTATTTTTACTTTTGGAATTAGTCACAATGTTTTTTATATGCCTTAGAGCTGCGCGTCCTTTATTTAACGAGAAAGCTATATCAGCTTTACCCAACATCAGAAGGCCCATTTCAGTTTTGAATAATCCGTGACGTTCTTTTAGTATTGGCCATTTTAAATGTCTAGCTAATCTTCTCAATGTTTGTTGGTGTCTGCTATATCTTTGTCTGACATCTCGACGATTAGGATCAAAATCTTTTTTGATTTTAGCAATCATTTTATGATTTAAAAAACCTTGTATTTGTTTATTATCAGTTTGAGATACTTGCTTTAAATAACTTTCTACATATTCCTCAAACAATATATCGAAATCCTGTTCTGATAACGTTTCAGTTTCAAACGGGTGATATACTTCCCCTCTGAAATAAAATGGAAAATCAAAAATACGCACAAACCGATTGACATAGCGGATGTAATCAATCAAAAACGAACGATCGATATACGTTTTCAATGTTTCATCAAATTTAATATGATGCGCTTTTACTATGCTTGTTTTGAAAACTATATTACATGCTGTATTCTTTCTTAAAAAAGAATTCGGATTATTTTTCCCATTAAGGTATTCAACTCTCACTTTATTATAGTCAATATATTGAGGGTGTTTAAGTGTAAATTTATAAATAGGTGCAACTAAACCATCTAAACCGTTAAGTTTTTTTAAATAAAAGTTTATTGCATACGAAGCAAGTTGGTCGTCAACATCTAAAAACATAAAATATGGTGTTTTCACGTGTTGTATTCCAACATTTCTTGCATAAGCATGACCATAATTCTTGTCTAAATCAACGATATCAATTTCTTTGTTGTAAGTTTTTAATGATTCATTCAGAAGATTTTTTGAATTATCTTTAGAGCCATCATTAACGATAACAACATTAAAATTTTGATTTCTTTGTTCTTTAAGACTATCGATACATTCTGTGATATATTCTTCTGAGTTGTAATATGTAATAACAATAGTTAAGTCATTCATAATTTTATCTCCTCTGAAATTATCTCTTTTATATCATTCTGAAGAATAGGTTTGTTCTCCATTAAGACTATTTAATATTTGTATCAACTTTTTTATTAACTGCTTGTTTTCAAGCATCTATTTCTTTAAATAACTGTTTGAAATTTTTTATTGCCGCCTTTTCTGTTAAGTTTTTTTTAGTTTTAACATTTTCAAGAGGATGCTCAACAATTGAAACCATAGATTCTGCCACACCTTGGATATTATTAACTTCAACAATATATCCATTTTCACCATCTTCAATAATTTCCCTCGGACCATATTTCACGTCATATGAAATAACTGGGCAACCTTCATTAATACTTTCCATTACTGTGAGGCCGAAGCCTTCTCGCCGACTTGTTAAAATAGAAGCTTTCGATTCTCTAAACTCTTTCAAAGGATCTTCTGTAAAGTTTTCTATGGTAACATCATTTTCTAAATGATAATTATGAACCAATTTTTCTATATTCTTTCTTTCAGCGCCAATTCCAGCACCAAACAAAACTAATTTTGTAGGATATCCTTTTTCTTTGAATATTTTATAAGCTTCAATAATGTGAGTAATTTGCTTTTCTGGCGCAAATCTTCCCATATAAATAAAGCGATCTTTTTTCTCGCTTTTCTCTTTTGATTTTTCTATAAAATGCGGAATGATTGCAAACTTATCATCAGGAATATCCACTTTGCTTTGAATATCTTCTTTTTGATGATTTGTAAGTACAATATATTTAAATACTTTATCCGAGTTTAATAAAGCCGTTTTATAAGATGGTTTAATTTCGCTACCCTCAACATGTGCATTATGGAGAACCATGATAGGTTTAATTTTTTTATCACAATTCAACAAAGATTTATCTAATAAACGTGCATCATCAAATACAGTATCTCCGTCTTCAAAAATATGATTGAAGAAATAGGTAAATAAGTCTTTTTCATTACTGAACCCTTTTTCAACACGTCCGTGTTTATAAATTAAGATAGAATTAATTCTATTGTTTTCATCTTCATCAAAAAATCTTCGGCAATATAAATTGCCATCGAGGTCATAAAATTGATCTTCTGTTTTTTTATTTATTTTTCGTGAAAAATTGCTAATTCTATGCAAATAACCATACATATTAAATTCATGACGTTCAATTTTATGCTTCACACCATCTACAAAATAATCTTCAAATTTAATTATATCGGATTCTGGAAAGAATTGACGATACATGATGTATTTTCCAGTATCTTGATCATAATATCTAATAGCATTGCGTTTTTCATCTTCTTTTTCAGTATAATTAGAAATTCTTATAGGTTGAGGTTTGTATATTTTTTTCTTTTTAAACTTGGTTTTAGGAACATTATATACATTATAATCAGATAACCATTCATATAGATTTATAATTGGTATAGTACTTTTTAATAATTCTCTTTCTTCAAACGATTGATAAACATCACGATAATTCGGGTCATAATTTGTCGTTAAAATTGTTTGTTTCCTTTTCAATTTATCTTGAATAAAATCTATACGCTTTAAAAGTGCTTTTGTTCTCCCAGCATGAAACTTTGGTAATGTAGAAGTAATAGTATATATCATAATAAATTCCCTTCTAATAATTACAAATCTCAGTTTTTTGAATCTATGTAACTATTTAACATAAACGTAAACATACACAACAAAACTATTATTTGTATAATTTATGTCTATCACGTTTACAAAATTATAACATTTACTTAGTAAATTGCATATTCATGATAATATACTTCAAAAAACGTACTTGACAAAACAAGTACGTTTTCACCTTTAAAGCTTATCTATATTCGCTCTCGACCGCTTCAACCACTTCTCCATAATCTTTCCCAGTCGAAATATTAACGCTTGCTAAAAAACTACCTTCCACAATCGGCGCTTCAACCTTTTCTACTCTATATTCACCATCATACATTTCAATTGCCATATCTAAATTCATCTCTGCTGAACCTAAATCATAGAAACATAAAGCATCGTCTTTCAATCCTTCAATCGCTTGTTGAATCGGTTCAAATGAAGTGCCGATAGTGCCATCACTGCCGCCAACCGCTATAACTTCAACACCTTCAGTCATTTGAGCAATCAGCTTTTGTATACCGTATGCGATTTCTTCACTATGACTGACCACGATAATCGACGTCATCTCTACTCATCTCCTATCAAAGCATTCAAAATATAAACACTGCTTTGTGCGCCTGGATCAGTGTGACCGCGAGACTCTTCCTTATAATATGCAGCACGTCCTTTAGTTGCGACCATATGATATGTTTCATCAGCAAGTTGTTGTAAATATGAAATATCCACACTTTCTCCAGCTGCTACAGCTGCTCTCGCAGGCTCAATCACATCAAACATTGTCTTTTCATTCAACTCTACTTTACCACGTTGTGCCACTGCGTCAGAAAAAGCTTGAAGTAACTTCAGTAAATTATCATCCGTAATTTCATCTTCAGCAACTTGTGCCATCTTAACAAAACCAAAACCATATAATGGTCCAGAAGCACCGCCTACTTTAGACATTAACGTCATCCCTGTCGTTTTTAATACATCCGGTACCGTTTCAACATCTTCCAGTGCTTCTGTTAATGCATTAAAACCACGCACCATATTCACACCATGATCACCATCTCCGATATCACGGTCTAATTCTGTTAATGTATCTTCTCTCTCTTCAAATGTTTCCTGTAAATTTAATAAACGTTTTTTCAATGTTGCGCCATCCATTAAAATATCCCCCTTGTGTCTATCCAAAATACTTGCTTGCTGTTGGTGCTTCAAGTGCCTTTAGAACTTCTTCATGATTCGGCACAAGTGTTAATGAAAATCCTTGCATATCTAAAGAAGTCATATAATCTCCGACAAACCACCGTACCACAGCAGTGTCATGATCAGCTAATGTTTTATTAATATATTTAGCTGCAATATTCAATTCAGAAAGCGGTGTGCCTCCCATACCGTTCACCATGACAATCACTTCAGATGATGATACTTCTTTTTGCAAAGTTTGTACCAATTCTTCTGCAATTTTAGCTACAGGTTTAATGATTTCGCGTTTCAAGCCGCGTTCACCATGTATACCGATACCGACTTCAATTTCATCGCCTGCCAAATCAAAACCTAATTGTCCTGTAGAAGGAACAAGCGGCGGAGTTAAAGCCATACCGATTGTACGCATTCCTTCAAGTAATTGTTCAACCTTTCCTACAATCGTATCCAGGTCATCCCCTTGTTCTGCTAAATATCCTGCATATTTATGGACAAAGACAGTACCTGCAACCCCACGTCGCATATCTTCATCTTCTACGGCAATATCATCACGCACAATTACTTTGGCAACTTTTATATCTTCCATTTCCGCCATCTCTTGCGCCATTTCAAAGTTCATGACATCACCGGCATAATTTTTAATAATTAAGAGTACACCATCTCCTGTGTCTACCGCTTTAATAGCTTCAAGAATTTTATCAGGTGTAGGTGAAGTAAAAATTTCACCGCAAACTGCCGCATCAAGCATACCTTGCGCCACATAACCTGCATGCGCTGGTTCATGTCCGCTTCCGCCGCCTGAAACGAGTGCAACACCTTTGTCTTTTTTCTCTTTTCGTACAACTACTGAATCTGCGATTACTTCATTTTCTGGGTTAGCTAACACAAATCCATCTAACATGTCCGATAATATCGTCGTCTTTTCTTGTATCAATTTCTTCATTATTCTCACCCTTTATATGGAGTTATTTTGAATACTGCTGAAATATTACTTTACTCTTCTTTACAATCCTATTATATCTTTTGTGTTCGCTTAATTCATGTAATAGCCAAGAAATCATAGCAATTTTCCTTTTGCATCCATTCTGTATATCGTTATCAAACCATCAAATTTTAGTGATAATTTAACAATTTCATATGATATACTCTGTGTAAGATAAAAATAAATTGGATATGGAGGCGTTTAAATGATTAATCGGCAATTAAAATATCCACGTCTTAAGTTATTATGCGATATTATCGGAATCTTATGTATCCTTAGTATTTTAACTATCCTAGCATTGAATTTTTACGAAAACTTCCAAAGTGCTGGTGAATTCGAACTCGGTTTTCGTATTAACAGTACACCACAAATTATTACAGTCACAGTATTAATTGTGACTTGTATCCTTGCAGATATCACAAGTTATTTTTTGAAGAAACAAAAGAAGTCTATGATATAAAAATACCTCTCACTTCAAAAAGTGAGAGGTTTTAATTTACTTTATTTTCTTTACATATATAGATTTCAAGCCAATTTGGCCAAAACCTGGAATTTTGCAATCAATATCATGTCCATCTTCTGGATCAACTAAGCGAATGCCTTTGACTTTTGTACCTTGTTTAATCACTGATGATGCACCTTTTACTTTCAAGTCTTTGATTACAGTAACTGTATCGCCATCTGCTAATTCTTGACCATTTGCATCACGTACTTTCAATGCTTCTTCTGCTTCTTCTACTGAATCTTGCGTCCATTCATGTGCACACATCGGACATACAAATAACGCGCCGTCCAAATAAGTATATTCCGAACCGCAGCTCGTACAATTAGGTAAAGTTTGTTCCATTGTCTCCTCCTGATGCTTAATAACCTACTTAATTTACCGTGCTTTGATGGAAAAAGAAAGCTCAAAAAAATTAAAATTGTGTCAGCAGTTTTCTTCTTTTTAATGCTTCATCTATACCTTTGTATTCCACCCGAAACGCATTTAAAGATAATATTAGATCTTGCATTTATATCTGCTCAGATGTATTAAATATCTTTGCGTCTGAAACCTAACATTCCAACAACTATACATATTACAGCAATGAACAGCATCCATAATAACGGAGGCCAATTCATATCGGCTACAGGAAGTCTTGGGACATGACCGAATGGTGTCATTTCTTTCAACCATTTTTTTACATCCAGCAATTGACCAAGGTAGACGACCAAAAAACAATAGGCTAAATAAAGATAGATGAGAACACTCATTTTTTCAAACCATCCCACTACCATAACAGCAAGACCTGCAAATATTAAAATAGCAGGAATATAGACCGCACCTGCAGTGATGATTTTTTCAAGCGCAATCGGATTTTTCATACTGCTTGCTTCGCCTGCATACATACCTAGTGCAGCAAGTATTATCATCACGATGCTATTCAGTAAACCAACCCATACAAAGCTCATTAGATAACTAGTACGGCTCACGGGATGTGAAAGTATTAATTCTTCACGATGAATGGCCATTTCTTTACGTATTTTGAATATAACCATTAACACAGGAATTGTCGCAATCATTCCCATGATTGCCATGAGTATAGGCACAAACTGTTCTGCATAATTAGTACCGTCACCTGTCAACATACGTTTCAACATTGGATTGTTTTTAAAGAATGCATCTAAATCACCAAATACAGAACCATAAGATAAACCAAGTACAAACATACCGATTCCCCAAGTGATAATACCTGTACGTTGCAATCTGAATTGCATTCCTAAAGTCGATTTCAATAACCACCCTGCTTCTGCGCGACCTGCAAGTGTCGGCAACATTCCTGCTTCTGCATCACGTCTGCCATTTAAGACAAATGAGATGATGAGTAAGACAGCCACTGTGATCATAAGTGCAACAATCGGCCACCAATGATTGTTACTGTAAACTTCAGTATGCGGTATCCATCCGAGCGGTATCGCATTGGATAACCCTTCTGCAGAAACATCCCCTATCGCACGCAACAAGTACATGATGAGCAATAAGCTGATACTGATGCCTACTGTCTGGCTTCTTGTAGCAGCTAATTGAGCGACCATCAACGTCAACATTCCAAACATCAAACCAGAAGCTGCTAAGCTGGCACCATACAAGAAGTTACCTTCAGTTGTAAAATGCGGAATATTAATGATAGATAAACCGACCCCTATAACGAGTCCTAACACGATATTGACAATCACTCGTTGAATCACTGCGCTTGCAAGTACTGTATCACGACCGATTGGTAACGCACGCATTATCTCTAGACGTCCGTCTTCTTCTTCACCCCGGGTATCTTTGGCCACAAACAAAATATTCATAATTGCTACAAGGATGACTGTAAATAATTGCATTTCATAAGCAAACATTGTCGCAAGATTCACATGAGATAAGTGTGCTTTTCCAAGCATTGCCTCCATTGCCGGACTTTTGAACATTTCAAATACTGGAATCAATTCTTTATTATCAGGATAAATATTTTTAAAAGCAGGCGGTATGATGAGCGTGAGTATAATCAAACCTGCTAACCAAAAGAACATTTTCCATTTATTTCTTTTTAAGTAAAATAACGTTACTTTGGAAGTGTGATATAAATTTTGTTTCATTTTAATCACCTTCTTTAATTTCTTCGCCATAATGACGTAAGAACAAGTCTTCTAATGTTGGGGATTGGCTCTCTAATTTTTTTACGTTGAAACGACTTAAGTATTGGATTACTTTGCCAACTTGATCCGTATCTACTTGGAAACGATAAACACCCTCTTGCTCTGTTAAATCATGAATTCCTGGTTGTTTATCTACGCCTGTCAGAGGTGTTGTTGTTTCTACTGTAAAGCGCATGCGTGTTAAATGTCGCATTTCTTCTAATGTTCCTACTTCTACGATCTTGCCTTTTCGAATAATACCTACCCTGTCACATAACTCTTCTACTTCAGATAATATGTGACTTGAAAGCAGTACTGTTTTACCGCGTTTTTTACACTCTCGTACATAATCTTGAAATACTTTTTCCATCAATGGATCTAAACCAGATGTAGGCTCATCAAAAATATAAAGTTCTGCATCCATACTCAAGGCTGTGACTAAAGCAACTTTTTGACGATTTCCTTTTGAATAAGCACCACATTTTTTACGAACATCTAATTCAAAACGCTGAATTAATTCTTGTTTCCGCTCATGATTTACGTTTTTTTGTAAACTTAACAAGAAGTCGATGACTTCTCCGCCTGTTAAATTCGGCCATAAATTTACATCACCTGGAACATAAGCAATATGTTGATGAATATTGACTGAATGCTTGAAAGCATCTTGACCAAATAATTTAACATTGCCATTAGTCGGTTTCAGTAATCCTAATATTATTTTAATCGTTGTTGATTTCCCTGCTCCATTCGGGCCAATGTAGCCAAATATTTCTCCTTCTTCAACTGTTAAATCCAAGTGGGACAAAGCCTCAAATTTACCGAAACGTTTGGTTAAATCATGAATTTCTAATACGTTTGCCATAACAACCACCTACCTTGTTTTTATTTTAGAAACCGCTTTCTTAAACTTGGTTTTATTATACACCTATACTCTCAGATAATATAAAAAGAACAGCAATTCTTTTATAAAGCGTTGCTGTTCTATATAAATTCAACTATTTATTGTTTCATTTCTTAAAAGCACGTGTTTGAATATCTTTTTCATTCAGCCAATCTTCAATCATTTTTTGTTGTTTGCCATTTACCGTATCATTTTTAATATTTAAATCTCCTAATTCTTTCAATGTAATCTTGCCATCTTCAACGCGCTCCATTGCAGTATCAATTTTTTCTTCTAAATCTTTTAAATATTGATTTGCTCCCATGATATATCGGCTGATTTTGTGAGCATATTTGTCATAGCCTTTCGGCAATTTATTTTGATTAATATAGTTAGAAAAGTTGTTATCATTTTCATCTGTCAGTTTACTTGCATGTTTAATTTGTGAAGTTTCTTTTTTAGACAGTTTTTCATCTGAATACATTTTGTCTTCGTAGTTTTCAGTGATTCTTGTCAAATCATGATCTGCATTTAAATATTGTTGAATGTAGCGTTTCATTTCTGTTTCACTAATTGTTTTATTTTTGTCTTGTTTTTAAAAATCTCAGGATTCATATTAATTTTAGAAGTATCTTTTTCAGTTGGTTGTTTTTGTGCTGCTTTTTTCTGTGGTTCTTTTTCATTGTCTGCTTCTTCATTGGTTCCTGAACATGCAGATAATATTAAAGTACATGCCATTAACGTCACCAATTTTTGTTTCATGTTAGGTTCTCATCCCTTTTCTGTATTCTGTACGGTGTATTTAATCATTTCATTCCCTAAAAGTTTAACACAAATAATCATTTTGAATATTTTACAAAAAATCGCCAAATATTGTCTTATTTATATATAAAACGCTTTCATTTTCTTAGAATTTTGAAAATTTAAAAATTTGACTTTCTTTTCAATAATTTTAGTGTATAATATTTCCATACATAAACTCTATTCCGTGCAATACAAAATAAAAATTGGATGAGATGCAGCGAAGGTATCACAGCGTGCACACCATTCTTTTTTCACAAACTTCAAAGAGGTGTAATTTTATGGAAAACAACGATTTAAAACGTAGTATGAGCAACCGGCATATTCAATTGATTGCTATCGGGGGTGCAATCGGAACTGGACTCTTCTTGGGTGCAGGGAAAAGTATTGCGTTAGCCGGACCTTCCATTTTACTCGCCTACATCATTATTGGTTTCTTCTTATTCATAATGATGCGTGCATTAGGTGAATTATTGCTTTCTAACAGTAATTACAATTCATTTATTGATATCGCTGATGATTATCTTGGCCATATGGCCGGCTTCTTTACAGGATGGACTTATTGGTTCTGTTGGGTAGCTACTGGTATCGCAGATATCACGGCTGTAACAAAGTATATTAATTTCTGGTGGCCGAACTTCCCGCCTTATCTGACAGCTATTATCACTGTATTTTTACTTTTAGCATTGAATTTAATGACTGTAAAAGCTTATGGTGAAATTGAATTTTGGTTTGCGATTATTAAAGTCATTGCTATTTTATTCTTGATTGTGATTGGATTATGGATGATTTTTACCGGATTCACATCAGCAAATCATATTAAAAGTGGATTCAGCAACCTTTATTCTCATGGTGGATTCTTCCCTAATGGTGTTATGGGCTTCTTACTGGCCTTTCAAATGGCAGTCTTCAGTTTTGTTGGGATTGAACTTGTCGGGGTTACTGCTCGTGAAACAAAAAATCCTGAGAAAAACTTACCGAAAGCTATCAATAGTGTTGGTATCCGTATTATTATTTTCTATGTATTAAGTTTGATGGTTATTATGAGTATTACACCTTGGGATCGCCTTGATCCAAAAGAGAGCCCATTTGTTAACTTATTTGTTCTTGCTGGTATTCCAGCAGCTGCCGGTATTGTTAACTTTGTCGTATTGACTTCAGCTGCAAGTGCAGCAAATAGCGGTTTGTTCAGTAATAGCCGAATGGTTTACGGTTTATCTGTTTCTGAAAGTGCACCGAAATCTTTAGGTAAAGCAAATCGTCATGGTGTTCCCTACAATGCTTTGATTTTCTCAGGTGTTGTTTTATTCTTAGCTGCACTGTTGAATTACATCATTCCAGATACAGTCTTTACTGTGGTAACAACAGTAGCAACTATTTTCTTTATTTTCATTTGGACAATTATTTTAATTTGTTATATCAAATACCGTAAGCAACATCCAGAACTTCATGCCCAATCAAAATTCAAAAACTTTTTCGGTGTTGTCGGTTCTTATAGTACGCTCGCATTCTTCGCAGTTGTGATTGTAATACTTTTCTTAGCTGAAGATACACGTGTCGCACTTTACTTCTCACCTTTCTGGTTATTGTTGCTTTATGTAGCATATAAACTTGGCGGTTTTAAAAATCGTGTTTCAAAAAGTAAATAATTGAGTCTTAAAAACAGCGGTCATCCCATTTATGAGGGTGACCGCTGTTTTTAAGACTCAACCATATAAATTCAAAAAACCGGAACAGCAGAACTGTTCCGGCATCTATTATATATACTTCGACTCAACTAATTTTAATTTAAACGTGTTGGTGTATCACCAGTATTAATCACGTTCAATGCAGCATTTAAGCCACCTTCAACTAAGTTACGTACCGCTTCATCTGAGAAGAATGCGATATGCGGTGTCAATTGAATTTTTTCATTTTCAATTAAACGTTTGAAAGTATCATTTTCTAATTCTTTACCTGACCAATCAAATGTGAAGTAAGGCATTTCGAATTCATAAGTATCAACTGCAGCGCCTAATAATTTACCGCTGTCTACAGCATCAATCATTGCTTCAGTATCTATCATTGCGCCACGTGCTGCGTTAACTAATACAGCACCGTCTTTGAATTTATCAAACATTTCTTTATTGAATGCATGATGGTTTTCTTTAGTAGCTGGCATGTGTAATGATACGATATCTGCATCTTTAACAGCTTCTTCAATTGAATCTTTATATTCTAAGAAATCTAATGAATCATTAGGATATAAGTCATAACCTACAACTTTAGCACCGAAACCTGCAAACAATTCACCAGTCAAAGCACCAATACGGCCAGTACCGATAATTGCAACTGTCATATTTTTCACTGGTTTAGACATAATTGGCGCTTTCCAAGTGAAGTTATAATCTTGAACACGTTTTTCAATTTGTGGGAAATGACGTACAAGGTTTAATGCAGCCGCTACTGAGTATTCAGCAATTGTTTCTGGAGAGTAGCTAGGAACGTTTGACACGATAATGCCATGTTTTTTAGCTAATTCTAAGTCGTACATGTCAAATCCTGCAGTACGTTGCGCGATTTGTTTGATACCCATTTCTTCTAATTTAGGGTAAGCTTCCGGCTCAAGTTTACCAAATTGCATTGTCGTTACACCATCAAATCCTTCAAGTTGATCCAATGTATCGTAACTTAAAAAGTCATCTGAAAATGAAACTTCAACATCATTTTCTTTAGCCCAATTTAAAGCCATATCTTTTTCATAATCGCGTGTACCAAAAAATTTAATTCTTGTCATAATTACTCCCTCGATTCTAAAAAATTAATGTAATTGAATAATTCTTATCTCACTTATTATTTTATGTGAATATATTCACAAAGTCAAGAGACTTAGTATTATTCTGAATTATCTGTTATTTCATTATACCTTTTTCCTAGCTGCTTTACTATAAAATTATCTTACATTTTTATATTCTATTAATAGCGTTTTAAAAGCATAGTATAAGATTGAACATTAAGGTGAAGTCAATTTATTCTTATTGCACTTACAAATGGTACGTATGCTAATTAAATATCTTATAGACTTACAATTTAAAAACATCGTTCAGCATTGAAGTTATAATTTGTCTCAATCAAAACTAAAAACCTCTTTGAAGCAGATTCAAAACTGCTCCAAAGAGGTTTTTAGTTTATTCATTTATTGTAAGAACCAATAATCCTCTTTCTCACCTTTTAAATAAGTATAAGGCTCAGGTTCTTTACCATGACTGCGGATATTTTGATTAATTTCATCACGAACATCCCAAACAAGGTGAATAAATCCTTGTAATTTACTACCGAACCTTGGTGCTTTCATTTCTAAAACATGATTTATATCTTCTACTGAAACATCTAAAGCATCTGCCAAATCCGTTTTACTTAAAGTAGATTTTTCAAAATGTGCTTGCATTTCATCGCGTGTTATAGCGCGTTGTTCTTTATTTAATGACACTGAACTTCACCCTTTCTTCCATATATTTTACCGTAATACAAAGAATTTATTCCTTTTATTTTTTCTTATGATATGGTTTATAACTAATTGTCGGTTCTCTTTCACCTTTTCGGAATGCCTCTGTAATCTCTTTTCTTCGTGCAGCACGTAATTTACGATTTTTAAGCGCTTCTTTACGATTATAAGCAATATTCAAAGAAGTGCCTTTCCTTTGAGAATCTTTCATGTACATATAGGAACCAATATTATAAGCAGTTCGTACAATCATCTGACCTGCTACTGGTGAAGTCAAATACAAGAATAAAATTGTTAATAATGTTCTCACACTAAAATAATCACGCATCATCAAGAAATATATAAAGACACCGATTAACGATAGTAATACGGACAATGTCGAACTCTTAGTTGCTGCATGTGCACGTAAGAAGACATCTTTGAATTTAACGATACCTATGGCACTAATCAAAGCTACGATAGAACCTAATAATATTAAGACGGCCGCAAATAAACTAACGATTTCGTTTAGATTCAAAGATACGTCCTCCTTCTACAAAGCGAGAAATCCCGATGGTACTTAAAAATGCTAAGATGGCAATGATTAAGCTGGCATCTAAAAAGCTTAATGTATCAAGTACAATACTAAGTATGCCGACGATTGAAATTACCATTGCACCTATTGAATCAAATGCAACTACACGATTAGGCGTAGTGGGACCTTTAACAATACGATACAAAGAAATGATAACCGCAATTCCGTAAATCACAAGTGCAGTGTGTATAATCCACATTATTATTGATTCAATCATTTAAGCACCTCCCATATTAAACGTTCATACTTTTTAATTTGCTTAGTTAATATCGCTTTATCTTTTTCAGATACATCAATCGCATGAATAAAGAAACGACTGCCATCAGGCGAAATTCTTAGTACTAATGATCCTGGTGTCAACATAATCAGCAAGGTCAATAATGTAATCGCCCAATCTCTTTTAAGAGACGTCTCATAAATTAATAAACCAGGATTCATGTCATGAGATTTAAATAAAATATAATTGATAGTGGAAAAACTAGAAATAAATAACTGAACATTATACACCACGATAAATTTAAAAATGACCCAAACCTTCTTCAAATAAAACACACGTTTAAAGAAGAAACGATGTATTAAATATACAATCGCAATACCAATTAAATAACCAGCAACGAAAGTGGACAAATGAAATTTATCTTCATCTTGAAATAACGTCCATAAGAATGCGATTAAAATATTTAACGTTAATTGCGCTAACATTAGTCCACCTCCACTTTCACATCAGGAATAACTGCTTTAATATACTCACTTGGATGTAAATTAAACTCTGCTGCCTGACGTGCAAAATCTAAGAACCATTCTCCGCAAATGCCCATGAAGATAGTTGCACCAGTTAAAAACAACATTGCAATAATTTTATGCATCGCTAAAGGCACCTTATTTACTTGCGGTACCTCTTCTTGTCCGAAATACATAATAAAGAAAATCCGTAATAAACTGTACATCGCAATAATACTTGTAATTACTAAGACGATAACGCCTGTCACATAACCTTTTTCCATTGCGCCTTGAATAATTAAAACCTTGCCTGGGAAACCGCTGAATGGAGGTACGCCTCCAATTGACAATGTCAGTATGAAAAAGATGATACCCAAACTCGGATGAACATGAATCAAACCACCCATATTTTTATAACTGCGAGATCCGCATTGTACAACGAAGACACCTAAAACTAAGAATAATAATGTTTTGATAATCATGTCATGTCCTGCGTAAAAGATAGCGCCGGTTACACCCGCTTCATTCAATGCGCTTAATCCAAGTACTGAAAAACCTATAGATAAAATAACTTGGTAAGCTGCAATTTTCTTCACATCATCATAACCTAATACACCAACAGCTCCGATAATCATAGTAATGATTGCCATATAATACATAAGTTGATGTGTAATATCTGGTTGATGATCAAAAAGCAATGTCATCACACGAATTAAAGCATAAATGCCTACTTTGGTCATTAAACCTGCAAATAATGCTGCGAGTTCAGTATTCAAAGCAGCATAAGCTTTAGGCAGCCACATGAACATGACTAAAGCCGCCTTTCCTCCAAAAACAAAAATCATAATAATTGCAACCATTGTCATCTCAGGTGTTTGCCCACTATCAGCAATTCGCATTGCTAAATGTCCGAAATTCAACGTGCCAAGTGTTCCATATAAATACGCAATTCCTATTAAAAAGAACCAAGAACTGACCACATTCATCACAACATAAATCACACTAGCACGCAGTTGTTCGACAGTTTGACCGAGTGTTAATAGAACAAAAGATGAAATCAGCATAATCTCAAACATGACATACAAATTGAAAATATCGGCTGTTAAGAAACTGCCATTCACACCTGTTAACATAAATAAAATGAAAGAAGGTAAGAAATAACGGTTAGCAAGATGTTCTTTTTTACCGAAACCAAAGTAAATTATGACCGTTACTACAAAGTTTGCGATAGTTGTGAAAAAGAGACCTAATGTATCACCGACAAACTGAATACCAAAAGGTGGCTGCCAATCACCAAAGTTAATCACTAACGGATGAGAATTAAATACATGAATCAGCAAATAAATGGAAACTGCTGTTGTAATCATCAACATTGTAATCGCAATACGACGCGTAACCATTAAACGTTCTTTAAAGAAGAAAAGTACAAGACCAGTGACTAGCGGGACAAGCAATGGTATTAATAATAAATTATTCATCTACATCATCATCCTCACCGCGCAAGGCCTCTATTCGATTGACACGTGTCACTTTATAAGTTCTATAAACTAACACAAGCAAGAAAGCAGTTACTGCAAAACCAATTACAATCGCCGTTAAAATTAATGCTTGCGGTAATGGATCTACATAATTTTTTCCTTCTCCATTAATAATCGGTACATTTTTTCCATCGAAACCACTCATCGCTAAAATTACTAAGTTTGCGACATGTGTGTAAATCGCAGTACCAAGGACAATACGAATCAAATTTTTAGATAAAATCATATACGTTCCTGCAAAAGTTAAAATTCCTATAATTATTATGAGTATCGCATTCAACTTTTATCACCACTTATCGCGAGCATTATTGTTGTGACTGAACCTACTACTGTTAATAAAATATCGAACTCAAAAAGTGTCACACTTGAAAGATGTATCTTTTCTAACAGTGGTACTGTCACATAAACATCTTCATGAGAAAGCAACGGGTGTCCAAAAAATATCGGTGTCACTGCAGTTGCTATCGAAAGCAAACAACCTGATATCGTTACAGCACGAAAGTCAATAGGTAGTGACTTCACTACTTTTTGTACATCAAAGGCTAAAAACATCAGGATGAATGCAGAACTGAAAACAAGTCCGCCGATAAAGCCGCCTCCTGGATTATCATGACCTGCCAAGAAAATATATGCACCAAAAGTCAAAATGATAAATACAGCAACTTTCGATATGGTTTCCAGAACAATATCATTTTCTTTCATTGGACTCATCCCTTCTGATTTTGAATTTAACTAAAGCAAAGATGCCGAGACCGACAATCATAATCACAATACCTTCCAACATAGTATCGAGCGCTCTGAAATCTCCTAATATAGCATTCACAATGTTTTTTGAGCCGGCTAAATCATAACTATTTTCATAAAAACGTGAAATTTTCTGGAATGGCGGATCTTGCAATGCAATCACTACAAAAGTCATGACGAATAATGCCATTAAAAATGCAATGATAAGCTTAACCGCTTCTCTGCCCCACTGTACCTTATCTCTTTGTACGTTCGGCAAGTGATGGAATACCAGTAAAAATAAAATAGTCGAAATTGTCTCAATCACTAATTGTGTCATGGCTAGATCAGGTGCTTTCATCAAGATAAAAACAATCGCAATAGAATAACCGATGACACCGTTTAAAATAACCATCGCCATACGTTCACGAATATACAGCAACGCAGCTGACAGAATAATAATGTTGATTAATACTAGAATTTCAAACCATGTAAATGGTGTGATTTCAAATCCTTTTATCGGAATCCAACCCACTTTAATAAATCCAAATACCAACATTCCAAAAAACATCAGATAAATAACATGTAAATATTGATTTAATTTATTATTCATCATCGTTTGCATATTATGGCGACTGAAACCTTCACTCCACTTCAACATTGCATTATAAAGCGAATTAATTGAAAGTATTGAAGGAATTCGGTTATACACTTTCATCCAGCGCGAACGCCATAATAACAATATACCTATCGTATAAATAATGAGCGTGATACCCAATTCAGACGTAAACCCATGCCATGCTGTTATATGCGGAATGTATTTTTCTACAACAACAGTATGGTTGATGTCTCGCAAAGCCGGACTTATAAGATATTTGCCTAAAATATTCGGTATGATGAAAAACAATGGTAATCCGCAAACGATAATGACCGGAGCAATGTACATGCCAATCGGTTCATGACCAGGTACATGCGGCAGTTTTTCTTTGTTTAAAGGTCCAAAGAAAGTATCTTTTATCATCCGCAAGCTATAAACAAACGTTAGGACACTTGCGCCAATTGCGATAATTAACATAATACTCATAAATATTTGATCATCAATTGGTAATTTCCGTCCATTCACTAAAGTTGTAAAGAACATTTCTTTTGATAAAAAACCATTAAAGAATGGTAAACCAGCCATAGCCATTGCACTGATTGTCATAATCGTTGCCGTTACTGGCAACAACTTACGCAACCCACCAAGATCAGCCAAATTTCGTGTACCGGTCTCATGGTCAATAATACCGGCACCCATAAATAGAACACTCTTGAACAATGCATGATTGATAAGATGGAAAAGTCCTGCAAAGAGACTGATAACGAAAAATTCTACAAATGATTTATGAAGACTGTAAGTCAACATTCCAAAACCGACCATGGACATAATCATGCCGAGTTGGCTGATTGTTGAATAAGCTAATAATGCTTTTAAGTCTCGTTGTCCTACAGCAACAAAGGAGCCGACTGCCAACGTTATAATTCCGACTGTAATCACGATATAACCAACCCAAGAGGCGTAACTTAAGATAGGAGTAAAGCGGAATAAAAGATATAATCCTGCTTTTACCATTGTAGCTGAATGCAAATAAGCACTGACTGGAGTTGGTGCTTCCATCGCATCAGGCAACCAAATATGAAATGGAAATTGAGCAGATTTAGTAAATGCGCCAATTAATATACAAACTACAGCAAATGGAAACCATGGTGAGGACCTTAAAGTATCAGTCTGTGTTACTAACTCAGAAATCGTATTTGTTCCTGAAATACTATAAATGATAATAAAACCAATTAACATAAACATGCCACCGAACACAGTAATCAAGAAAGACTTCAAAGCACCATTTTGACTGGCTTTGCGGTTGTACCAATATGAAATAAGCAAGAATGAAGCGATACTCGTTAATTCCCAAAATACGTATAGCAATATTGTATTATCTGCTAACACAACACCGAGCATGGCGAACATAAATAAAATTAAGTAAAAATAGAATCTTGGTAAGTCGTCATGTTCCTTTGATAAATAAGCATTGGCATATAATACAACACCTGTACCTATTAAAGTGATTAACAATGCAAATATCATCGATAAACCATCAAGACGAAAAGCAAAATCTAAATCGATGATTGGCATCCAGGGTAGTGAAACTGAGGTGATCTTACTATCAGCTGTTTGACTAATCTTAAAAACAAAATACAGTGCGCTAAGAATTGGGGCAATGAGGGCAATCCAACCTGAGAAACGTGCAAACGGTTTAATCGATGCTTGTACAAAATCATCTGCAGCAACTTCAGGTTGAACATCAGTCTGTAAGGTGCTGAATTTTTTTATTTTTATATTCGTTGCCAATATCACTAACATGATGGCGACAACAAAAAAGAGAAGCCATATAAGACTCATAATGAAGATAACTCCTTTCTATATATTGAGTTGTAATGCAAAAGATGAAATTAAAACAATATTGAAGTGCACATAAGAAATGAGGTTAAATATCCAAGTGAATTTCAATAGTTTTGGATACGCTAGGAATATCTATAAATCTAATTGTTTCAGCTAAGGATTGGTGGCCGAGGTATTTTTGAATCACTGTAATCGGTGTCCCTGCTTTATAGGCGTGATAAGCAAATGTTTTACGTAAAGACTGCAAACCGATATGGGCAAGTTCAATCTCTTCTGCTGCTTTGTGGATGATTCGATATGCTTGCTGACGTGATAACTGTTTCTTTGTTCTGCTCGATTGAAAAAGAAAATCTTGTACCCTGTATTCATTATCTGCGATATACTCAGTCAAAGTTTGACGCAAAGAATCAGAAAGCGGCACAACAATTTCCGGAAATTGCGGGTTCGTCCAAGATTCAATGATCATCCTCGGTGCGATACTTTGAAGTGTTTGATTGTCGCTTTCTTTGTATTCAGGCTTCAAAATATCCACTACACGGAGGCCAAGCAATGTACTTAATTTCACACCAGTATGTATCGCAAAACTCAGTAATAAATAATCGCGCTGACTATGTTGTTTTAAAACACGATACATTGCTTCAATTTGCGCCTTATCTTTTATTGGTAATACACATTCCATATTTCGTCATTCCTTTTCTCATCTTTTAATGTATCCACTTCGAGCAAAATAATTTATGTTACTCATTAATGATAATATATATTTGAGTAACATAAAAGTGGTTTGCTTAAATTTTTCAAATAATTTTAAGTTCAAATAATCTCAAAAGATAATTCACTTTAAAAAGAAACAAATAACAATCATAATAAAATAGCGATTTTGTTGTTTAACGTAAAAAAAGAAATGAACCTACGTCCATTTCTTTTCATCTACTATTCATCTATGCGTTTTGGCTTTAAAACCTCATTATTACCCAAAGTGATTTTATTCATTACTTGATTAATCTCTGATTGGTTAGTTATATTTTGTTTTAAATCTTGAACTCTAAATTGTTGAGACAAACTACTATTAATTTCTTCTTCATAATTAACCACAGCACTTTGGGTCCCAATGATACATACATATTCTCTACTTACACCTACAATAGTTGCAAAAGAGCCACTTGGTGGACTAGCTTCAAAATAACGCATTCCTTCTGGTCCTCCATAAATTGGCGGCAACGGTCTACTATCAGACAACCTGTACTCATTTGCTTCGAGAATTACTTCATACGGTTTACCTTGCTCTACTCCCCAAGTACCCGGATATTTTCCATCTATTAATTGTTGTCCATTAATGAATTGTTTTTTCAATTGCGGGTTCAGCAGCATCATCGCTACTTCTTTTTTAATTTCTTGATCACTTAGAGGTGTATTATTTTGTATTTCTTCTTTTCGCTTTTTGTCTTCAATATTATCTTTCTTTTGATTTTCTTCTTCGGAAACTTTTGTTGTTTGCTTTTCTGAATCTATTTCCTTATTTGATGTCGTTTTTTGATGTGTTTCCGTTTTCTTTGATGATTGGTTTTCTTTATCTTGTTCATTTATTTTTCCACAGCCTGCTAAAATCACTATAAATCCTAGTACCAGTGATATGAATTGATGTTTTTTCATGATGATATTCTCCTTACTTTGTTGGCACTCGTTGTATTCATTTAACATTTTACACTCAACCTCATTTTCTACGAGGTTTCCAAATATTCAACAAAGGGAATTTCATTGCATATGATATTTGACTTGTATGCAAATTAAATTTAAATTATAAGTCGTGAATTTTTCATTAATAAGAAAGGAGGTTTCGACATGACATCTATTAAAGTCGGGATTATAGCAGCACCTGGATTCCCAGAACGTTTATCTAAAAAAGTTATTGAATCTTTACCATCCATTTTGAATCGCGAGTTAGATACCGATGCAGAATGGTATTTTCATGTCACTACTGACCCTTTAATCGGCTCAGCTGAAGATGTTAACAAAAGTTTGGATGCTGCCCAAAATGTCAAACAAGAACATAACTGGGACTACGGTATTGTAGTTACTGATCTTCCAATCGTCTCAAATCGTCGTATTATTGTCGGCAATTTAGACGAAACTCATTCAACTGCGCTAATATCTTTGCCCGCTTTAGGTTGGATAGGTTTGCGCAAAAAGTTAAAACAATGCTTGCTTTATTTCTCAGAAAGCATTTATCGTTCACAACATCAAGACGAAGAGCAACAGCAGCGCAAATTGAATTTATCATGGATTACACGAATCAAACTCGAAAAAGCAACGTTTGACCAAAAACAAGATAATGATATGGAAACTGCCTCAGAACAAGAAGATGGAGATGAAACATCCAGATCTCATACGACAACACGTTTTATACTCAACCCGTTGATTATAAGTTGGATATTTTTACTTTTAGGTATGACACGTGCTAATGAACCTTGGAAAGAGATACCGAATTTCAAAAAAATTATTTCTCTGTCTTTTGCGACAGCTACTTATCTCACAATTTTTTCTACTCCATGGCAAATGAGTATTGAATTTTCAAATTTACGCTTTTTACTGATAACAATTTTAGCTATTGGCGGAATGGCACTTTGGATAATGTATGCGCACGGACTATGGGAAGCTTCTACTTCACTAACTACACGCACGTATCGCACGGTTTATAACATCACAACAGTATTAACACTGCTCATTATTATAGCAATCAGCTACATTATTTTATTTGCACTTCTAATGATAAGTGTCGCGCTTTTTGTACCGAATGATTTATATAATATGATGACTTCAAATCAAGGTATAAGAAGCTGGGGTCAATTCTTATATCTCACTTGGTTTCTTACTTATCTTGGTTTCTTAGCAGGAGCATTAGGAGCATCTGTGGAGAATGAAGATAAAATACGAGACATGACTTATTCTTATCGCCAACGTGCTCGCTATGAAGAAGCTAAAGAATGGGAATCAACGAAATACTACTCTTCTGATTCAGAAGAAAATAAAAATACACAGAAAGGAGGATAAAATTTGGAACAATTAGTGGTCGGAATTGTAGCAGCACCTGGTATTGCCAATAAATTATCGCATAAGATGGTCTATGACTTGCCGGACTTGTTATCAAAATATATTTCGTCTCAATATAAATGGAAAATTGAAGTTGTGGTAGATGCTTTGACCGGATCAGCTGAAGATACCGAACAGGCCTATCAGAAAACAGAAGATTATTTAGATCGCTATAACTGGAATTATATTATCAGTTTAACGGACTTACCATTATTTCATGATAATGAATCTGTCATCGCAGTAGATATCAATGAAGAAAACGGTGCAAGTATGATATCCATTCCTGCCTATGGTTGGCGCCCTTTAACTAAACGTTTAGAGAAAACCATCGTGACAGTAATTCATGAAATCAATGTGCAATTCAGTGATTATGCACAGAATGGAACTGCTGAGAAAGACGATGAAGAACGCCAAAAAGAGTATCATGATATTTTTCCGTTTTCTAACTTAAGAAAAATTCGTACTTACGCTGATGAAACACATACAATGCATATACGTTATATCGTTGCTTCAAAAGTCAGCGGTAACTTACGTTTATTAAGCGGCATGACTTTTGCAAATAATCCGCTTCGCCTGATGCAAAGTATGAACAGTGTCATCGCAATTGCCTTTACCACAGGAGCATCTGGGATGATTTTCTCAACCATGTGGCAACTCGGCAATACATTTTCTGCAGGAAGATTAACCATGTTATCCTTATTTGCGATTATCGGCATGATTGCTTGGATTATTTTAGCCCACAACTTATGGGAATCTACGAAGTATAGTACAAATCGTAAAATAACACGCTTATATAATATGACGACATTAACTACCTTAGGTACTTCTGTCTTGATATATTATCTGGTATTGCTTCTAATCTATATCATTGCTGCACTAATACTACTACCACCGGGATTCTTAGGGCGACAATTAGAGTTAAAACATGCTGCACCATTTTCTCTATATATCTTTATCGCATGGTTCACAGCTTCTATTTCCACAATAGCAGGTGCCATAGGTGCAGGTATGCGTAATGAAAAATTAGTACGAGAAAGTACGTACGGTTCACGTCAGCAAATGCGTAAAGCTTTGATCAAAGAGCGTAGTAAACATGAATAATAAATGAAATAAAAGTCTTCGCTGAATATGTGTGCGAAGACTTTTATTTGCGCTTATATTTCCAAATACGGTAACCAGCTGGAATGATAATTAAAATAGAAAATAAGAATCCCAACCATAAATAGCCCTTATCAAATAATAAATAAAGAGTAAATAAGACAATCCCTAAGATTATTGCAAGAAGATTAAACCATAATTTTTGTCCTATTTCTCGAAAATACTGTTTCATCTTAGTGACGTCCTTTCTGGAATTTTACAGTAACATTTAAAAATCACTTTATCTTACGTACGTTGTTTTTACTGGTTTTCATGCTATCACACGAAAGTTATAATACCAATTAATCCCACAAAGGTTAGACTGAAGGTTGTCTGAAGCTAGACACCCCTCCGTCTCAATTATTGCTTAATTCAATAAAAAAGACAGACTACTTAAGTCTGCCTTGTCAGCTATTGCATATCAACTTTATCTTCTACTTCTTTTAATTTAGGATTATCTTTTTCCGACTTAATAACATCTTTTGTTTTATAAACTTTGGCCATTCCATCCAACCCATGTAATAATTCATTGTAATCAGGTATCGGACTTTGTGAACCAAAGATAATCATATTATGCTCATTCATCGCGATATTCACTGAGTATTGTGAGGGAAACGGTTGAATATTATAAAACTTAGTTCCTGTGGGTGTGTTATCCATTTGAGTATTTTCCGGTAATGAGGTCACTGTTAATTTCGGCAAATGTTTCTTTTTAACGCCATCACTAAATTTTGATTGATATTCTCCTTTTAATACGTCATCTGCCGTAATGAATTTATCATCTAATCCAGGTTGGAAGAGTAACATAGCAATTTTTTGTTTATCTGTATAATCAATAATTTGATTGTCAGAACTATCATTAGTAGTTTTTTTATTTCTCTGCGAGTTAAGTTCTTTTTCTTTTAATGCTTTAAATCCTTCTCCACTTTCATCTTGAGATGCTTCTTTCTTTTGACTTGTTTTTTCAGAAGTTTCTTTTTTGTGTTCATCTTTTGAATCATTTTGATTGCATGCTGTAAGAATGATCGTTAAAAATACCGCAAGTAACGTCAGTCCCCATTTTCTCATTTGGTGCTGCCTCCTCTTGGTTTAAATATCTCGATAAATATTTTCTACAACTAGATTTTATATTTTATAAGCAGATTACCATATTGAACCTTAACTTTCTATACTGTGGAAGCGTTAATCAAATTTGCTTCTCCAAACCAAAAATTATCTCTTGGATATAGTCATGATATTTTTCAGTGTAATTTAAAGTTTCAAATCTAATATTCTATTTTATAAAAATAAATAGTATCAATATTTCATGGCGTGTTTTTATAATCATTTTATTTGTCACAACTATGACAAATTTGTCTAGAAATTAAATATCTTGTTACAAAAGTTTGACAAACAAAACGATACGTATTAGTATTGAAGTATCAAGTAGTTGAGAAACATTCTCAACACTTTCTCAATAGTTTAAAAAATTGGTACAGTGTACTGATTGTGCAGCTGACTAATCAGAAACTATTGAGCATCCATAGTAACTAAGGCAAAAGCGAACTGACTGTTGCCTTCATATATATTCTTTTCAACGGATTGGTCTTAAGTACTAAACGTGCTGAAAACTACTCCCGTCATTCTCATATGCCATACGCATATTGAGGTGATGGGAGTTTTTTGCGTTATTAAGTACTTTTATCAATAACAGAAAAGAAGACAGCAGCCAATTATCATTTAAAAGGAGAATGATTTTTAATGAAAATTGTAGCATTATTCCCAGAAGCATCAAAATCTACTCAATTATTATCTAAACAAGAAGCTTTAGGTCTACCAGAATTCTTAAAAGGTACTGATAACGAGCTAATCTTGGTTTCTAGTAACGAAGAAATTGATAAATACGTTGAGGATATGGATGTTGTAATTTCTTCTCCATTCTTACCTGCTTATATCACTAAAGAAAGAATCGAAAAAGCTAAAAATCTTAAATATGCAATTACAGCTGGTATCGGTTCTGACCACGTAGATATTGAAGCAGCTGCAGAACACGGCATTGTTGTAGCTGAAGTAACAGGTAGTAACAACGAAAGTGTTGCTGAACAAAACGTTTTAGAAACACTATTATTGCTTAGAAACTATGAAGAAGGCCATAGACAAGCAATGGAAGGCGAATGGGACTTACCATTAGTAGGTTCTGGCGCATTTGAATTACAAGAGAAAAAAATTGGTATCTTCGGATTTGGACGTATTGGTCAATTAACTGCACAACGTTTAAAACCATTTAATGTTAACATCCGTTATAACGATCCATTCAGAAAAGAAGATGTTGAAAAAGAATTAGGCGTTGAATATGTAGAATTTGATGAATTAGTAGAAACTTCTGATGTCATCATTATTCAATCACCACTTACTCCTGATACAAAAGGTAAATTCGATGCAAGTGTTATCGATAAAATGCAAAAAGGTACAGTTGTAGTTAACTGTGCACGTGGTTCAATTGTTGATACAGATGCAATTACTAAAGCTGTTGAAGACGGACATATCAGATATGGTGGCGACGTTTGGTTCCCACAACCAGCACCAAAAGATCACCCTTGGCGTTCACTTAAAAATTCAGGTATGACTGTTGAAGCTCAAAAACGTATTCAAAAAGGTGTAGAAGAAATGCTTACTAACGCTATGGAAAACACACCAATCCGTCCTGAATATGTCATTGTTGATAATAATAAAGTAGCAAGCCAAAGCTACCTAACTAAAAAAGATAAATAAGTTCGGATATCGAACGTTGTCATAAATTGAAATCCCCTTTTGATTTCAGAAACTTAATGTAATGGAATAAACTATCTCAAGGTCGCTTTCTAGTTGTAAAACTAGGAAGCGATTTTTTTATGTATAAAAATTTCAGGAAAATAAAAAGACTTTCGATTGAACGAAAGCCTTCATAATTTGCTGTTATTTATCTAAAATACTGCTTAAATCTTTTGCGAATGATTCCGGTTCTTGTACGTAACCGAAGTGTCCGCCAGCTACTTCTGAAGCTTCTTTGTCCATGTCCCTAGCAAATAAATCTGAAGCTTGATACACTAATGATCCTTTAGATGCTTTACCTTTTAACCAAGCAATCTTATGTGCTATTTTACGTAATTGCCCTAAATCCACTTCATAATCCATGTATTGTCGTAGTTCATATTGCATCCAAATTTTCGTAGATTCAGCACTATTAGAATCCATTGTGTCTGGTGAACATACTGCACATGGTGCGATAGTATCTTCTACTAAAACCTTCATATCTAATTGTGATGGTTTCATAACATATTCAAAGATACGCATCGCCGCAGGTATACCTTCAATTTCTGCAGCTTGAGAAATTTTTTGAGCTTCTTTTTCAAGTTCTGTTCTATTTGGGAAAACAGTTGCATTTAAAGGTTCATGTATGGCTGCACCTACAATCAAATCTGGGAATTTTTCCAACATGCGCATGGCAACAACTGCTCCGGTATCTGTTCCCATGATGTATACTGCATTATCACTTAGGTTTTTAGCCAACGCTGCCATGTCCTCAGTATCTTTTTCAAGTCTGAACGTATCATGCGTTTGATTAATCGATGCCGGCATTGGTTCTGTCAGTTCACTGTATCCATATCCTCTTCTATCAGGCAAAACAACAGTGAAATGTGATTTCAGTTCCTCTGCTGTATCCATGTAACTATCATTAACGCCACTTGCACCTGGTATCATAATCAGCAAAGGACCTTGCCCCATTTGTTCATGACGAATAATTGCGCCATTTGTTTCCAGTGATTGCTTACCATTTTCCCCTTTCTCTCTATTTTCTGTATTATCTTCAATAATTCTTAATACTGCAAATTATTGTGAAGAATCGATATACATTTCTACTGCTTTTTTAGTTTCACTTAAATGTGCGACATGGGCTTGATAATCTTTGGATAAATACGTATAAAACAAAATATCAACCGTCATCAATTGAGCAATGAGGGAACTTGTAGCTGCTAAACGTAAACTCTTTTCAGAACTGGCGTCATGCAATAACACGATATCCGCTTCTCCCGCCAATTTCGAATCGCTTCTGCTCGTAATTGCTGCTACGGTTGCACCATAATAATGCGCAACATGTGCTAAACGTAATGTCTCCTGATTATGCCCTGAATTAGAAACACCAATAAATAAGACATTATCTTTTTTATGATACCCTGCCAATACAGTCGCTAATACATGAGCATCAGCACTTTGAATCACTTCCATACCTGCACGCGTGAATTTTTGATAGATATCTTCAGCAACAATGTGACTTGCGCCAACACCAAAGACCACAATTTTTTGCACATCATACAATTTATCAACCAATGCTTCTAATGCTTGATCTTCCAATAACACTTCTGTCGTTTCTAACGTATAAGCAGCCCGTGATAATAATTTACGTTTGATTTCTCTAGGCGACTCATCTTGTGCAATTTCTTTATAGTTATGCGCTTCATGTTGTGGTAAATTCCGAGATAATGACAATTTCAAATCGACAAATCCTTTGAATCCAAGTTTATGTGCACAACGAATAACTGTGGCTGAACTTGTCTTTGTCACATCTCCTAAAGTTTGTGCACTCATTTCCAGTACTTTTTCTGGATGCTCTAGTAGAAATTGTGCAATGTGTTGTTCGTTCTTAGTAAGATGTTTCATCTGCTCTCGAATATGAATAATTAGATGTTCTGTTTCCATTATTTACACATCCGCTTCATCAGCTTCTTGCGGCGCTGTCATATCTTTTGTTGTGCCAAAGAAATATGTAGCGACAAATCCGCCCGCATATGCTGCAAGTAATCCTGCAATATAACCGAGATACATATTATCGTAAATCAATGGAATCAATGATACACCGCTAGGTCCAATTGCTACAGCACCGATATGACCGATACCGCCAATCACAGCACCGCCAATGCCGCCACCGATACATGCAGTAATAAACGGTCGACCTAGTGGTAATGTCACCCCATAAATCAACGGTTCGCCAATTCCTAAAATACCTGCTGGCAATGCACCTTTTAAGAGACGAATGATTTTTTTGTTCTTACGGCATTTTACCCACAATGCAAATGCTGCACCAACTTGTCCAGCCCCTGCCATTGCTAATACGGGCAATAAAAACGTCGCATGATCTTGGTTGATCATTTCAATATGAATCGGTGTTAACACTTGATGCAGACCAAACATGACAAGCGGCAAGAATGTCGCACCTAACACAAATCCGCTGAATGGGCCGCCTATATCCAGTACCCACTTGATTGCTGCTAAAATACCTTCTGATACAACCCCAGCAACCGGCATTATCAAGAAGATGGTCGCTAGTCCCATAATTAATAAAGTAATCGTCGGTGTTACGATAATATCAATAGAATTCGGAATAACTTTATGCAATCTTTTTTCAATCATTGCTAAAATCCAAACTGCAAAAATAACACCAATAACACCGCCTTGACCTGCAGCCAGTGCGTCACCGTTAAAGATGTTGTGTAAAGGTTTGTCAGGTGTCATACCTGTCAGTAATGTAGTACCACCAATGACACCACCAAGACCAGGCGTTGCACCGAACTCTTTAGCGGAATTAATACCTACATAAATTGCTAAATATGCAAATATACCGTTTTTAATAATATCGAAAACCATGACCATTTCTTGCCAAAATGCTCCATCAATTTTACCTGCAACTAACAAATTCGAAAGAACCGCACTAATACCGCCGATTAATCCTGCACCGACAAATGCTGGAATTAAAGGAACAAATATATTCGCAATAGTGCGTAAAACCTTACGCCATTTCGATGGTTTCTTTTTTTGATTCATCTGACTTTTAAATAATTGCGCTTCTTCTTCAACACGTTCTTTATCCGATTTAGGTCTGTTTGTGTTTTCTGAATTTTGATGATGTGAAATACGTTCTCCTAATGGAACACCAATCATCTCACTCATGGCATTCGCGACTTTATTAACTGTGCCAGGTCCTACAATAACTTGTAGTGACTCGTCTTCAACGACACCCATAACACCATTAATCGCTTTCAGCCCTTCGATGTTAACTTTGGAATAATCAATAATATCCATTCGTACTCTAGTCATGCAATGAATAACACGTTCTAAATTTTCTTTTCCACCCACATTTTCTAATATTTCCCGGGCAATTCTCTCTTCTTTTGACATCATGTCTCACGCTCCTTAGGTGTTTCGAATAAAACCATCTGCCTTTTCCAATCTTTTTGTTGCTTCTGAATATGATATATTATGCAGACCCATAACAATTGCTGTTTTTACATTGTCGCGTGCTTCATGAAAAAGTTGTTCACTCTTTTCTATCGGTACTTCTACTATTTCTGAAATAATATTTAAAGCACGTTGTTTCAACTTATTGTTTGTGGGTTTGACATCAACCATTAGATTTTCATAAACTTTTCCAATACCAACCATCGCACCTGTAGAAATCATATTTAAAACTAATTTCTGTGCTGTTCCTGATTTAAGGCGAGTAGAACCTGTCAGAATTTCTGGACCTACTTCGATTTCAATTGCAATATCTGCGACATCGCCGATTTCTGAATCTTTAACACAAGCTAAAGCAGCTGTTTTGGCACCTACTGCTTTCGCGTATTTCAATCCTCCGATAACATAGGGAGTACGGCCACTGGCTGCTAAACCAATAACAACATCTTTCTCAGTCAGTAAGTGTCCTTTAAGGTCGGCTTCAGCAAGTTTAAGGTTATCTTCTGCTCCTTCAATAGCTTCAGTCGTTGCTTTAGATCCTCCTGCAATTAATCCGATAACTATATCACGAGATACTCCGAAAGTCGGTACACATTCTGCGGCATCCAATACACCTAAACGTCCACTTGTACCTGCGCCGATGTAAAAAAGACGACCGCCATTTTTAAAAGCCTCTATAACTGTATCAATTACGTTTGCGATTACTTTCTTTTCATGAGCAATCGCTTCAGGCACTAGTCTATCTTCATCATTCATCACAGTCACAAAATCTTCTGTACTTAATTCATCTAGGTTCATCGTCCTTTCATTACGGTGTTCTGTCATTAATTTTTTAATGTCCATTTTCTTCTTCTCCTTTTTCATTAAAAAGTTTAAAAGGTGTACCTGATTGAATCAGCTTAATACAGTCTAAATCTGCATCTTCAATATGACCTAATACATTTACTGCAGCATCAGCAGGTAAATCACGTCTTGTGATTTCTAATTCATTCATATAGCGACCATATAAATTGTTGTCTAATGTAATTGTGCCTTGCGGACGTTCCACAGCATTTCTTGCCTCTACTTCATCGTTAAATTCTTTGCGTGACTCTTGTGCACGCACCACATCGCGTGCAACATCTGGTTTATTTGTAAAACCTCGTAAATAAGGACTATCTGAGTCTAAATTAGTACGCAACCACACCGTATTTTCAGTTGCATAATGGAAAAATTGTCTCATCATAAAATCATTAATACCGGAATCACCTATACAAACAACATCTGTAAGCATGAGTTCCAGGTCATACGCTGAAGCTAAAGGGTGTTGATACCGATGCGCTTCTAATGTCGGTAATCCTCGATGAATCGGACCACGAAGTTTTGTTCCAGGCACAAATGCCATGATTTGTAATTCTGGATATGCGCCTTTCAATCGTTCATTAATATGTTGGAAAAAGGCAGTATCTAAACCTGTGTTAGGTCTCGGGTAATAATTATGTGCAACGTAAATATTTTCTTGAGAAATACCTCTATCATTTAATTCGCGTAAAATAGGAAATGCATCTGTGCTCGCGTTAAGCATGATAGGGTTTCCATTTTCGACATAATCTGCAAGTTGATTGATATCTATTGCTTCATCTAATCGAATAATATCTATTCCTGCATCCTTTATACTAGAAGGATTTTCTAATGATAATCCAAGTTGTCCAAAAGTTTTTCCATTCACATCAGCAATCACTTTTGCTCGTGACTGATTTAAAATTGAGAGTTGTCTTAAACGCTCTAAATACTGAGTTTGATCATCTTCTGGAATTTGCAATGATGTAAAAATATAGCGGAATCCTTTGTTCAACATTGCTTCAATATATGTTTCGTCAAAATCTTCTCCTAAATAAACTGAAAATCCTAATTGCATGTATGCCACCTCTGATTTAAAGAATAATTTCTACGCTACACTCTACCCATAAAAAATTAACTATCATTTTTGTAATCGCTTTCATTATTGCATAATTGAAATTTTATTACAATATAATTTTTGTTAATAGCATATTCCGAAATATAATTTCATGTATAAACTTAAAAAAGTACGGACCATTTAACGTCCGTACTTTTAAAAATCCCTCTTTTTGAAAGGATATATTAAATGAAAACCTGATTCTGTATATTTAGAGAATCAGGCTTTCATATTATTTATACTTTTTTAACGAACCACATTAAAACAAATTGAAGGGGTAACCTTGCATAAAGCCCCCATTTCGGAACTTCTTGATCACCTAACGGCAATTTTTTACGTGCCATATAGATATTAGCTGGAAAAACAGCTAACAAGAATGCATTGATAACACATTTAGTCCACTTGCATGGACGTTTCCAGAATAAAAGTATCCCGAAAATAATTTCGAATATACCTGTTACGTAAACTGCTGTTTTACGCAACGGTAAATACTCCGGCACGATTCGCGTAAAACCTTCTGGTTTTAGGAAATGAAAAATACCTGCTGCAGAAAATAATTCGGCAATTAAAAATCTCAAAAACTTTTTCATAAATTATCTCTCCTTTCTTCTATTATTACCACATCGATTTCATTGTTGTCGTTATCTACTTTTACAAATTCTCAAAATTATTTACACAAATTTCTGAATATTTAGTTTAATATGTTGCTTTTCGAGGAATAAAACTTCTAGTACGGCAGAAATTTTTCAGTCATAAAGATATTTCAACAAGGGGGTAGGCAAATGCCTAAGAAGTTATTTAGTGTAGATTTAAATAAAAAAATGGATCAACAAGCGCATCCTGGACACAATCGATGGCATCCGGATATTCCGGCCGTGTTTTCGGTGGACCCGGGAGAGTCTTTCCGAATGGAATGTTTAGATTGGACTGACGGACAAGTCGGAAACAATGATGATCCAAGCGACATCAAATATGTGAATTTGAATCGTGTACATGTTTTAAGCGGTCCAGTTCATGTTAACGGCGTTGAACCTGGAGATTTATTAGTAGTAGATATCTTAGATATCGGCGCTTTTACTGAACGTGAATGGGGATTCAATGGTATTTTTGATAAAACAAACGGTGGCAGTTTCTTAGTCGACCATTATCCAAATGCCCAAAAATCAATTTGGGATTTCAATGGTATCTATGCGACGAGCCGTCATGTACCCGGTGTTGAATTCGTGGGATTAATCCACCCAGGATTAATCGGTGTCGCACCTTCGCAAGAAATGCTAGATGAATGGAATCGTCGTGAAAAAGCTTTAGTTGCTACTGATCCGAATCGGGAACCAGTTTTAGCCAACTTGCCTGAAGAAGATGCAGTAGTGCTCGGTTCATTAAAAGGTAAAGATTTCGATCGTGTAGCTAAAGAAGGCGCTAGGACCGTTCCTCCTAGAGAAAACGGCGGAAATTGCGACATTAAAAACCTTTCGAAAGGTTCTCGTATTTATTTCCCAGTTTTTGTGGATGGAGCCAAGTTGTCAGTCGGAGATTTACATTTTTCACAAGGTGATGGTGAAATTACATTTTGTGGAGGCATAGAAATGCCTGGATGGATTGATTTACGTGTCAACGTGATTAAAAACGGCATGGAAAAATATCAAAACAAACAAAACCCTACTTTCAAACCTGGTCCTGTGATGCCGAATTATACAGACTATATTGTATTTGAAGGTATCTCAGTAGATGAATTCAGTGGCGAACAGCAATATTTAGATGCGAACACTGCGTATCGAAATGCTTGTTTAAATGCCATTGAATTTTTAAAAACACGTGGCTTTACCGGAGAACAGGCTTACATGTTATTAGGTACTGCCCCTGTTCAAGGTACAGTTGCCGGTATTGTAGATGTTCCTAACGCATGTTGTACAATCGCAATTCCGCGTGAAATTTTCAACGATGATATCGTTCCAAGTTTGGAGCCTGATGAGTAATGCCGAATTACACGTACGCATGTCCCAGTCACGGAGAATTTACGTTGAATCAATCTATGAACGAAAATCATGACTCAGCAGTTTGCCCGAACTGTAAAGCAACTTCTAATCGTGTTTTTGTCCCTTTTCAAACCTATAAACTCGATTCTAAGTTAAAAAAGAAAATTGAGTCAGGAAAAGAACCTAAAGTTGTGAAGAGAGACAAACTGCCTTTACAACAAAAAAATAATAAAAAGCCTAGACCATGGATGGTGTAAACGAAGCGTAACCGGTTTAATGATTTATATCATTCAGGTCATAACTTAAACCCATGTGTAACTAAAAACATGTTATACGAATAAAAACTGCCCTAGATATTCGTGTATCATAAAAATTTAATAGAGCCGAAGCTCCTATACTGTATTCTGTGCTCTGTAAAAACAAATTCTCTTTGTTACTTGATTCTTATCAGCCCTATAGAACAAGTAAAACTTATAGAAGTAGTAATATGACTTGATACTACTAAATAAACAAACTGCTTGAGTGAGATTTACCCTCCTCATTCCAGCAATTAAATGTTTAACCTATTTTCATAAATGATTAAAAATAACATAAAACCTAATTCATATTGAAGATGTGAAATTGGAAACACACTAAATAACAGGTATCCTGTTCACCCCTTTGTTAAATATTAGTAGATGCACTCATGTGAAGATTATTCGTAAATTTACTACCCCTTCTTTACAGATAATCTCATGAGTGTGTTATTAGAAGTCTCTGAAAAAGGAAATGACTCACGCCAAAGCGTGAGTCTTTCTTATTGGTTAATCAGCAATATTCGGACCATATAAACGTCTTGTATGATCTACTATTTCTCCATTTATTAATTTTTCAAGCTCTTCTTTCCATGAAATCGGTGTATAATCGCATTCCAACAAATCAAGGAGTTTTTCCTTATTATCACTATGATGATAGAGCACATCATTCATTTCAACAATAGACCATTCTGGACATGGACGTTCTATTAAACGAAAGATATCATTTTGTTGAATAGGTCCTTCCTTTAATACACGAAAATACCATCCAGTTCTTCCAGTTTCTTGGATACGTCTTCCCCATTCAATCCAACGCACACGTCTCCCTGGCTTCCAACAAGGTCTGCGCGGTTGTGAAACTTGTACAGTCGCTCCTCCGATTTGATAGATGTCACCAATATAAACAGAAGTTTCATCCATATCAATTACGGAAACATTCTCTCCATTCAACCCTGGTTTAAAATGAACTTCCGGATATTCTACTGTCCATTTTTCATAATGCGATTTACTATAAGCAAATAATGCTTTTTCTGGTCCGCCATGATGTTTTTTCTCCCCGACATCATCACCAACTAAACCTGTTTTCGTTAGTAAAACCGCTTGGTCTGTCGGATTTTTAAACGCTGCTGTCGACCATTCTTGTTCTAAAGGATTTTCAGCATTCGGATCACCTACTTTTTGAATGCCGCCTCTAAATAATTGCTCGATTTGACTCACTTGTTCCACCCTCTCTCAAAGCTATTATAACGACTTTTTGACAAATTCTTAAGAGTAAGCGTTTTTTTTAATTTTTTTAAAGTAAAGTATTTGCGAAATCAATTATTTTTTTCCATACTAGACATTGAAAGAGAAAAGCAAAATGCGGAAAGAGGAGTGTCAATAAATGAACCAAGAACAATTTGACAAAATTAAAAATGGTAAAGGATTTATCGCAGCATTGGACCAAAGCGGTGGTAGTACTCCGAAAGCGCTAAAAGATTATGGCGTTGAAGAAAATGAATACTCTAACGATGAAGAAATGTTCAACCTTGTACACGATATGCGTACTCGTATCATTACTTCACCTGCATTTAACGGAGAAAAAATCTTAGGTGCGATTCTATTCGAACAAACTATGGACCGTGAAGTTGAGGGCAAATACACAGGTTCATATTTAGCAGATAAAGGTATCGTTCCATTCTTGAAAGTCGACAAAGGTTTGGCTGAAGAAGCTGACGGCGTTCAATTAATGAAACCTATTCCAGACTTAGATAAATTATTAGATCGTGCGAACGAACGTGGTATCTTCGGTACTAAAATGCGTTCTAACATCTTAGAAAATAATAAAGAAGCAATTGAAAAAGTTGTTAAACAACAATTTGAAGTTGCAAAAGAAATCATTGCAGCTGGTCTAGTACCAATTATCGAACCTGAAGTTAACATCAATGCTAAAGACAAAGAAGCTATCGAAGCTAACTTAGCTGAAGCAATCAAAGCTGAATTAGATAACTTGAAAAAAGATCAATATGTAATGTTGAAATTAACTATTCCAACTAAAGTGAATGCTTACAGCGAATTAATTGAACATCCACAAGTAATCCGCGTGGTTGCATTATCTGGTGGTTACAGCCGCGACGAAGCAAACAAAATCTTGAAACAAAATGATGGTTTAATCGCAAGCTTCTCACGTGCATTAGTATCTGACTTAAACGCACAACAATCAGATGCAGAATTCAATGAAAAATTACAAGAAGCTATCGATACAATCTTCGATGCTTCAGTAAACAAAGCTTAATCTAAGCTTTAAAATAATAACGAGCCCCTTCTTTGAAGGGGCTCGCTTTTTTGTATAATTCCATAGATTTTCTCCGCAAATTTTCTCATACGTAATATTTTCACAATAAAAGTTCTTTTCTTTCACTGTCATACATAATAAAATACAAGAGACTTTCAGAAATAAAGAACTAAGTCGCCAAACTTACAACAGGATCTGAACACACATGGCGTCTAATCCTATTCCTCGTTATTTACAAGATAAGCGCGCAAATTTCCATGAACTATTTTATGATTTAATATTTGTATATGCCTTACAAAAAATTGCGCATGTGCTTTTACATACTGAAAAAATGGCACACTTTCTCTAGATACATTCGTTGTCTATATTCTAATGAGTTTGTTCCTATGGCTTTTATGGACACATCAAACCGTATTCACGAACCGCTTCGGAGAACTTTCGCCGAAAGATGTCGCATTCACAATAGTAAATATCTTTCTCTTAATATTCCTATCTAATAGTTTCTATCCGGATTTCAATAAAACTTTCGTTCCATTCATGACCTGTATGTCATTACTTTATTTCAGCATTAGCCTTCAGTATTTGTTACACATTCCGCAAACACAATCAAAAGGCGATAAGATGACATGTATGACTTCAGGACTTGTCACTTTGATTGTTGCGGTGCTTTCAATTATCGGATTACTTACTCCCGCTACTTATCGATTTGTGCCTGGAAATATCGGACTTTTTATCGCGGCGGTCGGCTGGATTCCTTTTAGAAAGTACCTTGTAGAATCACCTGTCAATATGATGCATCTAGTTGAACGTTATGCCTTATTAACTATTATCGTATTCGGTGAGTTGCTTGTAGGGATTGCGAGTATCTTCAATATTACTAAGTTCGATTATCTCTATATCTTTCAATTCATGATTTTAATCGGATTATTCTTAACCTATTGGGCTGTCACAGAATTTTACATTAATCATCGGCACCGTACTGTCGGATTCAAATTATCATACGCACATCTCATTATCAATATTGCTTTAGGTGGTGTTAATGCGGCAATTGTCTTCAGCTCTAGCGACAAAATCAACCGCTTATTTGAAGTACACTTTATGTATGGAAGTATTTTATTATTCTTTATAGGTTTATGGTTAAATACTTCATACTTCCATAATCATTATAAAAATATACGTCTCATATTTGTGTCTCTCATAATCATCATTACTGGTTACATTTTGAGTCTACTTTTTGCTAGATATGATGATGTCTTGATAATTTCATCTGCAGTAGTCAATTCAACAATTGCCTTAATGTATTATACAAACAAACGCAAATCAACACGTGCAGGTATTGCATCTCATCACCATTAAGCTCATCAAATCTACTTTATTAATTACCGCCACTATTCCAAATGGTTATATGGATTAGTGGTTTATTTTATTTTCTTTCATGAAACGAGCGATTTCTTTAAAACCATTTAATTCAATCCATTCGACCCTATTAGAATAATGTGCTTTAGCTTCCATGATTGAAGGAAAATGATTCTTTGGAAAATCCCATATGTATTTTAAAAATTCAAAACGCAGTGATTTTGGATTGCCGCCAGTATCCTCATTTTTCAATAATTTAAAGTAACGTTTAATGACATTCAAAATACATTTCCAACGTGGTGCTTTTAACCAAATAACAAGATCTGCTTTTTCTAACCGTAAAGGTAAAGAACCCCTATAATTTCCATCTATAACCCAAGTTTCATTTTCAGCAATTATTTTTTCAATTTGTCTTACAAATTCCTCTTGTTCAACCATTTCATTATCATTTTTCCAAAAAAGTTTATCTAAATGGAATGCTGGAATGTTCATTTTCTGACTTAACTGTTTGGCAAATGTAGATTTCCCTGAACCAGGGCTGCCAATAACTATAATCCTTTCTTTCATATTATCTCCCCCCATTTCTAGAAATATTATTTCGTCTATTCTCTTAAAATACATTTGAATTCTCTTTATGTTATATGAAGTTTCTTGTCACTGCACATTTGAAGTTTTGTGCTTCTCTGTTAACCACAAGTTGAATTATATCTATTCTGTTCTTCATATCCAACAAAAAGCCTGACTCCATCACGAGTCAGGCACTAAAATCATTTTTCAACTAAATAACGGTATACATCATCACGTACAGGCGTTTCCATAGCAAGATGCATCGTCACTACATTTTTCCCTTCCGGCATTTTTGCATCTTGTGCACTATCTTTCATATAATGTGCATTTCCCAGGTAATAAAAATTCTTACCATCTGCATCTTCTTTTTTCACAAATATATATATCGGTGTATTTAACGCTTGGTGATGGATCACATTTTTAACTTCAGGAGATTTCAAGGAACGATTAGAGCGTGTAAACCACTTCAACTCATCTTGATTTAAAAATTCATCTTCATATGCAGTCGTTTCACTGATATCTTCTTTTTTATGATAGGTGATAAAGATAGGCAAGGTCTGATATTTTTGTTTATAACCGTAAACAGTCGAAGATTCATCCTTTTCCCAATTCATAATTCTTAAAAAATCTTTGCGTGAATATTTATGATATAAAACCAAGCGATTACTGTTATGATAATCATTCAAATGCTTATAATGTGATAGCTGCATTAAATCTTCAAAATGTGTACGAAAGACATCATTTTCTAAGTTGTTTTTGAATTGCTCACTTAATCCGATATATTTGCCATTTTGGCGAATATTAATAATAGGCGGGCCATATTGCTTATCTAATCCCGCTTTTAAAAACGATTGATCTAGTACTCTTAAACTGGTACGTACATCCGCTTCACTTATCCCGCTATCTTTTTCCTGCAGCTTCTGAACTAAACTGTCAAAGCTCTCATCTTGTTCAACCAAGAGTTCAATTGTCATGTAATCAGAACTCTTCAAACCTTGTACCAGTTCTTTTGACATAAACGTTAAATTTTTAGAAGCATCTTCTGTGATACGCTTTTGCTTATGCACTTTCTTTTCTAAAAATTCCTCGTAATTAGCAAATTTCGATAACAAGACAGCTGGATCGATAGAATTCTGTTCAATGAAATCCATTAATGTGGGTATACTTCCAATTCTATTTTTGACATTCTGGTAAGCTTCTACAATCATTTTCATTTCATTCAATGTCGCACTTTGAATAGATTCGAATACTTTCTTCTTTGCGACTTCTTCAAAATTAATCGTCGACACACCCTTTAGAGGTGCATTATCTGTTAAGAATTTACGATAATTATCTTTATTATGCGAATGATCTCCTGACAACGCTATCGGAATCAAATAGTTATTTTTATAGTTGCCTATAAAATCAATGACAGTGACGTAATCTTTATTAGCACTTTTACGCAAACCACGTCCGAGCTGCTGTACAAAAATAATGCTGGACTGCGTACCTCTCAACATAACCACTTGATTGATTTCAGGAATATCAATCCCTTCATTAAATAAATCAACCGTAATAATATAGTTGATATCGCCATCTTTAAGCTGCTGAATCACTTCATTACGACGTTGTTGCGAGTCTGAACCGGTCAACGCTACAGTTGCTATGCCATGATTTGTAAGTTTTTCAGCAAGTTCTACCGCTTCATTTTTTCGACTTACAAAGATAAGCCCTTTTAATGTGTCGCCTGAATAACCATAATAATCAGTTCTATCCAAGATATACTTCACACGTTCTTCAGAAGTCAGATAGCGTAATTGACTATTATCATCTACGGATATGCCATCTTGAATATAATCAGACACCCCAAAATAATGAAACGGACATAAGATTTCACTTTCCAAGGCTTTTTGCAGACGAATTTCATACGCAACGTTGTAATCAAATTGTTCAAAAATATTTAAATCATCTGTACGTTCTGGTGTAGCAGTCATACCCAGCATAAATTTAGGCTGGAAATAATGGAAAATACGTTGATACGTATCAGCAGCTGAACGATGCGCTTCATCAAAAACGATATAATCAAAAGTTGTCGGATCAAATTGATGATAAATTGCTTCTTTAGATAGTGTCTGAACAGTCGCAAATAAATATTTAGCGTTGATGTCTTTATGGGTACCTGAGAGTTTACCAAAAGCAGAGGTAGGTTCTGTGGCTAATACTTTTTGGTAAGCCTTCATTGCATCATTTAAAATTGTTTCACTATGCACTACAAAAAGAAAACGTTTTGGTTCTGCTTGTCGAACATCTAATGCAGACATAATTGTCTTCCCTGTCCCCGTAGCAGAAATAATTAATGCTTTATCTTCACCTTGCGCTCGGACTTCTTTCAAAGATTTTAATGCTTCTACTTGCATTAAATTCGGTTGGATTTGAACCGCTTCATCCACTCGATGAATCAAATTCGTTTGTAATCGGCTTTCTGCAAAAATATCTTTTACAGTTTGAGGCTCATAGATTTTACGATATTCAGCAATCCATTCAGGGGTTAAAGATGTACTTTGATTCCACAATTCATTAAATTGATGTTTAACACGATGCACTAAATCCCCATTTTGATGTGTAGAAAAAAGAATATTATGTTCATAATTCACCTTGAGCGCATTAGAAGTTAAATTTGAACTGCCTACAATCAATGAAGAAAATTGGTCATGTTCAAATATATAACCTTTAGCATGAAAACCCGGCACTTCAGTTAAACGTACTTCAACATTATCTAATTTCAGAAGCTCTTCATACATTTTAGGTGTATTGAAGCCTAGGTAATTGGAAGTCAGAATTTTACCTTTGACTCCTTTTTGAGCTAAATCATATAAATGCGCTTTTAAACTCGCTAACCCACTTTCTGTAATAAAGGCAACGGAAATCATAAAGGATTGGCATTTCTGCAATTCATCAATAACTGTTGATAATACATTTTCTTCTTCATTATTAATCAACAACTTCGGAACATGGTGTCCTTGATGAACCAAAGAACGATCGATAAATCCTTTATGCAGTGAAAGTTTCAAATCATCGATTAAATTTTCCATAGCCATTATCCTTCTTCAACTATTTTATCGACTGCCGGTATATCTGCGGGTGCCCATTCTAATTGATGTAAATCTTCTGCATTCAGCCATTGAATTTGTTTGTGTTCTGTCAATGTCGGCATTTGTTTTTGTAATTTGCATTTATATGTAGTAAGTTGAATCACTGCGAAATCATATTCATAAGTCGTTGTTGTAGCTTTTTCTAAAACTTCTAAATCACATTTCATTTCTTCACGGATTTCGCGTTTTAAAGCATCAACGTCAGATTCACCTTGTTCAATTTTACCTCCAGGAAATTCCCATAATAAAGGTAAACTCATTTGTTCACTGCGTTGTGCACATAATATTTTATTGTTGTCATAAATCACTGCGCCTACCACTTCAATTAACTTCTTCATCTGTTATCCCTCACTCATTTAAAAATTCATTTCTTATAAGCAGGATCTCATTTTTAGATTGAAAATACCATATAATTGCAGCGATTTTGTGAATTTTTTACAAAAAATAAGGCAGACGGATCATCTGCCTCACTGTCGATTTATAATATGCGTGGTTACATTTGGACTTATGGTGATATATACCTTAATCTATATTTTCAGGATAGACGACTTCACCATCATCTTCTAATATCGGCATCGCGCCCCATTGTCCTAATTGATGTGCTTGTGTAATGATGTCACCTTTATTATTTTGCATAATATGCAATACTCTCCAACCGTGCGCTGCTAAATAATTACTCACAATGAGTCGGTGACAACGTGCTGGATGATGTTCTGAGCACATGTAAGCAGTACGTTTTTCTTCAGCTGTCTTTTCTAGAAGTTTGATGCCATCTTTAAATTCATCCGTCAAAGTATAATCTGCATAATTATGGAAAGATTCGTTTTGCCAACCTGAATTTAATGTACGTCCGACAGTTTGGCTTGGACGGCGTCTTCCGCCTAATTCATGATCTTGGCGATACTCGATTCCCGCTTCTCCTAACCATTCTTTCATATTCTCATCATTGAACTGTGGGTATTTACGACTTTTCGTAAAAGCACGTATATCTTCTAATACTTCAATATCGAATGTCTGAAGCATCTTTAAAAATGTCTCTTTTTCATGGTTAGAATGGCCAATTGTATAAATCGTCTTTTCTTGCTCCATATCTGTCACCTCATAGTTAATATAACCTATATCACAGTTATGAAAGCAAAAAAACAGAATCCGTTTAATGGATTCTGTTTAAAGTGTTACTTATTTTTTTCAATATTCTCATGAATCATATCGCCGATATATTGAGAGGCTTTACCATTATCAACGCTGCAAAAGCGATTATAAAATGCATCTATTTTATCTTGATATTCATTTTGGACTTTAGGAATATCCTTCAAGCTTTCTGCAAGTTGATGCGGGTCTGTAAAAATAGGACCAGGTAAATCTTTTTTATAGTCCATATAAAAACCACGTAATCCTTTATCATATTTTTCAATATCATAAGCAAAGAAGAATTGCGGACGTTTTAAGATACCATAATCAAACATCACTGATGAGTAATCTGTAATTAAGGCATCTGAAATCAAGAAGATTTCTGAAACATCATCATAATTAGAAACATCAATCGCAAAGTCTTCATACCCGCTTAAATCTAGTGCGTTAGCGATGAGATAATGCATGCGTAATAAAATCACATATTCATCACCGATTTGTTGATATAAATTATCCAAATCAATTTTCAAGTCGAATAAATACTGACCTTTTTTAATGAATTCATCATCTCGCCATGTCGGTGCATACGTAATGATTTTTTTATCCTTTGGAATATTTAACTTTTCTCTGATTTCATTGATATAACCTTGATCGTTTTGACGATTTACAAGCACATCATTACGTGGATAACCAATTTCTAAAATACGCTCAGGATCCATCCAGAATGCTGATTCAAAAATTTCTGTAGAATAACGGTTTGGTGAAATCAAATAATCCCAACGTTCTGTTTCTTCTTTGAAATGACGTTTATATGCAGGTGTCGTAGTACCTGGCATACGAACAACTTTCATATCATTAGCTAAACGTTTTAATGGTGTACCATGCCATGTTTGAATATAAGTTTGGTTTGCTTTTTTATTTAAATAAAGCGGAGTACGCGCATTAGAAATCCAGTAATGCGCATCCGAATAAGCTTTGAAATATTCTTTCGAGCCTTTTTTCACTTTTTTCGCATTGCCCGGCACCACATGTGCGCTCGGCTTTTTAAGCGACCATACATAATTATAATATGGATATTTTTTCTGCATATATTCATAAATATATTTTGGACTGTCTCTATAATTTTTACCGCCGAATGTTTCAAATACAATCGTAGCATTCTGCACATTTTCCGGATTATCTGTTAATTCATAAATTGAGCGGTTTTTCGATTTTTTATTCAAAACAATATTTTTAACAAGACGAATCAGTTCTCGTAGTCTATTAATTGAATATGCCCCTTTAGGTTTTTTCAACATTAAGAGCAGCATTTCTAATTTAAATAAAGTTCCACCTTGTTCCAGCAGTGGTCGTTTAATTTTTCGAGCCAGATTAACTAATGTTTCTTCGTGTTGAGCATAATGAAAAGCGATATCTTTTTGAGCCGGATCAAAGACATGACGGATTTTCTTCGCCATTTTATTAGTCAAAAAGCGTTTAACTTTTTTATTTTTAGTTTTTTGGATGGAATGCAAATAACTATCCGCATAATCCTCAAACAATTCATCACTATCTTGTTCAGTCAGTTTTTCAGTTTCAAACGGATCATAAACTTCTCCTCTATAATAGAAAGGAAAACCAAGAATACGTACAAAACGATTAGCATAAGGAATGTAATCTACAACAAATGAATTATCGACGTAAGTTTTCAACGTCTCATCAAATTGTAAATCGTGCGCTTGTACAATCGCTGTTTTAAACATGATATTGCAAGCTGTATTCTTACGCAGAAATGAATTAGGGTTGGTTTTAGTTGTCTTATATTCTAATCTGATTTTGTTCGGATCAATATATTGCGGTCGATTCAAAGTAAAATTATTGATTGGCGCAATTAGCGCATCTAATCCATTGATGTTTTTCAAATAAAAATTAATTGCATAACTTGCCAACTGATCATCTGCATCTAAAAACATGAAATAAGGTGTTTTGACTTCTTTCATTGCTAGGTTTCTAGCATGCGCATGACCTTGATTAGTTTGTAAATTGATATATTGAATAGATTTATCATAATCTTTGAGTGTTTCGTTTAAAATTTCTTCTGAGTTATCGGTAGAACCATCATTCACGACGATAACATCAAAGTCTTGATTTCGTTGCTGTTTCAAGCTTTCAATACATTCGCGAATATATTCTTCTGAATTATAATAAGTAACGATAACTGTTAAGTCATTCATTGTTTGTTTCTCCCCATCTGTATATAGGTATATCATTATCATGCTGTTTCAACTCTGAAACAGATTACAATCTAGCATTATATTTTATTTTCCATAAAAATGAAAATATAATACCTTTTAAAGAATATTCTTTTTGCACGTAAACTATGCACAAACCTTGCTATATCACGTTTTATAATTATAGTTAAACTTTATTAATACAAACGATAACTTTTAAACAAATCGGCTATAATTCTCTTCTTTTTCCATACAAAAAGGCCCAGCCTTTGTGACTGAGCCCGAGCTTATTATCTTTAGAATTCTACAATCGCTAAGAAATTTCTATTGGTTGTTTTTATTTATCAAATGTTTAATAATTTCATTCATTTCACTGATGTTTTTGCTTTGCTGACTTAACAAACTATATAAATCTTCTCGTTGTTGTGCGTTCGGTGTGTTATATCTCAATGTTTCATTACCATGAATCACACTTGGAGCATCTGTAGTTTGAGGATGCTGTTCGTCATGGCCTACTTCGTTATAGCCGCTGCCGTCATGTTGTTTTAAACCATATTGAGTGGCATCTTGAGAATAAGTCTTCTCACTAGCTTCCTCTTTTTCAGTATGTTCACGGTAAATATCAGGTGCATGATCTTTCGCATAAAGCAGCAACGCATTATAAATAAGATGTTTCGGTTGATCTGTTGTATTACGTAATTCTTTATAAAGATTACGTGTCTCTGCTGTTTCTTCATTCACCACACTGTATTTACGTCGTTCGGCTGCACGTTCTTCTTTTTCTGTAATGTAATTTTCACGCGGCATCATGTCTTCTAATGCATGACCTTCTATATCAATTTTCGGTAAGATACGGTTCAACCATGCCGGCAAGTACCAAGAAGCTTTGCCGAATAAAGCTGTTAGTGCTGGTATCATTAATAATCTCACAATGAAGGCATCAAAGAATACACCGAATGCGAGTGCAATACCCATGGTTTTAATCATTATATCATCTTGAATAGCAAAGGCCATGAACACGCTGATCATAATAAGTGCTGCCGCAATAATAACTGGACCACTTTCTCGGATACCCACTTTAATTGAATGTTTGTTGTCATGCGTTCGGCTGTATTCTTCATGTATTCGCGACATTAAGAATACTTCGTAGTCCATCGCAAGACCAAATAGAATACCGATTACAATAACTGGTAAGAAAGCCAGTACTGGTGCCGTTTCATGAACTCCAAAGAGTCGTTTCATAAACCCTTCTTGCATTACGAGTGTCGTAAATCCAAGTGTTGCTGTTAAGGATAATAAGAATCCGCCAACTGCTTTTAGCGGGATAATAATGGAACGGAATACAAGCATTAATAATAAGAATGCCAATGTTACGATTATACCTGCAAAAACAGGAATAGCATCATTTAGTTTTTTAGACATATCTAAGTTGATAACACTTTGACCAGAAATTTCAGTCAGGAAGCTGTATTTATCTTTGGCATCATCATGATAATCTCTCAAGTCTTTGACTAAATCATCCGTACTTTTTGCTTGAGGACCTTTATCTGGAATTACTGTAATCAAAGCATAATCATTATCTTTACTCATTTGTGGTGGTGAAACCATATCGACATTATCCATATCTTGAATGTCTTTACTTAAATCTTTTAAGTCTTTTTGCATTTCTTGAGGGTTATCTTTTTTATCTTTGACATTAACAAGCATCGGTATTTTACCATTAAAACCTTCTCCGAATTTATCACTCATAATGTCATAAGCTTTTTTTTGAGTCGTGTGATCTGGTTTAACACCATCATCAGGAATGCCTAAACGCATTTGCGAAATCGGCATTGCAGCTAAACCAAGAATAATCACACCGATTAAAACAGCAGCTAATGGACTTCCTACTACGAAGCGAGACCAACGTGTATCTGCTGTTTTGCGTGATTTACGTTCAACTTTCGGTCTGATAGCTTTATGGAAAATACTGATTAACGCTGGAACTAATGTCAGTGCACTGATAACAGCGAATAAAACACTAATTGCCGACATATAACCCATGACACCTAAGAACTTAATACCGATGAGACCTAAACCGCAGACAGCAATAATAACTGTAATACCCGCGAAAATAACAGCTCCGCCTGCTGTACCGACAGCAAGTCCTACTGCTTTAGGAACATCTCGTTCTTCCTTAATAATTTGTCGGTATCTGAATAAAATAAAGAGTGCATAGTCAATACCGACTGCCAGACCAATCATAACTGCAAGGGTTAATGTAACATTCGGCACGTCGACAATTTTTGTCATTAAACCGATAATGCTGACACTTGTTACTAATCCGATAACAGCTGAAATAATCGGCAACCCAGCTGCCACGAATGAACCGAAGGTAATTAATAAAACGATAAATGCCACTGCAATACCGATAATTTCAGAAGCACCGCCAGTTTCAACACTGCCGCTCATACCATTACCTGTTAATTCAGTTTGCAGATTATGTTTATCTTTTAAATCATCTAGATTGTCTTTGACTTTATCCTTACTTTTATCACTCAATGATGTTGCTTGAACGTCATATTGAATATCTGCAAAAGCAGTTGTCTTATCTTTACTGATTTGTCTGTTTTTATAAGGATCAGTAATTTTATCAACATGCTTATCATCTTTTTTAATATCATCTAATGTTTTTTGAACATCTTTCATGACATCTTTCTTCACAATCCCATCTTTAGAATGAGATTTCATGACCACCGTAATCGTAGCCTTTTCACTATCTACATTAAAGTGCTTTTCTATCTTTTTATTTGTATCTATCGATTTTAAACCTGTCATTTTGATATCATTATCAAATTTAGGTTTGTCGATAGCAATCGGCGTTAAGACTGCTGCTATTAAAACAACCCATGCAACAATAGCCCACCATTTATGTTTTGCAATAAATGAACCGAGTTTATAAAGAAACTTTGCCAAAGTATTGCCTCCTCCTAAAATATACAGTATAGTTTATTCTACATAGTAGATTAATTACGTATCACATATGCTACATGGTTAATTATTACCTGTACAGATATATTTCAAGCCTAATATAAGGCTAAACTACACTAAGGAGGAATTGTAGATTTGAACCCTACAGACTTAAGAGTAATTAAAACAAAACGTGCTTTATCCGATTCTTTATTCAAATTATTAGAAAACACAATGTTTTCATCTATAACTGTTAATATGATTTGTGAGGAAGCTTTAGTACATCGTACAACTTTCTATAAACATTTTTATGATAAATACGACCTACTGTCATATTTGCTTCAAAACGTTACAAAAGGTTATTTTGAAAAAGATTTGCGCGACCGTATCCATCAACCATTTCAATCTATCGCAACTTTTATTGATTTTCCTATTACTAAAATAAGTGAGAAACAAAAGCACGATCCTAAATTTTTTGAAACAGGCGCATCTATTTTTATTGAAAAATTACGGCAAGACATAGAAGACAACAAAGATAAAATTGAAGTTGATAGTGATGTTCCAATTGATTTGGTGGCACGTGTTTTTGAAGCAACAATTCAAGCTATGGGAGAATGGAATAATGTAAACGAATGTTATCCAGTGGATTCCGATACAAGTTCAAAAGTTTCATTAGAAAAGTTAGATGAAATGTTCAACAAACTCGTTAATATCAAAATTAAAGATGCTTAATCAATAGTGCAGCTGAATCGGGCTGTACTATTTTTTATTTCTTCGCTTTCTTTTTAATATTCTTAATGACAAGTTTATATTCCAATAGTAAAATTATATATTATCAACTATCTATTATGAGAATGACATTCAAATAATCAACATCTATATAAGGAGTAGAAAAACTATCATGATTCAATACGCTATTTATCTCGCTGCCGGCTTAATTTTCACCGCGCTTGACTGTATATTTATCCGACACAAAGCCTCCATTTTCAAATGGATAACTTCATTCTTTTTTTACACTATTTTTATTAATTTCAGTACTATCGGCATTTTAATTTTATATTTACATAAACCAAACAGTTTAGCATCAAAACTTTACCAGACATCATTTGCTTTAAAATATGTTGTCTTAGCATGTATTGTCGGAATCATTTTATTAGTGATTCAAGCGATCTTAAGTCGTCGTCTTCAATTTGAATATCAAGCACCAAAACGTGCGTGGACAGATTCAATTACTAACTTTATTATTCTTTTATTTACTGTTATAGGTTTACTGGCTATCTTTTTCGCAGATTGGTTTATTGATTTCTTCGGTAATATTACACCCGAACAATTTTTATTCAATTTAAATTCACCAATTAAAGGTACAAGTGATGATATGACTGGTGCGATGATTAAAGGACCAATCTTAAAAGCAGTGTTTTATTCATTGCCGATACTCTTTTTAATCGCCTTCAATCGTTTTAACTTTCAGTGGGCAACTGTTGAAAACATTAAAATGTTTATCAAACGTTCAACTATTCGCTTTTGTTTATTAATTGTAGCAACTGCTGTATTAATATCCGGCCTATACTACGGTTCAAACAAATTGAAATTACGGGAAGTCTATCAAGCATATAATCAAGACTCGAAATATATTGAAAATAATTATGTAACAGATTCAAAAGCACAACTGAAGTTTCCCGAGAAAAAACGTAATTTGATTCATATTTATTTAGAATCAATGGAGAATTCTTATGCTTCTAAAGATTTAGGAGGTTATATGGATGAAAATTTAATTCCGAATCTGACAAAATTATCAGATGAAGGTGTACATTTTTCTAATACTGACAAATCTTTAGGAGGGCCGCAGCAAATATATGGTTCTGGATGGTCTGTTGCTGGTATGGTCAATATGGGAATGGGAATTCCACTCAAAATACCGATGAACGGCAACAGTTATGGTAAGTCCGGTTACTTCTTGCCTGGTGCAGTCGGCATCGGAGATATCTTGCATAAAGAAGGTTACAACCAAACAATTATGTTCGGTGCAGATGCTGATTTTGGTGGTTTAACAACATACTTCACTACACATGGACATTACAAGATTTTTGATGTTAAGTATGCACGTAAACAAAAATTAATCCCAAAAGATTATAATGTTTGGTGGGGATTTGAAGATGACAAACTTTATAAATTTGCTAAAGATGAAATCACACGTCTTTCTAAAGAGGGCAAACCTTTCAACTTCACAATGGAAACAGCAGATACGCATTTCCCAGATGGTTATCTTTCAAAAAATGCACCAACACCGCATAAAAACCAATATGCTAACGTTATCTCTTATTCTGATGAAGAAGCTGTGAAGTTCATTAAATGGATTCAAGCGAAGCCTTTCTATGATAATACAACAATTGTTATCACTGGAGATCACCGCAGTATGGACAAAAAATTCTTTAAAGACTTTAATCCAAAATATAACCGTACAGTGTTCAACCTTATTTTGAACCCTGCTGTAAAACCTAATAAAACAACGGACCGCCAATATGCACCGCTTGATTTCTATCCAACTACACTTTCAGCAATGGGTGTTGAAATAAAAGGACATCGACTTGGATTAGGTACAGACCTCTTCTCGAAAGAACCTACGCTGATTGAACGTGATGGTTTCAAAAAATTTGATAAAGAATTAAGCATTCGCAGCAATTACTATGACAAAGAATTTGTATCAGAGAAGCAGGCAAAATAAGCATACACTAAAAACTCCCTATTGTGTTCACTCTATTGAGTGACTACTTTTAGGGAGTTTTATTTATTCCTAATACCTCTGATTTTAATGTGCATTACTATTTCTTTTTGGATTAAAGCGATTGATGATGTGATATGCAATTTTCTTTTCACTGGCACTCATAATAACTGTCCATAACACTACAGAGTATAACAATGAATACACAATAATATTAATGCCTAAGATGACTAATCCTTTACCAAAACTATTTGCAATCCATTGATAAACAAAATAGTAAGCAGCTGTGATGATAATCATCGGCAACCATATTTTGCCCATTTCTAACCAGAATTTATACATATCCAAACCGATTTTCCGATGGTAATAAACATTCATCACAAGTGTATAGCCCAAGAAGCTGAAGATGCCGATAGATAATGACACACCATATCCGCTATAGTGAGGCGCAGTGATGACTGCACCTGCAATTGCAATGATCAGCGTTACTGCCAAAACAATAAAACGGTAAGTTTGGCGGTTATGCGCTTGGATAATACTAACTGCTGGTAATTGCGAAAGTTGGAAAGTAATCGTAAACATCAATACCACAGTCATAATATAAGCAGGTCTGAAATCTTGTCCTGCCCATATGACAATGAAGTTTTCTCCAAATATCACAAACCCTGATAAAATGAATGTTAAAACTATCAACTGGATTCGACTGATACGTGTCATTTCTTTCAACAATACATTATTACTTGCTCCTTCAACAACCAACATTGAAAATCTTGGAAAAGTCACATTGTTGATAGAAGTCGCAAATTGCTGAAAGATTTTAACGAATTGCACTGCAATTACAAATATCGCAACCGCTACTGTCCCATTGATTGCACCTAATATCATTTGTCCAAAATTTAATGTCAGCTGCTCAATCGCAATTGAAACAAGTACTAAGCCGAGATATACATTCAGTTCTTTTTGCTGTACTAAACTTGTAATATTGACAGAGCCGCGCCAATCAAATTTAATTTTCACTCTGGAGCGACATAAAATCATTCCGATGACTAAACATGCGAAGTTAACACTTAATGTAATCACAATAATTGTTACAGCACCATACCCCATTAATAAAAATGGCGTTGCAATAATAGATGGTGCAATCACACGAATCAACAACATCGTTTTAGCAATCGCAAAATATTCATATGCTTGTAAAATACCATTGAATATCCCTGGATAGAACGAAATCATAATGTTGATAATAATGAAGATCAACATCAGTTTTAACTCAGACAATTGCTTCGGTGCAAGAGACTGACCAAAAATTGCATCTGCATTAAAATACAAAATCACGCCCATAAGTCCTACAATGAGCGAGCATAAAAAATAGATATTCAAAATATTGCCAAGGATACGAGACTCTTGTTTTTTAGAACCGTTCACTCGGTTTTGCGATAAATACTTAGCAATCGTATTCCCGAATGAAAGGTCCATGATATTCAAATATACTAAAAATGAAAGTACTAAGTTATATAACCCATATTCAGAAGTACCCAGCGTACGGATGAAGAATGGTGTATATAACACCGCCACTAATATATTTCCTAATATGGATATGTAGGATATGATTGCTCCAGCTCTTCTTTGATTCATAATATTAGCTCCCGTTTATGATTTTTTCCTTTTGCGAATGAGGTAAGGTCGTAACACACGTTCTCCGGCAAAAATCACGATAGCTGTGAAGATGTTCGCTGGCGAGAATGTATCAATAATAAACGCAATTGTGCTGGCACGAGGAATAAACAATGTCATTCTAGCCATAATCAAAGCAATTGCAATAACGATAATATGCTTAGCTGTCAACATTTTAGTGAAGTACCCAATCAATAAACCAATAATCATGCTGCCAATAATAATACCGACATATCCGAAATCATGATACAATTCCGCTACAAAACTCGAACCATATCCGACACCTTTCAAATATAAGTCTTTCATTATGACATATGAAATCGTGTGAGAATATTGATAACCTTCCAAAGCACGATCTACGGATTGGCCTGACCAACCGCCATGCCCGCCAGTCAGATTACCCCAGATATTGAATTTCACATATTCTGTCAAAGGTCCGATTGTATAAATTTTATCCGGAATATCTTTAGCCTTTTCAATTGTATAACCAATTACATTAACACTAATACCTTGTGAGAAAAAGAATGACATTAATGAATCTAAAACCGAGCTGCTGCTCGTTGATGTACTGCCGCGATTATTTCCCACAAAGTTCATTAATGCTAACAATACTGGTGCAGCGATGATTCCTGTCACCAAAGTTTTTTTACCAAACCATTTTTTGGTATGTGTACGTTCAGCAATTTGATTTCGATAACAGAAATAGATAAATAAGATCAATACATCTAACATAAAATCAGAACGTGAGCCTGTTAAAACAGAAAGCCCGTCTACGAACAGATACGCCAAGATAGGTATCCATGCTCGTTTAATAGCAGGTAGTGTTGCTAAATAAACAAAGAATGCGACAGGAAACATTCTGCTGATTAGCACCATTGGTCCAGGCAAGCTAGATTTAAATGTTGAAAAATATGCATAATATCCTAGCGATTGCGAGGCTTGAATTGCGCCTGCTAAGTAAATCAATTTAAATACAATTGCAATCGCAAATACAATTAAACTCACTAAACGTATATTTTTGATACAGTCTGTCTCTGTTGGAACAAAATTTTCGAAACTGCGATGAATGTTTCTATCTAGTAAGGCATAACCTAAAAATAGACAGAACAGACTTAAACTCATCATAGTTAAAATACTAATAATTGTGGATTGATCTGTGAAATATGTTCCCAGCAATTTGAATTGATCTTCTTTGTAGTGGAAGAGTTGACTGACAACCATTCTTCCCATTAAGAAAACAAAGAAGGTCACATTAAACATAAAGAAAATGACCCGCTGGTTGAACGATTCAAATCCATATATAATATTGTTCAGAAAAAATAACAGGAGCGCGCTAAATAGCAAATTGATATTTGAGAATATTATTCCCAATGCGAGCACTATCACTGCTGCACTAAGCACACTCCATCTTAATAATCTGGCCAAACTCCCACCTACTCACTGATTCATTACTTTTTGTTTTTCTTTATAATTCGAGCGTTACATTCTTACAGCTAACTTTATAGTTCTATCATAGGTGATGTTGTTAGTATTAGATCAATGCTTTATCTCAATAAGACAACCGCTTCTCGCATAAGCTTCCACATTAAAATATACATCAAAAATGTTCTCTACATTTTTCCACCATCATCCCATCCTGCCTCTCCAATGCCGTAAAGTCGCACTTCACTATAAATTACCCTTATTTACTTCATACCTTTTTCTACTAACTCTTGAGCAAACACTGTATACAGTGTTTCTGAGTCGCTTAAATCTTTCCATGTCTGATAAGCACCTTCAGCATAATGTAAATAGTCTTCATTAGACATTTGAATGAAATCTTCAATAGCTGCAGCAGTTTCATCAACGCTCAATTCAGAGCCAATCAAAAGACCATTCTGCTTAGGCTTTACGATTTCTGCAGTTCCGCCTACATCTGAAGCTACAACTGGAATCGCATTTGCCATTGCTTCCATCACAGAAACAGGCACCCCTTCTGATTCCGAAGTATTTACAAATAATGAAGGATTATGATCATGATACCATTGTCTTACGTCTTTATTCGGTAAACGTCCGATAAAATCATATTCATCTGCGTTCAGTTTTTCTTTTGCACGTGCTTCGATTTTTTCAGCATCTGGACCATCACCGATATGTACCCACTTAAATACATAGCCTGATGCATTCAATTGAGCCAAAGCATCTATAATAACGTCTAAACGCTTTAACTGACGAATCGTTGAACAACTTACAATCAACATAGGATCACGTTCAGAGACTTGAAAATCTCCTTTACCTACACCTAAACGTCTTGTTTCAATCTTATCGCTATAAGCAGGAAACTTTTTCTGCAAATAATGACTGCTTGTATCAGAAACAGGATAAAGCGCATCTACACGCGAAAGCATCCCTTTACGCATCGGCAAGAAACTGAAAGGTTTAATATAATCATTCACATCATAACCATGACCTCTAGAAATTAGAGGTATCGAAATATCACCATAATAATCATATTTTAATTTTGTGCCTAAATTCGCTGTAATATAGAACCAATAGCTGTACAGATAAATCTGTGTATCAGGATTGTTTTCAGGCAAAAGACCAGAATGAATCAAATCGTGATAAATAGCATCTGTACGTGCTTCAAAATATAAATTATATAACCATTTATAAGGGTTTAGTGAGCCAGCGTTGTTGCCAATACCTTGTAAACGTCTTCTATTCAACATGATATGCGGTGCTGTCTTCAAAAAATTCACCGCTTTATCTTTTAAATCTTGCGGAAAAGGAAGGTCTAAGACAGTGGCATTATCAGGTATATCACGTGTTAATTTCATAGATGGGCTCACCATTGTAGGTATGACTGTAATATGGTCAAATTCGTCTGAAAGATAATCAATTTCTTCTTCTAAATATTCCTCGCCTTTGTAATAAGGGAAATAGTTCGTCAACAGAATTAGTTCTTTTTCCATTAGATTTTCCTTACCCTTCTATTTCTGATTAATATTTTTCTGCAATAAGACAGTCGCAATCGTTTTGTAAATAATAAATGCATCCATTTTAAAACCAACATTTTGAGCATAAAACGCATCTAAACGCATACGTTCTTCCATAGAAGCACTATTTCTAAGCAAGGCTTGTGTCAAACCTGTAATTCCAGGTTTCACATGAAACTTCTCTTTATAATAATCCGGGTAGCGCGCTTCATTTCCAAGCGGACTTGGACGTGGTCCTACAAAACTCATGTCACCTTTTAAAACATTTAATAATTGAGGTAATTCATCTACACTTGATTTACGTAAAAAACGGCCAATATTAGTTACACGCGGATCATTATCACTATTAAATGTACTGCCGTCTTCATTACGGATATCAGCTGCATTTTCTTTCATTGTTCTGAATTTATGCATCTTAAATGGAAGCATACCCTCACCTAAACGTTTACCGTTATATAAAATACTGCCGCGATCTTCAGATTTGATTGCAAGGCTTACTGGCAATGCAACTAAAATAAGTATCGGCAGTAAAGCAATAAATAATATGACATCTAACACTCTCTTAATATTTTTCTGGTAGTTCATCATCAAGCCGCTCCATTTCCTGATAAATTTCCTGTAAAGCTTCTGAAAATTGATAATTCGGTGTATATGCGATTTCTTCTTCAGCACGTGTACCATCCATGTAAGATGGTGCAAAGAAATCTGAGACATCTTCATCTTTACGTTTAATGGGTTCCTGATTATCGAATAATCTATTGATTGTTTCAGCAACTTCTAGATTTGTAAGTGTCTCACTGCCCTTTACATTTAAAACAAGTGACTTAGCATTATGCTGACTTGCTTGCCAGATAGCTTGCGCTGCATCTTTCGCATATAAAAATTCACGTTCTACATCGCTTGCACCCATTACAGTCAATGGCTGACCTAAATATGCTAAACGCATAAAGTAATTAATCATGTAATTATTTTTCTCGTTTGCACCGAATAAATGTGAGAAGCGTAAGCAAATAATGTCTAACCCAAAGCGCACTGAGTAATATTCTGTCAAAGCTTCAATATATTTCTTATTAAGTCCATATAATGATTTAGGAACATCTTCAACTGCGGAATTTTCATGCCACGGTAATGTATCAGGATCTGCATATATAGAAATCGATGAAGCTACAATCACTTTTTTGCATTTTTTAGCTTGAGCAGCCTCAAATATATTCTGTGCTAATTGTAATTCCTCAGTATACGCACTTATATCTTGTTGCGGACCTCGGCCTCCTGCTAAATGAACAATGACATCATCTTCTTGAAAGATAGTTTCTAAAGATGTTTTAGAATAATCCGTCTGTATACGGTGCGAATCCACACCCTGTGCTCCTAGTTTACGTGAGAGTACCGTATAATCACTGCCATGTTCTTGTAGCACTTCAGTAAAATATCGACCCAGCAGACCTGTTCCGCCCGTAATACGAAAGGCCATCTAGTTTCCCTCCTTTTTCAAAGGATAGATATAAAATCCTACTTTGTCATAAACACCATTCACAGGGCGAATCATGTCACCTTGATGATAATAACGATAAGATTCTAATGTACCTTCAGGCGTTTCGAATTGGTCATAATCAATCGTTTGATTCGGCGTTTCACACATGAACTCTAATACAATCGGATTAACCTTTCCTTCTTTTGAAAAAGAAGGCTTCTGGTTTTCTAAGAGATGTTTAAACGTTTTATCCAGCAAATCATCTTCGTTATAATATTGAATCAATTTATGCATATGACAGCCATCAAAGCGCGGTGTAATTTCAATGATAAAGGCTTCATCATCCATTACTTTGACTTGTGCATAAACAGGTCCATTATCTATTTGCAATGTTTCTAAATGTGCTTGAATCGCTGCTTCAATAGAGGACATTGGAAAATTTGCTTCGGGATCAATCACATGCTTGTGAATAAGTCCTGGATGTTGCGGCCAAGTTTCACGCATAGAAACTAAAGTAAACTGCAATTTACCATCGACAACATATCCGTTTACACTGATTTCATATCCATCAATATAACGTTCAATAATCGCTGAACCTTCACGTGAATTCTCAATGGCTTTTCTAATTGCTTCGGGTAATGCTTCTTTGGTTTCTACTAAAGAAATACCGCGTTGTCCTTGCCCATCTGTCGGTTTAACAAAAACAGGAAAGTCAATTTCAGTTTGGAAATCTGCCTCTTGAGTGATTTCGAAAGGAACTGATCCTGCGATTCCTTTTGTACGCTGACGCATCTCATCTTTATGATTACAAGCATAGGCAGTCTCATAACTGACAAAATGCGGTAAGTCTAACGTCTCAGATAATTTGTTAGCTACAGGCATTGCTAAGTCTGATCCGACGGAATAAACTGCATCAATTTGGTTGTCCTTAATGTATTGGCTCACTACCTGTTCATCGATAATATTAATTTCTTCAAAATGCTGTGCTGCATCTGCTCCTGGCCCATCTTTCTTCATCGCAATCGCATATGTTTCATATCCCATTTCATTTAATTTTTCTATGGCTTCAGCTTGAACAGGTGCTACACCTAAAATTAATATTTTCTTCATACTAAAACCTCACTTACAGCTTGGTTCACATGTTTGACGATATATTCCACCTCTTCATTTGTCAGTTGTGGATATAATGGTAATGTCAATTCATTTTCATAATGGGCAAGGGCATTTGGAAAATCTTTAATGTCAAAACCATAATTTTTATAAGCTGTAAACATCGGCAAAGGCTTATAGTGAACATTTGTAGCAATTCCTTCTTCAGCTAATTGTGTAATAATCTCGTTGCGTTTTTCTTCTGATGCACCTTTTATCCATGTTATATATAAATGACAGCTGGATTCTTTTTCATTATCAAAGTGCTTTAATGTTGTTAAAAATTCAGGATTCAAATGCGCTTCGTAATATTCTACAATTTCTTTACGACGTTTTAGGTTCTCATCATATTTATCTAATTGATCTATACCGATAGCTGCGTTAATATCAGTCATATTAAATTTATAACCTAATTCTTGAATATCATACTCCCAATTTCCTTTTTGCATTTTGCATAATGCATCTTTGCTTTGTCCATGCAAAATTCCAACTTCAAAAATTTTCGCAATATCAATCCCATACTTAGAATAATCTTTAGTCCAAGTAACAGCTCCGCCTTCAGCAGTTGTTAAGTTTTTAACTGCATGGAATGAAAATGTAGTAAAGTCTGCAAAACGACCACTCGGTAGTCCATTTTTCTTTGCGCCAAAAGAATGCGCACCGTCATCAATGACTGCTATACGATTTAATTTTCGATGAACTTCATTATTTGTAGAAAATATTGACTTTTTACGTTCGGCAATATCAAAGATTTTTTCATAATCACACATCTGCCCAGCAATGTCTATTGGTATAATTGCTTTTGTTTTTTCAGTGATCTTTTCTTCTAATTGTTCATAATCCATTTCCAGAGATTTTTTTGTGTATCTACTAATACAATCTTAGCGCCAACATGATCAATGACAGATGCAGAAGCCGTATAAGTATATGCTGAAGTAATTACTTCATCTCCAGGTCCTATACCTAGCAAACGCAATGTCATTTCGAGTGCTGCTGTCGCTGAATTCATGCATACTGTACCTTCTGTACCCATATATGATGTTAAATTTTCTTCAAATTGTTTAGCTTTCGGTCCAGTAGTAATCCATCCATTTCTCAATGTTTCCACAACACTTTCAATGGCATCTTCAGATATTTGCGGCGGACTAAATGGTATTTGCATTCCTATCTTCTCCTTTAATCAATCTCTTATTAAAAGTAAACATGTCATATACGCATACAAACTATAGAATGCAGCATTACGTATTTCACTATTAACGAAAAGCAAATATAGTGATGAACTACTTCAGGAAATTTTAAGAATAACTATATTTTTTTCCGTGTTTATACCATGTTCCAATTTAGTAACAGTATAGTCCATCACCTAAAACTTATTCAATAATTATGTATAATCAAAATTATTATTTAACAAACCTAAAATTAACAAAACAAAATATTAATAAAAAAATTATCAAATAAACATTACGTTAACAAAATTTACTTAGAGTTAATATATTAAGAAGCAAGCACCCTCTCTTTTTAAAATTTATAAATACACAATCAAAACAAAATATTATTTACCAAAATTAAATTGTAAAGACCTTTTTAGTTTAAAATTTATCCCTCAATATGTAATTCTTCAAAAAACAAAACCCCCCAAAAGTTAGATTTGTAAGTCTAACTTTTGGGGGTAGCTCTCTTTTTAAAAATTATATGTTATTTTACTGTACCTGCATCTTTGTCATGTACACCATGTTGGTAGTAATCTTTATATTCAGGTTCCATAGGATCATTACCTAAGATAATATCCGCTGCTTTTTCTGCAATCATTAAAACTGGTGCATGGATATTACCATTTGTAGTTGTAGGCATTACTGATGCATCTACAACACGCAAGTTTTCTATACCATGTACTTTCATTGTTAATGGGTCTACAACTGCCATCGGGTCAGATGCTGGTCCCATTTTTGCACTGCAAGATGGATGTAAAGCTGTTTCAGCATCACGACGTACCCAATCTAAAATTTCTTCATCTGTTTGCACTTCTGGTCCTGGTGAAATTTCACCAGCATTATATGGATCCATTGCAGGTTGAGATAAAATGTTACGAGCAACGCGTATTGCTTCAACCCATTCACGTTTATCTTCATCTGTTGATAAATAATTGAATGTGAAGTCTGGATGTTCAAACGGATCTTTAGATTTTATTTTCAAGTGACCACGTGAATTAGAATACATTGGCCCGACATGAACTTGATAACCATGTTCAGTATCAGCTTTTTGTCCATCATAACGTACTGCAATCGGTAAGAAGTGGAACATTAAGTTTGGATATTTCACGTCATCATTCGAACGTACGAATCCGCCGCCTTCAAAGTGGTTTGATGCTGCAGGCCCTTTACGGCTGAAGATCCATTGTAAACCAATCCAAGGCCATCTTAATAAATTCAAGCTTGGTTGTTCAGAAACAGGTTGTTTAGAAGCGTGTTGAATGTATACTTCTAAATGGTCTTCAAAGTTTTCGCCCACTCCTGGCAAGTTGATACGTGGTTCAATACCTAATGATTTCAAATGTTCTGGATCACCGATACCAGATAATTGTAATAATTGAGGTGTATTGAATGCACCACCAGATAAAATAACTTCTTTAGCTGTGACTGTATGTTCTTTACCATTACGTTTGAAAGTGACACCTGTTACTTTGTTGCCTTCAAAGTTTAATTTAGTCACAAATGAACGTGTTTTAACATGCAAGTTTTGACGTTTCATTGCAGGTCTTAAATAAGCACGTGATGCAGAAACACGACGTCCATTATGCACTTGGCTGTCGAATGGTCCGAATCCTTCTTGACGGAAACCATTAACATCAGGTGTTTTATTATATCCAGCTTGGACACCAGCTTCAAAGAATGCTTGGAATAATGGATTTTTAGCAGGTCCGCGTTTAAGTTTGATCGGACCATGGTGTCCACGATATTCATCATCTTTTGTTGCACCGAAAGTTTTTTCTAAACGTTTAAAATACGGTAAGCAATGTGCGAAGTCCCAAGTATCCATACCTTCAGGAGCGCCCCATTTTTCATAGTCCATAGGATTACCGCGTTGATAAATCATACCATTGATTGAACTAGAACCGCCGAGTACTTTACCGCGAGCATGTGCGACTTGACGGCCACCCATATGCGGTTCATTGTTTGTGCTGTAAATCCAATCATAGAAACGATTTCCTGATGGGAACATTAACGCAGCTGGCATTTGAATGAATAAATCCCAGAAATAGTCGCTGCGTCCCGCTTCTAATACCAATACTTCATTGTTCGGGTTAACGCTTAAACGGTTGCCGAGTACTGAACCAGCACTTCCGCCGCCGATAATAATGTAATCATAATCATAAGATGTTGCCATTTTATATATCCTCCTATTATTATGGTTCGTTTTATTTTGCTTTACACTGAACATATCTGTAGCGATTTCAGCTTTGCTCAACCTTTTCTCAAAAAATAAAGCGGGAAAGCAAGAGGCGCTGAAGCGACTTAATCTTGCTTTGCTCGCTTTTTAATATCTTTAAATTTAGCCTTGGAACCAATTCACAGGTTCTGGTTGATAGTTCGTTAAAATGTGTTTTGAAACAAGATATTCTTCTAAGCCTTCTTTTCCTAATTCGCGGCCAATACCAGATTGTTTATAGCCGCCCCATGGTGCTTGTGCGAAATAAGGGTGGAAATCATTAATCCAAACTGTACCCATACGTATGCGGCTTGCGACACGTTGTGCTTTGCCGATATCTTTAGAGAAGACTGCCCCAGCAAGACCATAAATGGAATCATTTGCTAAACGAACAGCATCCGCTTCATCTTCAAAACCTTCAACAGTTACAACAGGTCCGAAAACCTCTTCTTGTACAATACGCATTGACGTATCGCAATCTGTAATAACAGTCGGTTCAAAGAAGAAACCATCTTTTAAATCTTCACGTTCAGGACGTTTGCCGCCTGTTGCTATTGTTGCGCCTTCTTCTTTAGCCACATCCATATAGCCTTCAATTTTAGCTAAATGCTCTGCTGAAATGACAGGTCCCATTTCAGTCGTTTCATCAAATCCATTACCAAGTCGAATTTTTTCAACTCGGTCAATCAACGCTTTTTCAAATTTATCTTTAATGCTGTTTTGAACGATAATGCGTGATCCTGCTGAACATACTTGACCAGCATGGAAATAACCGCCATTCAAGGCTTGGTCTACCGCTAAATCAAAATCTGCATCTTCAAAAATAACGTTAGGGTTTTTACCGCCAAGCTCCAATGCAACATTTGTCACATGGTCAGCAGCTTGTTTCATAATGTGTTTACCTGTTTTAATACCGCCTGTGAATGATACGAGGTCGACATCTGGATGGCCAGACAATACATCGCCGACTTCTGATCCAGCACCTAAAACTAAGTTGATAACACCTTTAGGGAATCCTACTTCTTCCATCAATTCGAATACGCGAATTGTAGTAAGCGGTGTAATTTCACTTGGTTTCATTACAAGTGAGCAACCAGTTGCAAGTGCAGGTGCAATTTTCCAAGAGGCTTGCAATAACGGATAATTCCAAGGTGTAATTTGTGTCACAACCCCCACTGGTTCTTTCACAACTTTACTTTCAGTACCTGGAATTGGTGAATTGATTACTTCACCCCCATCTTTATCAGCAAGACCTGCAAAATACATAAACACGTTATGAATATCATCCATATCCGCTAATGATTCTTCATACGTTTTACCTGTATCCAAAGTTTCAAGTTTCGCTAATTCTTCGCGATTTTCTTTAATTTTATCAGCGACAGCTCTGACTTTTTGACCTTTGACTTCACTTGTTTCGTTGGCATATTCGCCTTCATCAAATGCGCGTCTTGCAGCTTCGATGGCACGCTTTGCATCTTCAGGAGCTGCTTCAGCGACTTCAAAAATAACTTCTTGGTTATAAGGGTTAATAATTTTACGTGTTGCTTTATTCGCACTATCTACCCATTCGCCGTCAATAAATTGTTGGCGAGATAAATGGTTTACAAGTTCCATCATTTCGACCTCCGTTAACTTTGTTAAATTTTTATTTAACGAATTTTACAAAGTTTATGTTAGCATGGAAATAAGAACAATGTCAAACTAGCAAAATACAGAAAACAAATCCTTACACAGTCATTCAAATACTTCTTTCTCTATTTTGTTTTCCCATCAACATTGGACTAATTCATTAATTCACTCTAAAATATATGTAAATGCAGTGGACGGAGGTTTAATTATGGCAAGTTCAAAGAACTATGAACAAGAAATCGATGAAGCCAAAGATTTAGTAATCAGTGCCATCGGCGAAACGATGGATTTATACGGCATCAATCGCAGTGTCGGCAACTTATACGGCACTATGGTATTCGAGGATAATATGACACTCGATCAAATGCGCGAAGAACTTCAAATGAGCAAACCAAGTATGAGCACAGGAGTTAAAAAGCTTCAAGAATACGACTTGGTCAAACAGCAATTTACACGCGGCAGCCGCAAACAACATTTTGTAGCTGAAAAAGACTTCTTCACATTCTTTCGTAATTTCTTCAACATTAAATTCAATCGAGAAATTACCGTCAACATGGAATCACTTAAAGAATCAGAAAAAATCATCGGCAAAATCCTTGAAGCAGATGATGTAGCACATGAAACGAGAGAACATGCTGAAAAAGTATATGCACAACTTGAACATTCAATCATATACTACAAATGGCTGACACAAATCAGCGATGCTATCCAAAGCGGTGAAATCTTTAAATATTTCCCTATTCCTGAAGAATAAATAAAAACGTATATCAAATCGCGCTTATATTTTGATATAAACAAAGCACCAACGTCCTTAAACCAAGGATGCTGGTGCTTTGTTTTGTATTCTATTAATTATTTCATCGGTGTATCATTATTTCTGTTTTCAGCGATTTCATGCATATTTAAAACCCGCTGTTCTGCTTTTTTCAGTCGTTCAGCTCTTAATTCAAGCTTAATCCGATCACGCGATAAGGTGATAATAAAGGATATCATCATGAAGACAAATATAACGATTAGCGGCACAGAGGCCAAAATCGAAGCCGTCTTCAATACTTCTAATGCACGTTGGCCACCTACAAGCATAAGTGAGAATGGTAATAAACATAATGCAAATGCCCAGAACAATCTGTTGGCACGTAAAGGTTCATCCACAACTTTCTTTTGTGAAGCTGCCGCTAAGATATATGAACCTGAATCGAATGTTGTTGCTAAGAATAAGAACGCTGAAATCAAGAATAACACGACAACGATATTACCGAACGGCAACTGATGCATAACTTCAATAATCGCAGCTTCAGTACCATGCGTATTTAAGAATTCAACCACATTGAATTGATGTGTGATTTGTAAGTAAACAGCATAGTTTCCGAAGATACCGAAGAAAAGTACACATCCTAATGTACCGTAAACAATCGTACCTAAAATAACTTCTTTCAACGTACGCCCTTTAGAAATACGAGCGATGAACAAACCGATAAACGGCGCATACACAATCCACCATGACCAATAGAATATTGTCCATTGTTGAGGGAAGTGTGTAATCTTACGGCCGTCAATACCGCCGAACGGTTCAAGCCATGTAGCCATTTCAAAGAAATTTTTCAACATGTTACCAAAACTTGTAACCGTCGTATTCATAATAAAGACAGTAGGTCCTACCACAAATACGAAACCTAAAAGTAAGAATGATAACCAGACATTGACGTCACTTAAACGTTGAATTCCTTTTTTCAAACCTGTATATGAGCTGACCGCAAATACTACAGTAATTGTAAATAAGATGACCGTACGTAATAACATATTATTGCCATCTAAACCAGTTAATTTCTCAATACCTGCAGAAATCATCGGCACCCCTAATGCTAATGAAGTTGCAGCACCGCCAAGCAAACCGAAGATAAAGAGAATATCCACGATTTTACCAGGCAATTTATCCGTTTGCCCTTTCAAAATCGGACGGCAAGCTTGACTAATTTTATAAACTGGTTTTTTCTTCACGAAAACTAAATAACCAATTGGTAATGCTGGTAATACATAAATCGCCCACGCAATAGGTCCCCAGTGGAACATACCGTACATTGTCGCATATTCCAGTGCGTGGTCTGTCATACCTTTTGCACCGTGAGGCGGTACTTGATAATAGTACGCCCACTCAATAACACCCCAATATAAAATATCAGAGCCGATTCCCGCACAAAACAACATAGATGCCCAACTAAAGTTTCCGAATTCCGGGCGGTCACTCGCTTTACCCAACGTTACATTTCCATATTTACCGAATGCAATGTAAAGCACGAAGCCTAAAATAACAAGACCCAATGTCAGATAGACCGCACCAATTGAGTTAGAAATCGATTCATTAATATCTGTGATTACTTTCTGACTCGCTTTTGGAAAAGCCATCATTGGAATAACCGCGATGAGCAGTACGATAACGGTTCCATAAAAGGTCGTCCAGTCCATAATTTGGGACTTTTTCGCTTTGCTTTCTTTTTTAGCTTTTTGCAATGTATTTGCACTCCCTATTTATTTTTTTGCGTTAAGAAAAATATGCGTTTAATTCCCCGAAAAGCATAAAAATCTCAACAACTTATTTATTAGCTACATAAAGACATTAACGAATTATTTATAATAATGCAAATTCATGCAGATTAAAATAATCTACATGATGAATAAATATATATTTTTTGGGAGCGTTTCAACTGAATTAACCGCCGTCACCTTAGCGTTAAGTTAAAATTTAACGAATTGAACGAACTTAATATACGGTATTTTTGTATAATTATTCTTTTACGCTAAATAAATATTTTTTTGGACCTAACCTCTGATACGGCACTAAAAATAAATTATTCTTTCCTCTTAGTTGTTTCTCATAAATAATTTCTTTTACCAAATTCCAAACCAGATTTCACCTTGCATATTTGCAATTAATTATCTTTTACCCCCATACAATCATTTACAAATATTTCTCTATGCACACAAAAATACCACGGTTGTTTTATAACCGTGGTATCACATCAGAAAATTAACTATTTTGTTTTGCGAAAGCTTTTCCGATTGCATCTAATTTATGCGGCGCATCATGCATCGCCATTTTCACTTCAACAAAGTGCATCATATCTGGATATGCTTTAATCGCTTCAAAGGCTTGATCAAGTTCTTCACTTGTAGATACATCACGAACTTTAACAACATCTTCGCCGCCGAAAACAGCAGGCAATGCTTTATAATCCCACATAAAAATATCGTTATAAGGTTCATTTTCACCATGAATTTTACGTTCAACTGTATAGCCATCATTATTAATAACAAACAATACCGGTTTTAATCCTTGGCGAATCATTGTTGAGATACCTTGTACTGTGAGTTGTAGTGAACCATCACCAATTAACAATAAATTGCGGCGTTTCGGATCTGCAATTTGTGTACCGATAGTTGCAGGTAATGTGTAACCGATAGAACCCCATAATGGTTGGCCTACAAATTTGTTGCCTTTATAAAGTGCTAAATCATAAGCACCAAAGAATGACGTACCTTGTTCAGCTAATATCACATCAGATGGTGCTAAGAAATCCTGCATCATTTTGAAGTAAGTTTCTTGAGTCAATGCATCTCCATTTAATTCATATTGACCTGTTTCAGGACGTTTGAATTTCGGATAATCCGCTTCATTCACGTAATCCATTTCCATTAAGCCATCCATCAAATCTGGCAATGTCACATCTTCTGCTACAGTTTCATTCATTTTGAAATTGTGTTGATTCAACATCACGACATCATCAATATCAAATTCGAATGAAAAACCAGCTGTCGCAGAGTCTGTTAATTTCGCACCGATATTTAAAATCGCATCACTATTATCTACATAGTCGCGAATATTTTCTTCTGCAATAGAACCATCATAAATACCCATATAATAAGGGTTTTCTTCATTAAAAGCACCTTTGCCAAGTGACAATTGCGCTACTGGAATGTGTGTTTTATTCACAAAGTCTTCTAGTTGCTCGTGCAATTTGAAGCTGTTAATTTCATGCCCTGCGATAATTACAGGTTGAGACGCACTTTCTAATTTATCTTTAACCATTGCAATATATTTTGAGACATCTTCAACTTTACGTTCTGGAACTTCATAAGTACTTTCCACTTCAATTTCAGTCATTGCGACATCAATTGGTAAATGAAGGTGCACAGGACGTTTTTCAGCTAATGCTGCATCTAATAAACGCGGAATCTCAGTTTGTGCATTTTCAGGTGTAATGTAACCTTGCGCTGTCGTAATTTCTTTGAACATTTTGCGGTAATTATCAAATGTACCTTCTCCTAATGAATGGTGTACATATTTGCCAGCATCTTCAACTGCACGTGTTGGCGCCCCAGTAATCGCTACAACGGGTACACGTTCAGCATAAGAACCTGCAATACCGTTCACTGCTGATAATTCGCCCACACCGAAAGTTGTAACCATTGCACTGATACCTTTCATACGTGCATAGCCATCTGCCGCATAACTTGCATTCAATTCGTTGGTATTACCAACCCACTCAATATCATCTCTGCTGATAATATCGTCTAAGAATGCCAAGTTGAAATCACCTGGCACACCAAATACTTTCTCAACGCCAGTGTTGCTTAAACAGTCCATTAAATATTCTCCGACACGTTTTTTCATCATTCATTCCACCTTTGTCTCTTTTTCTAATACATCTATAGGATAACGCTTTCCTATAAATTAGGTCAATAATATTGACTTATATAAGTAATCTTGTCGGAAAAGAAGACTTTGTCATTCGTATTCTCTCAATAAAAAACCCTATCTTGCTTTCGCTTTTTTAGCATCTGCATGATAGGGATAAAATCTATTATTTTCTTATTTTTCACTTTTTAAATATTTTACTTCTTGGAATCCTGGTCGATAACTGGCCATCTCTTCCATCATAGCGTTCCAGTCATTACCTACTTTTGTTTTGATATTTTGCAGTAAATCATTTTGTGCTTTATTGATTTCCGTTACGAGTTCATGACCTTTATCTGTCACAAACAGTTCTTTTACACGACCATCTTCTTGAGATTTCTTTTCCACTACAAGCCCTTCTTCTTTCAACTTGCGCAGTGTTTGATGGCTGCCTTGTTTTGAAATTTCCATACTCTTCAATAGATCACGGATGGTAATACCCGGAACTTTGTCGATAAAGAATAAGAAGCGGTGATGTTGACGACTCATACCTTTCTTCTCAATAATCTCGTCTGCCGTATTGATGAACGTCTTATATGCGAAATAGAACAAAAGGTGTTCATAATCATTATTGTACTCGGTCATTCTATACATTCCTTTACTTCAAATTCTCTCTGAAAATTTCAGATAATTAGTCTTAGTTTATCATATAAGCAGATTAGTTACTCCCAAAACAATATCCAAGATTCCAATAATCAAGATAACTTTTCCTAATGTTTTACTCTCTCTAAACATCACGAAATAAAGTATCACGAGAATCAAACCATTTAAAAGACCAGTAAACCCTTGTGGCAATGCTACAATATTAAATAATGATAGTATGCTTAAAATTAAAGTTATTACCAAAATAACGATGCCAACATAACTGACCCATAATTTACTAGATTTCAAAGCTTACACCACCTATTCATCAAATTATTCATCTTCAATTATATTATATCGTATTACTATGTATTAAAGAATAGTTGCTTAAACAAATAATTGAATAAAGCCTATCACTCCAGTAAAACACGCTGAAATCATTATAAAATACGCTATTTTTTTGTAACCACTTCGATAAGTACTTAAAGCACAAACTAAAAGCGTAAACGAAAGCAGCAAGTTGCTAAAGGCAATCGTAATATGTATAACTTCAAAAACAGATAACATATTTAATATTATCAAAACAATTGATGCACCTACTAAAAGATAATCCAAAGCAGTTCTTTTTCTCATCATGTCACCTCATTTATGAACTCAATAAATGAATCACACCTACTATCATATCTACTACTCCAATGATATATACGATAACAGCTATTTTCTTTTTGTTGAATCGTTGCAATAAAATACCGATAATTATGAAATAAACACCCCATATTAGTGTTTGTATGCCTTGATTTATCCCAATCAAGTCAAAAATCGACAGCAAATTCACCATCAGCAATAAAACAAGCAGACTAATCATTATCCATTCAATGGGTGTAAACATCTTTTGCTGCTTCAAGCTTCTCACCTCATATTCTTATATTCAACATAACATATGCAGTTCATTTTATTTCTTACTTTAATACTTGTACAATCACTATAACAATTCTCAAAGGAGATGGATTACGTGGTTAAATTTAAAACCGTGCAAATTACAGATTTAACAGATGCAGATTTAGAAGCAATGGGCCAACAAGGCCAATTGATAGATGTACGAGAAACAGAAGAATATGAAGCGGGACATATAGACGGTGCGCAGTCTTACCCACTATCATCACTCAACACCAAATTCCCGCTTGATCAAAGTAAAACTTATTACCTTTATTGCCAAGCCGGCAAACGCAGCCAGCAAGCAAGCCAAATGTTGAGCGATAGCGGTTTTACAGTCGTCAATTTAAACGGCGGTTATCAAGCTTTTCAAGATAAAGCAGAAGCTGAAAAAGCACAAACTGCGCCAACCAAAAACGAAAAAGAAGCAACAGATTCAGCAATAACAGAGACAGCACAAGAAACTACTGCACCACCTTCTCTCAAATCCAGACGTAAGAAAGTGAACTACAGCGGTATGCAGTGTCCTGGTCCGTTGATGAACGTAAATCAAGAACTCAAACAATTAAAACCAGGCGATCAGCTTGAAGTAGTAGTGACAGATCCAGGTTTCGCAAGCGATATCAAAAGCTGGGCATCTCAAACTGGCAATACATTAGTAGACTTGAAACAAAGTGAAAAAGAAGTCACTGCAGTCATTGAAAAAGCTGAACAACAGCCTAAAGACCTCTCTGTACAACATACAGAAAAAGGTACAACAATTGTTTTATTCAGTGGTGAATTAGACAAAGCCTTAGCAGCCTTTATTATTGCGAACGGTGCTCGAGCTGCAGGTCGTGAAGTTTCAATTTTCTGCACGTTCTGGGGTTTAAATGCGTTAAAACGTCCTAATCCCGGCAAAGTGAAAAAGACTGGCATTGAACGATTATTCGGTATGATGCTGCCAAGCGGTCCAGAAAATATGCCACTCTCAAAAATGAACATGTTCGGCTTAGGTCGTTTGATGATGAAAATGATTATGAAACAAAAAAATGTAGACTCCCTTCCAACACTGATTGATAAAGCGATTGATAATGATATTAAACTCATCGCATGTACAATGAGTATGGATGTTATGGGTATTAAAAAAGAAGAATTACGTTCAGAAGTTGAATTTGCTGGTGTCGGCACATACATTGGCGATACCGAACATGCAAATCACAACTTATTTATCTAAGAAATCGTTGAACCCCCTTATTGCATAAATTGATGCAATAAGGGGGTTCATTATTTTTAGTATACAGTTGTTTTCACAAGTCTAGTGATTTAGTAACGACGCTTCTATAAATATTTTTTATAGAAAGGAACTAATCCTTTTAAAGCTTCATCCACTGCTTTAGGTTGGTCATATAAGTCGTAATGAGAAACACCTTTAACAATATTCAATGTCTTTTTGTCACTTAATGCTTTGTCGAATAATTCATAAGCACAACGATAAGATCCAAATGCACCTGGTTTATCACCTGCTACAATATATAATGGTTGATCCAGCAATTTATCAGCTAAATGATAGGCATCAAAACCAATGACATCAGCTTGATCGATAACACGATATCGGTTTGTCACATTTTCATGATAACCAAGGTCTGTTCTATAATAGTCTACTGCTTCTTTAATATCGATGTCATCAAGCCCTAATTCTTTACGCTGCGCTTCACTATCAGGCGCATAAGGCATTAGTGCTTGTTCTCCGCCTTTAGCTTCTGCTTCGCGTTGTTCTGCAACTTGATATAATGTTTTCAATGCAGAATCAGGTGTGAAATCACCTTCTCGTGCGATCATTCCAAAGTTGACACTCACCACAGAGCTGACTGCTTTAATACGTTTGTCAGTTAAGCTGGCATTAACTGCATAACCGCCTCCTCCGCAAATACCTAAAATACCAATTCGTTTGTCATCTACAATATCAAGTGTATTTAAATAGTCGATAGCTGCTTTGGCATCATCTACCCGATAATAAGGCACTTCAATATTTTTGGGTTCTGCAGCAATCTCACCTTGGTGGGCCGCATCAAACGCTAAAGTTGCAAACCCTTCTTCAGTTAAACGTTTCGCATAAATGCTTGCAGTTTGTTCTTTCACACTGCTGATCGGATGCATCACTACAATTGTCGGCAGTGGTTGGTCAGTCGCATTATCCGGTGTTCTCAAAATACCTGCAGTTTCAACATCTCTTGTTTTAAAGGTTACATGTTGTTCTTTCAAAATAATCACCCTTTTATCTTTATTAATTCACTCTAGTGTTTTATAACTCTTGTGTGTATAATTTAAATATATCAAGAAATTTATTTATACAATGTATACCCTCGAACAGTTATGTATTAATACACATATTTATAAAATCGGGTTTTAAATGAGGAGATGTTCCATTATGGATAAACGTGTAATTAAAACACGACGCAATATTACTGAAACTTTTTTAGAATTATTTTATAAAAAGGACTTTGAGAAAATAACAATCAAAGAAATCGCAGATGCAGCTGAAATAGAGCGTAAAACTTTCTATCTTCATTATTTAGATAAATACGACTTGCTTGATGCGATTGTTCAAAAACACTTTGACCAATTAGATGAAATTTGTGAAGCGAAGAAAGATTTAGGCTTAAAAGAAGGTACAACAATTTGGTTTGATTTTTTCGAAACACATCAAACATTTTTCAAATGTCTCTTCAGCATTAAAAACGCTGATGAATACAAACAGAAATTGCAAAAATTTATTATACGCCAGTTAGACGGCAGATTAAGTACAACATTTATGAAAGCACACCATTTAAGCGAACAGCTTTTCCCAGAATTTTTTGCTGCAGGCATTGTTCAAATGGTCATGGTTTATATTCAAGATGAAAATTCAAATAAAGCAGCCATTGAAAATCAAGTCGTCCAGTTGCTGAAAATGACAAACGGTGATTTATAAACAGATAATGTATCGTAGTAAGTTGACTTAAATTTCTTCAGTGTAAGGATTTTTAGTTTCCTAATGATTTTGAAAAAGTGTTCGCTTTTATTTTTCATCACTCATGCATCTTACTAGGAGATATGCTATAATTTAAATCGAACATTTGTTCGTATTTCCTTTGAAAACAGATGTTCAAAGTGCTAAACTAAATTTATGAGTAACAGGCTCAACGACGCATGTGAGTACCTCTTTTCTTTATTCGGCAAGAAAGTGAGGTGATATGGATGGACATTATTATCCATGAACTCACGATTAATTTTTCTTCTATCGTACAAGTGACTTTACTCGCTACAGCTATCAAGTTTTTAATCAGCAAAGACAGCAATAAAAAAGACTAGCTATGCTGCCACATAACTAGTCCATCTACTTTATTCGGTGAGGTATTCACAATATCCAATCATGAATCCTGTACTCAAGCCCTTACGTCCTAACCCGACTAAGGGCTATTTTAATACAATTAAATCTTATCAAATTTACTTGGGGGTTTCAATCAAATCGAGATGTGGTTGAAATTTAATTGCGTTCTATTGATTAGATTGTTGATTTTGTGCCTCTAACATTTTTTGTCCTTCAATAAAGAAGTTGGCCATCACTTCAGGTGCATCTTCTCTAAAGAATGTTTCAAGATTTTCTTGAGATTCTTTTGCGCGTTCTTTTGAACTTTCATACATATTTTTTTCATATTCAGCAAGTGCTTTATCAAAGTCAATTTGCTCTGTTTGATTTGAGTGGTTTGCGATTGCATGGGCTAACATGTATGCATCATAAAGTGCCATGTTAACACCTTCCCCTGCAAAAGGACTCATTAAGTGTGCTGCATCACCAATTAAAGTGACATTCGATTGATGTTGCCATTCAAATCCGATTGGCAGACGATAGATACGTCTGAACATAATATTATCATCGGCATATTTAATATATTTAAGCAGTTCTTCGTCCCAATCTTGAAATTCTTCTAGTATACGTGCTTTCAAAGCCTCATTATCTAGTGCTTTGTATTCATCTAATTGGTCTCTATCTAATTCATAAGCAACATAGACGACAATACGCCCGTCACCATTCAATTGTCCTAGTATTAACTGATCTCCGCCAAGTCCCATCATTTTGCCATTTTTATTATATTCGGCTAAGTCGGGATATTGTGTATGAACGTCAGGCACGCTGAGTTCGATAAATGAGACACCTGTATAAATTATATCTGTGTCAGCAAGGAATGGACGTACTTTTGAAAATGCGCCATCTGATCCTATTACTAAATCGAAAACTTCAGTTTCTTTTTGTTCAATTTGGTTGAAGTTGTCGCTATGGTGAAAGTGGACTTTAACCTTTCCATCTTCTAATGTATCCATACTTTCAAATTTATATCCATAATGAATACGTTCTGGTTCAATTTTGTTTTGGATTAAATCACATAATTCACCACGATCAATTTCTGGTCGTCCGCCTTCTCCTTCAGCATCTTCTTCAAAATAGATATGACCCTGTTTATCTACTATTTTAGTGTCTTCGCCTTCAAAGCGTGCTAATGCTTTAAACTCATCAAGTAAACCTGCTTCGGCCAATGGGAGTTGTCCTGTATCGTGGTGGATGTCTAATGAGCCGCCGCGTGAACGATTGACGTTGCGGTCTGCTTTTTCATAAATATGAACGTCTAAACCTTGGTTTTGAAGGAGTAAACCAAGCATTAATCCGCCTGGTCCTCCGCCAATGATGCCAATTTTTTATTTGTCATGGTTGTCATCTTCTTTGTATAAGTTTTGCGCTTGATCTTTGATTTGAGTGAGGAAGCGGTCGAATTGTTTACGTTTTTCTTCATCTGTCATTGCTTCTTTACTTGCTGTTAAGATTGCGTTCACTGCTTCTTTAATATCTGCACCTAATGTTTTCATATCTTCTCTATTAAAGTTTTGAAATTGTTTCATACTGTTTGCGAATTCGTTTTGGTCCCCATTTTCTTTTAAGAAGTTTTCTCCTTCTTCAGTAATGGTATATATTTTTTTATTGCCTTCTTTAGTAACTGAAACAAATTCTCTGTCTTCCAACATTTGTAAAATAGGATAAACAGAACCTGGGCTTGGTGAATAGAAACCTTTAAATTGTTCTTCTAAATCTTTAATGATTTGATAACCGTGTTTCGGTTCTTCTTTTAAAGAATTTAATATCATAAACTGCAAGTTGCCTTTTTTAAACATACGCTCTTGTCCACGGCCGCCAAACATTTTCTCAAAGCCGCCAAAACCTCTTCCAAAATCAAATCCTTCACTATCTCTCATATTTCTGAATTGATCAAATCCACGTCTAAACATATTTAATTCCTTCTTTCGTTTTCTTTATTTCGATATATCGAAATTATAAGCGATATATCGAAATAAGTCAACGATATATCGTTACCTTTTTTACGATATAATTAAAAAAAGCTGTCAAACCCTTTTATAATAAGGTTTAACAGTTTAAATTCATATATTATTTTGTTTCTGAATTTTTCATTAGATTTTCAACGTCTTCCAGATATGGCAAACTTTCTATTGCGCCATACGCTGTAGTGGTTACTCCACCTACTGCATTTGCGAATCTTAAGTATTGATTGCCATTTTCTGTTAAATGCTTTCTATCTTCTTTCAATAATTGAAATATGATTGCGCCTATAAAAGCATCTCCTGCTCCTGTGGTATCCTTCACAGTAACTTCAAATCCGTTCTCACGTGCTATCATTCCATTTTTTGTATAAATGGAAGCGCCATTTTTGCCTTCAGTATAGATAATGATTTCAACATTACCCACAAACAATGATTCAATAGCTTCATTCTCATCTTTTAAATTCGTAATGAATTCTAATTCTTCGTCAGATATTTTAACGATATGCGCTTTGGGAATAAAATCTAAAACTGTTTCACGTAAATCATCAAGAGAATCCCAAAGTGGAAAGCGAAGATTAGGATCAAAAACGACAGTTCCATTTTCTTTCAACATCTTATCAATGATTTCCATATGTGTTTGTTTCATTGGAGATTCTACTAAGTCTACAGAACAAAAATGAAGAATATCTGTTGAACTAAAATTTAAATCGGGTAAATCTTCTGTTTTTAATAGCATGTCTGCTGAAGGTTTACGATAAAAAGCAAAATCACGTTCTCCTTCTTTTGTTAAACTTACAAAGGCAAGTGCTGTAGTCGCTTTATCAGTCTTCATTAAATAATTAGTATCTACACCAATAGTATTTAATGTATCTTCTATTTTTTCGCCGAATGCATCTTCGCCTACTTGTGTAATGATTGAAGCATTGCCCCCTAATTTAGCAACACAACTTGCGACATTTGTTGGTGCCCCGCCAACTTGCGGTTGAAATTGCGAAACCTCTTTCAGTTTTGAATCTCGTTCGTTTGGTATAAAATCAATCAAAGCTTCACCCATTGCAAAAAGCTTATTCATAATTATCCTCTTTTCATCTTCATATTAATTTCAATATCTAATTAATCAACCTACTCAACTAAGTCTAGCCTCTACTCCCAAACTTCTCCGTTATGTGAACCTGCGACTAAACGCAAAGGTCCATTAAATACAATACGTGAAATATATTTTATCAAAGTATTTACATCCATGCGATTTTCGTCTTGCACCCAGTATTTGATGACTGAAATCATTGAACCTGTTACATAACTATGGAAATATTCTACAGGGATTCCTGCTATTTTATTTTTTTCATCAGCCTGATCTAATAAATTTTCTTTAATAATATCCATTATTTTTTCTTCTATTTTACTTCGACGTTCTAATGTTAAAATAACCCGATAAAAATCCATATTATCTGAAACATGTGTAACCACTTTTTTCATTATATGTTCTGAAAATTTTCTATTAAACTGTTCCGGGTTTTCAACATCCGTAATAACATCTCGGAAGCGTGTTAAATCATATAATTGTTTTGCATACTCATCTTCCATTGATTCTAATAAAATATATTTATCTTCATAATGCAGATAAAAAGTCCCTCTATTAATATCTGCAGCATCTGTAATATCACTTACTGTAATATGATCTAAATCTTTTTCTTCTAATAAATGTATAAATGCATTCTTTATTGCTGTTTGTGTTTTACGCACCCGTCTATCTACTGCCATTTTGTTCCCTCCGATAAATTTTAATGAACATTATATTTAAATTTGTTCATTAAAATACAATTAGTTCTAAATTAAGCATTGTATCTATTTATATTACTATTATAATAGTCAAAGTAATGATAAATCAACACAGTGTTTAATAATTATTTATTGGGAGGTCAAAAAATGAACATTTTAAAAAATAAATTACTTTGGATAGCACCAATCGGATTATTGGTAGTTATCATGTTATTAGCAGTTGCGTTCTATCCTGCTTATAATCCAAAACCTAAAAATATTCCACTTGCAGTTGTAAACTTAGACAAAGGTACTGACATGCAAGGCAAACATGTAAATATCGGTAAAGACTTAACAGACAACTTATTGAAAAATAAATCAGAAGCAATAGAATGGAAAGAAGTATCTAGTGAGAAAAAAGCACGTGAAGGAATGGACGTTGAAAAATACTTTGGTACTGTTGTACTAGAAAAAGATTTTTCAAAGCACGCACTCAGCAAAACACAAGCTTCAGTGATGAAAGCTAAACAACAAGAAATGCAAGATAAAGTGAAGTCAGGGGAAATTCCACCAGAAGCTGCACAACAAATGGCTGAGAAAATGAAACAATCAGGTTCTCAAGATGTTAAACCTGAATCAGCACAACTTAAAACAATTATCAGCCAAGGGGTCAACTTACAAGGTTCTCAAATCGCAACTAAAGTATTAGATGGACTTGGTCAAAAAGTTAATGCTCAAATTACAAAACAAAGTTTAGACATTTTAGATAAACAAGATGTAGCAATTCCAGCTAAAAATATCGAAAGCTTAACTCAACCTGTAAATGTAGATAACATTACAGTGCATAAAGTGAAAGATCACCAAGCAAACGGAAATGCATCATTCTTAATGTTTATGCCAGTTTGGATGGGATCATTAATCACATCAGTTATCTTGTTCTTCGCATTCCGTACAAGTAACTTAGTAAGCCGTAAAAACCGTTTAATTGCAGCACTTAGCCAAATTGTTATGACTGCTGTCAGTGCATTAATTGGTAGCTTTGGATATATCTACTTTATGAAAGACGTATTAGGATTCCATTTTGATCATCCAAACCGCGTTGCACTTTATATCATGATAGCATTCATGGGATTCATTGGACTTGTGCTTGGTTGTATGACATGGACAGGCATGAAGATTGTACCAGTCTTCTTCCTATTATTGTTCTTCAGTATGCAACTGTTAATGTTGCCAGAACAAATGCTTCCAGAATTCTACCGTAAATATATTGTAGGTTGGAACCCATTCAGTCACTATGCACATACGCTTAGAGACATCATCTATATGAATCAACATATTGAAATGAACGCAACAATCTGGATGTTTATCGGATTCATGATCTTCGGTATCGTTTCAGTTATCGCAGCTTCATTCGTTCGTAAACACTCAGACAAACGTGCAGAAATTCCAGCATAATTTAATAAATTGGGGAAATTGAAACCACCATCAAGTTGGGAAATTGATGGTGGTTTTTTTATGAGACTCAACAAAAATTATTGTAAGAATATCACAAACTATAACTTTATTTAAATAAAGATTCGAATTCTTCATTTGATTTGATTTTAAGAGGTTCAAAATCAAATTTTTTGAGAGGTGTTTTTAAATCGAGATGTTTCATAAAACCATTGGTTAATCCTTCAACACTATTTTCAACAATTATCGCTTGATTTTGTTCCATATATTGAATTGTTTCTTTCAAATTAACAGTTATAACATCAGTATTAACTGCCAATGCTTCATAAACCACTAGACCTAGGCCTTCATAATTGGAAGAAAGTACAAATGCATCGCAATAGGCTAATAATGGATATGGATTATTTATACCAGTTAAAATAACAATACTATCTCTTGCAAAAGAACTTCTAACTCTATTTATAGTTTTAGATTTTAATGGGCCATGAGGCGCCACTATAACCAAAAATATATTAGGATTTTGTTCAAAAGTATTTTCAAAAGCTTCAATTAGTTTATCATGTCCTTTTTGATAATCATATCTCCCAATATTTATATAAACGGTAATATTATCATCGAAAATCGCATTTAGCATTTTTATTTTGGAAACTCTGAAATAACTATAAAAATCAATGCTAGGATTTTGACTACCTTGAATATTTTCGGGAGTTATATTTTTTTCTACAAATTCTTTTATGTGTCTCTTTTCATTTTCAAATAAAGAGTTGAACTTTTCTTTTAGATCTTCTTCTTTTTTTAATGATTTATATTTTTCAATTACAATTTGACGGCTATTTTTAAATTGATTTTCGAGATTATTTATCACTTTTTGATTTTTATTTACTATAGCTTTATCCAATCTTTCATTTAAAAATGCCTTATAACTTTTTAGTTCATTTTCTAAATTTGGGAAGTAATAATTTAATTCATTTTGTTTATCTTTTATCTCAGGAAGAATATAATCATAATATTCTTCAAATAAAAGTTCATCGATAAGGCCTTTATTTTCCACCCCAAAGATGTTGCTTATTCTCTCTGTAGCTTCATTCAACATTTTATTTGTTCTTTCAACAATATAACTTATATAAGGATTAAATGAATATCTTTCATTTATGTCTCTGATATTTTTAATAGCTGTATGATAATCAGTGTGTTTTGATTCTTTTGTTGATTCTACTATTTCTTTTATTTTATTCTTATATTCCTCAACAATCATTTGTGTTTCAGTTTTATAAGCATTATCATTAAAAGCATAATCAACTTTTACATTAGACAACGTCTCAAAAACATTTTCTTTGCTTAATCGTCTAATTCGCTCTTCTCCCAAAAAGTTATTTACAGTTACTAGTTTTTTAGATAACCCTGAAATTTCTTTATTTAAATTATCCCTTAAATTCTCGTGTACCATTACAACTTTATCCGCACTTTGATAAGCGCTAAATACTATTTTTTTACTAAAATTCTTTTTAGCCTCATACTCTGCAAACATATCCGTATGAACCCAAATCATTTTCTTTGAGTCAATGTGCTTCATCATTTCCGCTTCTTTACGTTCAAAACCTGTATAATGGATAAACCAGTCTATTTTTAAATCGCCAAAAATTCTTTTAAACTCTTCCCTATAAATTCTTGAAAGTTGTTTTTTTCTTCCTTTAGCTTTATAGTCCTCATTCCACAAATACCTTTTTAACAATAATCTATCAGAAACACTACCATTTACTTCACCAGTAATAGGATAAAATAAAACATTCTCAGGTAAATTCAAAAGTTTATAGTAGTGTTCAGGTTTAATTTTACTTTTCTCGAAGAAGCAAATGTAGTTTCTTTTGCTAGTGTCTATATTTTCTAATGTGTTGATTAAAGCACTTGTTACTCCATTGTTCCAAAAACCTCCGCTTAAAATTGCGACTGTTTCTTTTCCATTGTGCAGACTATATTCACTGATTGTTTCATCTACATAATTATTTAACATGTTCTTTAGAATTTTATTAGCACCGTCAATAACATCTGAATATGTAAATCTTCTTTTAAATTTATCATAATCAATAGGGTAAGTATTCTCAATTGCCATTAAAAGGTCATCTAAATTTTCGACACGTTTAAAAGGATATTTATCAATGTCTTCATAAAGTCCTCTACTTTCTATATACTCCTCATAATCATAGGTATATAAAATTACAGGCTTATCTACATTTATATAATCATACATTACAGACGAATAATCGGTTATTAAAGTATCGGTAATTGATAAAAATTCATAGGTTTCATAGTTATTCGGAAACTCTTTTATTTTATTAAAACCTTTGAAATCTATACTACTTTTTTCAAAGTCATGTAATTTAACATATAATACCGTATTAGAATCAAGATTCTTTTCTAAATAGTTTAGCAACTCTTGAGTATGGCTGCTTTTTTTCACTTTACCAACAGAGCCTCTCCAAGTAGGCATGTAGCATATTACTTTTTTATTCTTGATATTAAGGTTTTCTCTTATATTTTCTTTCTTTTTCTCGTCTAAAAATATTGAATTCCTCGGCGAAGATCCAACCACAATTTTTCCTTGGTAGACGTTTTTCATATTATAAGTTTCAATTAAAATATCTTTAGTGTATTCATTACTCACAAAAATTTTATCAGCCATGTAAAAATTACGTTGAACATTTGCAACATCTACAACTACAGGCATATCTTTACCCATATATTTTAACGGAGTTCCATGCCATACAATAAAATATTTTTGTCCTTTTCTCTTGTTGAAAAAAGGATAAAATGTAGTGTCATTAATTAAATATTCACTAGTTGCTATCAGTTCATAGTACTCAACTGATAAATGCTTAATTACATTAACATACGTCATATTGTTATTTTCAAAAAACTTTTTAGCAGCTTCTACATTTTTAACTACTACAAATATCTTTGAACGACGAACTTTCTTTTTGATTTCTTGAACTAAATAATAATTATGCCCTCCAAAAGAATCGCCATGTGTTGATTCTAAAACAAAATGATTTTTCTTTATTTTTTTATTTCTAAAGGCATCAACATAAGTAAATTTCCCTTTATTTTTAGCATAATTATCTAATTTCTTTCTAATCTCTTTTAGTTTTACCATATACGATTTTGATTCCTTTCAATAAAAAGCTTTATCACTTACAGATTTTTTAAAAATTTTGTTATTTCGTCTTTCATATCATCGTTATTCAAAGCAAAATCAATTGTTGTTTTTACAAATCCAATTTTTTCTCCTACATCATAACGCTTACCTTCAAAGTCATATGCGAATACGTTATCATCTTGGTTTAATCTTTCTATAGCATCCGTGAGCTGTACCTCTCCACCTGCGCCAATTCCTTGATTTTCAAGATAGTTGAAGATTTGTGGTGAAAGAACATATCTTCCCATAATTGCCAAATTTGATGGTGCAGTTCCTTCTTTTGGCTTTTCTACAAAATTGTTTACTTGATATAATCGTCCATTTGAAGAAATTGGATTTATAATTCCATATCTATGTGTTTCCGAAGGTTGAACTTCTTGTACTCCAATCACTGATTTGCCAGTTTCTTCATATTTTTGCATTAACTGTTTGATTGCTGGAGTTTCACCTTTAACAATATCGTCTCCTAATAAAATGGCAAAAGGTTCATTTCCAATAAATTGCTTTGCGCATAATACTGCATCTCCCAAACCTTTTTGCTCTTTTTGACGTACATAAAAAAGATTCACTAAATTGGTAGGCTCTTTTGTTTTTTCTAATTCTTTAAACTTCCCGTTAGATTCTAAATTCATTTCTAATTCTTTTTGATTATCGAAATGATCTTCAATAGCTCTTTTTATGTTTTCCAGTAATAATAATCACACCTTCTATCCCAGCTTCTGCAGCTTCCTCCACAATATATTGGATAGTTGGTTTATCTAATATTGGTAACATTTCTTTTGGCATTGCTTTAGTTGCAGGCAAAAATCTTGTTCCTAGCCCTGCAGCAGGTATTATTGCTTTTTTAATCATAACTTTTCTCCCTAATCATTAAAGTTTAATACAAAAAAAGACTTCTAATATAATGCAATTAGAAGTTAGGTTTTTCTTCTATTTTCAAGTGTTAATTTTTTCTTAAATCAATGTAAATTATATTTAAATTTTCAGTTAAAATCAACAGAATTTTTTGTTACTTTTAAATTTGTTACTATTTCTTTTTCTTTTTTTCAAATTTACCTCAACTTAAAAAGCATTCCGTTAAGTATTTATAAAATTTCTAGAACCTTATCTAAAACTATGTTTAATCATATTTTTTAATTTCTAAAGCATAATCAAGAGATTATTTCATTCTTTTCATTGTCTAAATACGCCAACAAAGATATACTAAAGTATAGTTTTATGTAAATTATATAAGTTTATTCTTAAGCAGAATTTAATATTACATAAACAATTCCGCCTGCATTCATATTTTTAAAATAGTTCGAAAAGCAACCGAAAATATAAATAAAGGAGTTTTAGGATTGAATAAAATAGGAAAGGTTTTATTAAACCAAGCAAGCAGGAAATACAAATTTATTTCACAACCTATTAAAGGTTTATTTAAAAGCTCTTATGTAGCAAAAACTACTCGCTACGCAAAATACTATAAGCACAATAAAATCAAAGATAACTATATTGTTTACCAATCTCGTGATGGTAAAAGTATGACAGACAGTCCATATGCCGTATTCTTATACTTATTGTCTAATAAGAATTACAAGCATTTAAAACATATTTGGGTGGCAGATACAAAAAAGAAAAAAGAAGAATTCGAAAAAATTTATAAGCACCACTCCAATGTAGAATTTGTTGTTAAAGAAAGTAATGATTTTTTAAATATCCTCACAACCGCGAAATATATTTTAAACAACTCTACTTTCCCTGCGTATTTCACTAAAAAAGACAATCAAGTTTATGTAAATACATGGCATGGCACCCCTATTAAAGCTATGGGGCTAGATGTAGAGGATAATTTAATCGGATCTCAAAATATTATTAAAAACTTCTTAAGTTCTGATATCCTCTTAAGTCCAAATCCTCATACTTCAAAAATTTTCAAAAGAGCATTTAGTCTTGACGGTTTATATAATGGGAACTTGTTAGAAATTGGTTATCCTCGAATTGATTTAACAATTAATGCGAATAAGAAAAATGTATTCAAACATTTGAAACAATCAGGAATTCGTGTTTCTAATAGAGAAATTATCTTATTTGCTCCAACTTGGAGAGGAAATAATGTGAATAAACCAGAAGATAGTTTAAGGGATGTCTATCGAATGGTAATGGAGTTAAAAAACAACACAGATTATCAAGTTTTAGTCAAAGTACATCCATTTGTGTATAAAACAGCACTGAAATACAAGGAACTCAAACCATATCTCATTCCAGATTCATTTGATACTAACGAACTACTAAGTGTTGTGGATTTATTAATCACTGACTATTCAAGTATATTCTTTGACTTTCTAGTAACAGATAACCCAATAATTTTCTATTCACCGGATTATGAAGAATACAAGAATGACAGAGGTTTTTATATCAAACCTGATGTGTTGCCTGGACCGTCAGTTTTCGATACTGAAAATTTAGTGGATGCTGTTAACAAAGCAAAAATCAATGCATCAAAATATGAAAGACAATATCAAGAATTTAAAAATTTATATGTTCCTTATGAAAATGGCAAAGTAACAGAAAAATTAATCGATACAATGTTCTCTTCTAAAAAAGGTAAATCTTTAAAAACTAAAGAAACTATTTTGATTTATCCAGGTGGTATGAAAAACAACGGAATTACTACTTCCGCAATTAATCTTTTAGAGAATATAGATTATGAAAAATACGATGTTACAATTTTCTTGAATAATACACATAACCAAGAAATACTCAAAAACTTGGAACAAGTCAATGAGAATGTACGAATTATTTTAAGGAAAGGTCCACTTCTTGCAAGCACCTCAGAAAAATACAGAGATATTTTTGTCAAAAATAGAGGCATAAAATCTCTATTAGAAAAGATAGTTTATCCTACCGAAGCTTACGAACGAGAATTCCGAAAAATATTCGGGGACTCTGACTTTGATTATGTCGTAGATTTTAGCGGTTATTCTATGTTTTGGTCCAAGATATTACTTGCTACCCAATCTAAACGTAAATTAATTTATCTTCATAGTGATATCAAAAGTGATATGAACCGCACAGTAAATGGTAATCGTCCACACTACTTGAATTTAAAAGGTATTATTAGTCTATATTATAAATTCGATTACCTTGTTAGCGTTTCCGAAGAAACATGTAAAATCAATATAAATAATCTAGCTACACCTTCAACTAAAAAGAAATTTGTTTCAGCGATGAATACAATCAATCTTCCTAAAATAAATAAACTACTGAATGAAGATACTGATTTCTTTATTCACAAAGGTAACCAAGTGCTTGCGATTCAAAAGAATAATGAAATTGTGAGTGTACCTTTTAACGAAGATGATTATAAAGTTATGGCAATGGGAAGACTTTCTCCCGAAAAAGGATTTGATATATTAATCAATGGTTTCAAAGGAATCGTTAAAACTAGCCCTACTGCCAAATTATACATTTTAGGAGAAGGTCTACTGAGAAAAGCTTTAGAGGATATGATAAAACGTTTGAAATTAGAAGACAATGTATTTTTAGTCGGGCAAAAAGGCAATCCTTTTAACATAATGAAACGATGCGATTTATTTGCTTTAACTTCACACTATGAAGGTCAATCAATGGTTTTACTAGAAGCTTTAACTATCGGTACGAATACATTAGCTTCAGATATACCCGCTAATAGATATGTTCTAAAATTTGGAGATTATGGTATGTTATCAGAAAACACTCCTGATCTGATTGAAGAAAATATTCGTAAATTTATGAATCACACTACTCCGACATTTGAACATTTTGACGCAAACAAACATAATACAGAAGCTTTAGACCAACTTTATTCCTTACTAAATTAAACAAAAAAGTGTCGTGAAACATAGAATTAAGTTTCACGACACTTTTTATTAGGAAAATATCAACTTTCTTTAATTTCCTGTTTCAAACTGTAATTATTTAGTACCATCGGATATAAAGTGTTTCTACCGACAATAATTCTTGCATATGGAATAAATGAAAGTACTATAGCAAGTCCTATACAAAATCCTATAGTAAAAATTGTTGTCAGTGTTAAAAACATAAAAGGGTATCTAACAAAAGATGACAGACCTCTTGAAATATGTTCCACAATAATTTGATGAGATAAATAAACGAAAAAAGAAATCTCACTAATCAAATAAATAAATGTTAAATGCACATGACATAATACTTTGGATAAGCTAATAATTAATACAAAGAACACTCCTGAAAAAATGAATAAATCAAAACGATTAGACTCATTAAGATGTACATCAAACTTAAAAATATTTATAGCAATAATTCCAGCACTCACTACGAGCAATAATAAAAACCAATATATTTTTTGATGCACAAACTTCATTACAGCGTCATAATATTTTCCTATATAGAAGCCCAATACAAAATAGAATAACCAATTCAATATAATAGTCCGATTATAAAGAATATAATGTTCTGACCACCAATTAAGATAGTTTGTACTGTAATACATTAAAATTGCATGCGCAAAACTAATAGCAAATGAAACAACTATTGGTATTAAAGGCTTCATTTTATCTAGTGCTTTATGAAAAATTATATGTAGAATAAAAAACTGGAAAATTACTAATACAAACCAGCCGAAAAATTTCCCTTCAATAAGAATATTTAAAACAAGATACCAAAGTGTATGATGCTTGGCAGGATCAAAGTAAATTTCAAATATTATAAATAAAGCAAAGAATATGTATGGTATTAAAATAAATTTTATTCTCTTTGTCAAAAAGTTCTTGGGCAAGTGTTTCGAATATCGCATCCCAAGTAAAGTCTCTGATAACATAATGAAACATGGTGTTGCACTCAAAAGAAGGATTTGTAAATATTTAATTAGTTGCCTTTGAACCTCTCCTGCATGAATATCATTAATAAATCCATTCATTACATGAACAATCACAATAATAATACAAAATATAGATCTAGCATATGTTAATTCAGTTTTTTTCTGCATATTCTCCTCCTTTTAAACGTGATATAAATAGCATTTTAAAACACTCTGAATATCACTGCTCTTGACAAACTAGAAGCACTATATATTGATGAGCCAACAATAATTATATGTAAATTTAATTAAAAATGTAACATACTTCGTCATTAATTAAAAGAAGATAAAGCTTAATAGTTATCAAAACCACGCTATAAATGAAACTTTTTGGGTAATCACTATCAAATTAATTTGAATAATCATTATAGAGACAAAATTTTAACTTCCTTCTTTTCTATATCATTTCTCTCTTTAACCTCATATTATTCTTCTTTATTTTGTACATGATTTTTGAGAAAACAAACGTTAATTGCAACATTGACAAAAACGCTATTTATTTGTTTAATTGTTATTAATTGTGGATTAGTATATTGATTATTGCAACTTAACCGAATTTCATACTTAGTTATTTATAAATCACTTTCACTTTTGCAAAACATTACAAAGCATTATGTAAACGCAATATATAGTTATTTTATTGTGTGAATTTTTAAATTCGAGTGTTATTAGCATTAACAAACTGATTAATGTAAGTAATGGTTGCAAACCAACTAAATTAAGTTGTATTTATATTGATAATAAAATGTAAAATAAGGATGAATAAAAATGCGAGAAAAACTTTTAAGTATCATTGTACCTGTTTATAATGTCCAAGGATATCTACACGACTGTATAGAATCATTGCTAGAACAAAATCTAGATGATAACTTATATGAAATAATTTTAATTAATGATGGATCTTTAGACGGCTCTGGTGAAATTATCAATCACTTTAGTAAAATGCACTCTAATGTTAAAGCTTATCATTTTGAAAATAGCGGTCTAGGTGCTACTCGTAATAAAGGAATTGAACTAGCACAAGGAAAATATATTGCGTTTTTAGACAGCGATGACTTTGTTCCTAAAAATGCTTATAGTTCATTATTAGAATCTGCCTTTATTAATGAAGCAGAGGTAGTAACAGGACCCGTAGAAAGATTTGAAAATAACAAATATAGCCGTTCAGGTTTACATAAAAAAGTAGATTTTACTGAAAAAATAAACACTAATTTCTTTGAAACACCTTCTTTAGTTTATGATAGTACTAGTACTAACAAAATATATAAATCTTCTTTCTTAAAAGAAAACCAAATTGTGTTCCCAGAAAATATAGTTTATGAAGACATCTATTTTACAATGAAATCTTTTAGCTTAGCTAAAAAAATTAACATCATTCCAACAGTGACTTATGTCTGGAGAATCAGAACTGGAGAGAGTGTTTCAATTTCTCAAGATCGATTCAATATACAAAGCTATAAAGATCGTGTAAATACATGCTTGAATACTCTATCATTTCTCAAAAAACATGCTTCTAAAAAATTGTGTGACGAATTCGAAAAGAAAGTAATAATTTTTGATTTACCTCTGTTCTTTCCTGAATATACAGAAACTAACAAGTCATATACTAAAGATTTTATTAAAGTTACGAGAAAAGCACTTACTAAGCTGGATAAACGATATATTTTAGACTGTGATTATCGCAAGCAAGCAATTTACTATGCCATACAAAAAAAGGATTATAAAACAGTTTTAAATTATAGTGTTGATAAAGTAAAAACTATGCAATTAGGCAAAATTTCAAACTCAAAGCCTTCTGATAAGTATTTGAAAAATTATTATTTAAAAAAATCACTTTCAATCACAGCGACATTTTAAAAACTAAAGTGAAGGAAGCAGCATTTAAAGATAATAATATTTACATTAGTGCAAAGATTACTTCTCCACTTCTAGTTGCTATTGAAGAAAAATATCTTTCAGCCTTTATTTATAATGATAAAGAAAACACCGAAATACAAATTAGAAAAACTGATGAAGATTTATATGAAATCAAAATACCTACAGAAATTATACCAGTCACAAACCATTCTTCATTAAATAAAATTAAATTAATATATCAAGATGGGGACTTGTATAATGAAAAGGTATTAAGTGAACCAGGAGCCAATAATATTGCGACAACAGTTAATAAAAAAACTGGAAAATGGAGCTATAAATTAGATTATACATTTAGTTGGGAATTATATATATCAAAAGAAAACATTACAAATGTCTTCGATAACTTGGTCATACAAGATAATAATTTGATTATCAAAGCAACTCATATAGATCCCAATTCACAATTTAAATTAAAAAATTTCCGAGAAAAACCTATTATCGGACAAGTACAAGAGGATAAAATAATATTTAACTTAAATAGTTTTAAAGCTATTCAAAGATTATTTGAATTAGAAGTAAGTAATGACGGTGTGAAAACACGAAACTTTAAATTCAGTAAAATCCCATTTTATTCTTCACAGATAAAACAAGATGAATTCCACGAATACGTAATAAGAGTGTATAATAACCACTCTTTTACTTTAAATAGAAAAGGAAGACACTCTAATGTTATAGATATGAGAAAAAACAATAGAAATTTATTAATTCGTTTTGAAAGTCCTTATAACTTAGATGTTTCACCCAGCAAAATATTTCTTTCCTTAAAATCAACTAATGGTAAGGTAGTGAAAAAGTTCCCAGCTGATATCATAGATAAAAATATTTGCCAAGTTGCAATACCTTTAGAAACTAATGACATTAATTATTTTGTTACTTATGGAAATTTCGTATTTTCTATTGATTATTATTTAAACAATAAATTATTACCTTCTTCATTATTATTAAATGCAAATCGTAAAGTAAAATTTCCATTTTCCTTTACTTATAAAAATAGAACGTATGACTTTAGTTCAAAAAATGGAAATTTAATATATTTAAATAAGAAGCAAATATGGGATAAAGTGGATAATACAAGACAGAAAAGAAAAAGAAATTATAAATATCTTTATCCCCTATTCCGCATCTTGCCTAAAAATAAGAAAAAAGTTATTTATTACTCTTATTGGGGAGATCAATATTCTTGTAGTCCAAAAGCTATTTATGAAACTTTAGAGAACAAAAAAAATAAATATAAAAATATATGGATAATGAATGATGTCAATATTCCAATAAAAGGCAATGGACAAGTTGTTAAAAAGAATTCTTTAAAATATTGGTTCCATTTAGCCACAGCTAAATATTTCATCCAAAATACAAATATGCCTATAGATTATAAAAAAAGATGGGGACAAAAAGAAGTACAAACTTTCCATGGTACGTTTATGAAAACTATGGGATTTGATACACCTGAATTTAAATTTGAAACACGACAAAATAAAATAGATGAATTCCAAAAGAAAATTAACAATTGGGACTATGTTTCTATTCCATCAAATTATATGAGCAGTAAGGCCAAAAGTGCATTTAATACAAATGTTAAATCTATACATTCAGGTTTCCCAAGGAATGATATGATTTTTGATTCTCTAAAAGAAACAGAGAAAATTAAAGACAATTTAAATATACCATCGAATAAAAAAGTAATACTTTATGCACCAACTTGGAGAGAAGGAAAATCTTCAAATATCAAATTAGATATTGATAATATGCAGAAAATACTAGGCGATGATTTCATATTGTTAGTAAGAGCTCATTATATGGTTAGTAATAATATGGATATTCGTCAATACTATCCTTTCGCTATAAATGTTTCTAACTACCCAAGTATAGAAGAATTGTACGCAATAAGTGATGTTTTAATTACGGATTATAGTTCTGTAATGTTTGATTATGCCTATTTAAAACGTCCAATGCTGTTTTTCGCCTATGATCTTGAAAAATATCTATATAGTGAAAGAGGTACTTATCTAGATTATGAAAAAATAGTGCCTGGACCAGTAATCAGAACAACTGATGCTTTAATTGATGAATTGCAGAATTTCTCTTCATTAGAATCTAGATATAAAGATAAATATCATAAATTTTATGATGAATTTTGTCAATTTGGTCGCAACGGAGATGCTTCAGAGACAGTAATAAAAGCATTGTTCAAATAATTTCTATAAACTTCGAACACCTTGTTACAGCATATAAAGGCTGGCAAAAAATGACTCTCTTTCAAATAGACTGGTCTCTCACATTATAGAGGTTAAGCAGCATTTAGCTGCTTAATCTCTTTTTGTATTTGCGGAAAAAAGTTTTATATATAAAATAATATAATTGCCCAAATTGAAGAAATTTTTAAAGCCTAAAGAAAACATTTTTATCATTACATTATTTTGAATACTGTTGAATTCTTTCATATGTTCCCCCTACTACTGACCATGCATAATTCATTGTTATTAAATGGAAAAATCGCATACGAAGTTTTTAGTTGTGAAAATCCGTCTATTCCATTTAGTTTTGTCATAAAGTTTTTATTTGTCAATACAAACATTTACATACGCCTTAATTTCAGGTTTAGAACCCTTTTCTGCCAAAGTTGGCCGTAATTTTACTGATTAGGTATTAATAATACCTAGCAACTCAGAAACATCGGACAAGTTATTTACCAATACGATTCGACATGGACTCAAATAAAATAAGGTTAATCAGTCAACTCTCTTTGGCTTCTTGCTTTAAACCATAATTATTCAACACCATTGGATAAAGTGTGTTTCTTCCTACAATAATTCTCACATATGGAATAAATGAAAGCATAATAGCTAGTCCTATACAAAATCCTATCGTGAAAATAACAGAAATAAAAATATAGATAATAGGATGTGTAACAAATGACGATAAAGCTAATGAAATGTACTTAATAATTATTTGATGCGCTAAATAAATAAAAAAAGAGATCTCACTTATAAGATAAAGCATTGTTATATGAAAGCGACTTATGAATTTAGCTCCATATATAACTAATAAGAATGATAGGCAAGAATAAATGAGCAAATCAAACCTTAAAGATTCATTCAAAAATATTTTTAAGTGAAAGAAATTAAACGCTAAATATGTCAAAGCCAAAATCCAAGCTGAAAACAGTATCCAAATATTTCGCTTGATGAATTCAAAAATCAAATCATAATATTTTCCAACATAAAAACCAACAATAAAGTAGAATAGCCAATAAAGAATAATCGTTCTTGGGTATAGCGGATAATAGGTTTCCCACCATTTATGATAGTCTTGATTGAAATACATAAAGTATGAGTGGAGAGCACTAATAATAAGAGAACCTGCCAACAAGAATAATGGATTAGATTTATTTAATACTTTATAGAATATTTTATGTAGAATAAAAAATTGAAAAATAACAATGATAAACCAACCAAAAAAGTTCCCTTCCAGCACTATAAATTTAAATAAATTCCAAAACGACTCTTTATTTTGACTGTTCATAAATTTATCGCACGTCACATATACACCAAGTATAACGTAGGGAACTAAAATATATTTAGCTCTTTTAACCAAGAAATTCTTAGGTATAAATGTGGAATATCTCAATCCAAGCAACGTTTCAGACAACATTATAAAACATGGGGTAGCACATAATAATGAAATTTGAAAAAACCCTACTAGTCTTTTCTCAACTGTTTGTGTAGTTGAAATCAGCGGATCTATTAAATATCCAGTTATTGCATGAACAAAAACAACCATGATACAAAAAATACCTCGTGCATATGTAAGCTCTATTTTTCTCTCCACATCATTTACCTCTTATAATTAATAAAATAAGTCATAAAATTCAAACTTACAAACGATTATATTTAAGTTCTTACATATACACAATAAAATTTACAATAATTAAACAATCTAATAGATAGTATAGAGTGCAGTTGTGATAAATATTGGCCATTAAAAAATATAAAAAAACAGTTCTGATATTTATTTGAAGAGTAATATCAGAACTGTTTAAAAATGTAATTCATTTGTTATTCTTATTATTTTTTAACAATGCTACGTGTCAACTCTTGATTTGTGCTACTTCTTTTTCTTATTTTTCTTCTTTTTATCTTTTTTCTTAGTATCTTTTTTAGAGTCTTTATCTTTACTTTTATTGTCATTTAATGTGTCTGAAGAAGACTTATTCTCTTTGGTTTTTCTTGCTTCTTTCACAATCTCATCTACTTCAATAGTTGCTTCTACTTCATTTGGTTCAAAGTCAACTGTTTCGATTACAGCTTCATCAATTTCCACATCTTCAGGTTCAGGACCTTGCCCTACTTCATAAGTTTGTAAATAAACTTGGACTTTAAAGTCTTTGTATTTACCTTTATATAATTCTTCAATATCACCTTTTTTAATATAGATATCAGAATTATTATCTAAAATGGGATTAAAGACCGCTGATTGTAATCTAGGTTCGATGATTTCTTCAATAGAATAATCTCGTGCTTCACGATGACGGAAGATACTTTTATATACAAGATCTCCTTCTTTTAATTCTGGATAAAGTTTCAAGAACTCTGTTTTTGTTTCAGGCAACTCAAATTTTTTCTTAGCTTGTACATCTACATAAATCGCCGCAAAGTGCAGTTTAGCATCTTCAGAAACAGTATAAGTCCATGACTTTGGAGGATTAACAATTTTATTCAAATTGTCTTCAATATCACGCTTAATTGATTTCACAGCGTTTGACTCCTCAACCGTAGGATTTTGTTCAAAATCTTGAACGTATACAGACTTCAGCTTAATAATATTACTTAATTCATTATTGTCTAGAATAGCTAAATCCAAACGCGCAATTTCTCTTGCTACGGTTTCACTATCAGAATTTCTTAATAATTGAATGCCTAACAAATCTTTTAAAGTACCATCATTACGACTTGTTAAAGTAAGATAAGCTAAGTCATCACCAAAATGCTTAAAGTTTTTATCAAGTTTATTTAGTCTCTTTTTTAAAAGATCAGTTACATTTAATTTCATTATTCATCATTCCCCCATAAAATATCATTAATTTTTCGTGGTTTAATACCTTATACCCTAAATAGACTCGTATAATATTAAGATTTTATTGTATTTAACCTTAATGAAGTGCTGAGGAATGTTTGGGCTATTTAATACGTATTTATTTTACTAATAGAAAATGTTTAAGTAGGCCGTCAAGAGATGATTAAACATACTCAATATACTAAAACTAATAAAGCAAAATAACCTGTATAGTTTTTTATTTCCTTTAAGAGATTTAAATAATCAATCAAAAAAGCGACTTTTCTGTTCATAATCAAATTATAATTAGCAACTATTCTAAAGCACTACGACATCTCACTAGCTGATGTATCATCAAGTTTTATATATTTTAAAATTTCTGTATAAACAGCTTTAGTAATAGCATTCGGGGAGTTACTATAAAATTGAGTTTTTAAAATGAAGTCTCTAGGAGTCATATGATAAGTTTCTTTAAATCTTTTCAAAAAAGTACGTTGGCTTGGAAACCCGAATTCCTCCCATATTTCATTATCTTCTCCTCTTAATATTAGATTTTCAGCTAAATTATATAGTCTTATATTTGTAAGATACTCAGTAAATGTCATTTGCATTTCTTGTTTAAATTTTCTTGAAATAAAACTTTCGTTAAAATAAAGCTCTTGAGCAATCACACATAATTTTAGAGGTTCTTTATAATTTTCATTAATATATTCAAGAATTTTATTGATTGTAGTGCTCAAAGTAGGACGGAATAAATAGTTATTGAAGGTTTCCATATAGACCCGCAAATAATTCAACATCTTTATGAAACTGATATCTGCTTCCAAATAATTTTTCTCATATATGTTTCTAATGGTATTCATAAATGAGTCTTTGATGTGATGATGAATCTCAAAATTATTTTCAGTATTCAAGGCATTCTTAACGTAATATTTTCCAAAATATTTTTTGTGAATAGCTAAATAGATAATTCTTCCATTATCAATTTCTAAATCTAAAGGCGGCTTATCCGGCTTTTGAATAAATAATTCTCCAGAACTATAGACAAGCGTTTCTTCTTCCTTTAGCATCTTGACGTTACCTGAAAGCACAAAATATATATGAATATATTCATTATCCTTGGTCAAATCTAAATTACAAACTGATTATTTAATAATACAGTAGTTATAATTCATTGGAGTCCCCCCTGATATCATTTTATAAATATTTAGGTAAAAAAATTAGAAAGAAAATATAAAGTGGTCGAACGAAGAATGGTTGTGGCAGAAGGATGATTCAAAGTATTTTTATAAAACATCTGATTTCTACTATAATCTAATTACATGATGTAATCTGAAAATTTATCTCAAATCCCTCACTTTTCATTATTATAATATACTATTATCTTCCAAATTAGAATACTTTTTTAACAAATAAATGCTCTAATCAGATATAAATGTATACAGTATTCTTCAAAAAACTCAGTAGTAATTCACAAACATTAAAAAGAAAAATCGCACCCTAATTAGAGTGCGATCTTGTCAAATAGTCTTTAATTTTCTTCGTCTTTGTGATCAATCCATTCAAGCATCAAGTCAATATGGCATCCTTTCGGTTCAAGACATTGCATATGACCTAGATGTGCGAATGCATATAAATCTATTGTATTTTCTTCATTTTGAGACACATAAGCTAATGTAGACTCTACTTTTACACCGCTATCATTAAAACCTTGAATTATTAAAGTTTTTGTTTTTAATGGCAAACGTGACATTGGAGACGCCGCTTCAAGAGCTGCTTCTGTAATATCTCCAAAATACTCTTCTACTGCATTTCTTCCTAATCCTTGTTCTTTTGTGTAAGGTACATCTGTTACAGGTGCCATCGCAATAACACGGTCAGCTTCATCCGCATTATTCAATACTAATTGACCACCTACAGAGTGACCAATTAAAATAATCTCTTGATTATCAACATATCTAGAAGACTTGAAAGCTTGAAGTGCTTTTTTAGTATCTTCTTCTGGTATTGGCCATGCATGTTCTCCACGTCTATATTCAACGTTTGCTACATTGTAACCTTCTCTTGTAAGCATCTCTATTAATTTATCATTTAATGAACGATCATATTTTTGTCTCCAGTAACCGCCATGAATCAATACTAACCATTTGTCGTCATGTTCAGCTATTGTGTCTGGCGCCGGATAAATATCAATCAATTGTTCTTCATGGTCTCCATAATATAGTTCTTCCATCATAGTAGCACTCCTAAATTGGTAGTTTTGACATAACATTAAATATTTACCCGATTTATAAAGTAGGCAACCGTCATCAAATATTTTGTCTTTCATTAACATTTTTAAAACCATTCAAAGTTTTTGATGTTTTTATTAAAATACTTATTGACGGGTAGGTTATCTTATTATATAATAATTCTTGTGTTAAATATTGATGGAGAAATACCCAAGTCCGGCTGAAGGGATCGGTCTTGAAAACCGACAGGGGCTTAACGGCTCGCGGGGGTTCGAATCCCTCTTTCTCCGCTACTTAAAGCTTCGATTCAAAATTTTGAGTCGAAGCTTTTTTGTTGCGATTTTTACATACAACATACAAAAAAACAGACACTCCTATATTTTAGAAATGCCTGTTTATTCTCTCACTTTATTTCAAGCTATCTGTAATCTCTTTAATTTCTTTTTGTGATAAGTCAACGATTTTTTCGCCGTCTTTAGTGTCTTCTTTTAATGCTTTTCTTGCTTCTTTAGAATGATACAATTCAGCAACTTTTTTATATGTTTTGTTGTCTTTGTCTTTATCATTAACTGCAATGATGTTGATGTAAGGTTTAGAAGTATTTGTATTATCTTTTTCTAAGAAGATCGGGTCTTTTTTAGGATCTAATCCTGATTTTGATGCAACACCGTTATTAATAACTGCGATATCAACATCATCTAAAGAACGTGCTGTTTGTTGTGCATCAACTGCTTTAATATCTAGATCTTTTTTGTTTTCAACGATATCTTTTTTACTGCCTTTTAAACCAAAGTCTTTAGAAAGTTTGATATAACCAGCACTTTCTAATAATTTCAATGCACGTGCTTGGTTAGAAACGTCATTAGGAATAACAACTTTTGCACCTTTTTTCAAATCTTTAATATCTTTGATTTTCTTAGAATAAATACCCAATGGTGCAAAAACTGTTGTGCGGATTGGTGTGATATGTGTACCTTTGTTTGCTTTTTCATATTCATGTAAGAATGCGAAGTGTTGGAATGCGTTCATGTCGATATCCCCATCATTTAGCGCCTTGTTCGGTACGTTGTAATCAGAGAACTTCTTGATTTCAACGTTGATTCCATCTTTTTTCGCAAGTTCTTTTACTTTATCCCATACTTTCGTATCATCTGATGCTACCCCTACTGTCACTGTCTTGTCATCTTTTTTATTGCCGCCACATGCAGCAAGTACAACGACTAATGCCATTAATAATACTAATAATTTTTTCATATCCTAAATACCCCTTTGTTTGATTAATTTCTGCGAATTTTCTTAGCTAAGACATTCCCGAGAGATTGAATCAGCTGAACCATAATCACTAAGATAACTACTGTAATCACAATGACGATAGTATCAAAACGTTGATAACCATATGCTAATGCCAAGTCACCAATACCACCGCCACCTACTGCACCTGCCATTGCTGTTGAACCGATTAAACCAATAATCGCAGTTGTAATCGCTAAGATTAAAGAGCCCAAAGCTTCTGGCATTAAAAAGTAACGAATAATTTGGAAAGGTGAAGCGCCCATTGCATGTGCCGCCTCAATTACACCTGAATCTACTTCTAACAAAGAGTTTTCAACCAAACGTGCAATATAAGGTGCAACATATACTGTTAATGGTACGATAGCTGCTGCTGTCCCGATTGATGTTCCTACAATCAATTTTGTGAATGGCACAATCGCAATTAACAAAATAATGAATGGAATAGAACGGAAGATATTAATAATCGGGTTCAAGATATGGTAAACTGCAACATTTTCCCAAATTCCATTTTTCTTTGTAACAACAAGCAGAATGCCTAATGGAATTCCGATTAATGCACCGATTACTAATGAAATCGAAACCATCAATAACGTTTGATAAAGTGCTTCCCATAATTGAGATGAATCTAATGATGAACCTAGCATATTATCCAACCTCCTCATATTCGATGTGATGTTGTTTCAAGTAATCATATGCATGCTGTTTCTCTTCATCAGAACCTTTAATACGTAATGTCAGATATCCCACTGAAGTATCTTGAATATCAGACATAGAAGCATAAATCACATTAACATCTAAATTGAATGTTTTAATCAATGTCTGGATAACTGATAAACCTAATTGAGAACCTTCCATATAAACTTTCACATCTTGATAATTTTCATCTGTCGGTAACTGATGTATCATCTTGTCACTGATATCAGTACTGATGACAGTAGAAACAAAGTTCTTAGCCGTTTTAGTTTTCGGATGGCTGAACACGTCTAGCACAGTGCCTTTTTCGATAACTCGACCCTGTTCCATTACAGCAACCTTGTCACAAATTTTTTGAATAACACTCATTTCATGTGTAATTAATAAAATTGTAACTTCAAATGTTTCATTAACGCGTTTTAAAAGCTGCAAGATAGAATCAGTTGTTGCTGGGTCTAATGCACTCGTTGCTTCATCACACAACAAAATTTTAGGATCTGTTACAAGTGCTCGTGCAATCGCCACTCTTTGTTTTTGACCACCTGAAAGTTCATTCGGATATTGTGTTCCTTTATCTCCAAGACCAACGAAATCAAGCATTTCCTCTACTTTCTCTTTTATGTATTTTTTGTCTTTGCCTTCAAGAATTAATGGCATTGCCACATTACTGAATACTGTTTTTGAGTTTAATAAATTGAAGTGTTGGAATATCATGCCAATATTCTTTTTGACTTTGCGTAATGATTTCTTGCTATATTGATCTATACGATGTCCATCGACAATAACTTCTCCAGACGTTACATCTTCAAGCTTATTTACCATTCTGATTAATGTACTTTTACCGGCACCACTATAGCCGATGACACCATAGATTTCTTGACGTTCTACAGTAAAACTGACATCTTTCAAAGCTTGAATTTCTGTTGAGCGCTTATGGAATGTTTTAGTGACATCCTTGAACTCAATCATTGAATAGCCCCCTCTGATAATTTGAAATAAATGAATTTTGCCTCTATTTAGATTTTTATTTTGAAAAATAAAAATTCCGGGGACAATGAAACAAGTCCTCGGAATAATATATCGGCTCGTCTCATCTTTACAGCTCCGCTGTAGGAATTGGCACAGTAATCATTTATAACTGATCCTGCTGCCGAGGTTTCGTAGGGCCTGTCCCTCCACCTCTCTGGATAAGAGTTTATGTATTCAATTCATTTATTTATATTCCATATATTACATTACTGAGTGAAAAAGTCAACATTAATTTTTAGAAAATTGTTAATTTCAACTTTATTCTAAACACTACAGCAGTAAGCGTTTGCAAGTATTCAAATCAATGATAAAAATGCTTAAAAACAGTTCATTTACCAGTTTTGTTTTTCTCTATCTTTTCAAAAATAAAATTGATTAATACTGTTAAAACTAAAGCTACTATTACGTTGATAACAAGCTTAATTAGAAAAGTTACCCAATTATTCGTAGTAAAGAAATTTTGTATTATAAAGCCTATTCCAAATACTAATATCAATGTAATCGTAAATCTGACCTCTCCGGATACTTTCATTCATCTTCGCTCCTTTGTATATTCTATGTTCACTTTATCATATGATATAACTCACTTTCATGGCTTTAATAAATGCATGGTTTCGTTTATATATTTAGATAGTATCAATTGATCAAACAATATATAAACCGAATATAACGTCAGTTACGTCAAGAAATCGCAACAACAATATATACACTATAATTTGAATTAACAGTATTCATCATAAAAAAAGAACCAGGCATTAAAGCCTGATTCTCAAAATTAAAACATATATTTAATTTTTATTTTTACGACGTTTCATACCAAATACCATTGCTGTTCCTAAACCTGCAAAGATAGTACCATACAACATCGGTGCTGTATTATCGCTACCTGTATTCGGCAATGCTTTCACTTTTTGTTGAGGTTGAGCTGATTTTGTTTTATTAGCCTTTTCAACTTTAATATCTGTATTTGTTTTTCTAGTTGTGTAACCTCTATTCTCATCTGTTACATGATTACCTTCGTTATTATCTTTTTCTACTGAAGGCACTTTTGTATCAGTATTCGGCTGTTCTGGCACAAATTGATCACCTGAATTATTAGGGACAAATGGTGTATAGCCTCCTGGTTGAGTAGGTTCTTTCGGTGTTTGCGGACCAGGTATGTTTGGTGTTTCAATCTGACCATTCGGATCTACAGGAACACTTGGTTGCACTGGTACACTCGGTTGTACTGGTACACTCGGTTGTGCTGGCACACTTGGTTGTGCTGGTACACTTGGTTGCACTGGTACACTTGGTTGTGCTGGTACCAATGGAATCATCGGAATAGATACTGATGGTTGTATTGATTTTTGACATGGAACAATTACACGTGAATTATCGCCACATTGTAAAACAATATTTCCAACAGTGTCGTAGTAATAACCTACAATAATAACAGGCTGACCATTCGGACAACATGGAATTTCAATTTTACGTCCATCACTCAAACAAACAACGTGCGTATTATAAGCGTCAATATAGTTATTAACAATAATAACAGGTGTATATGGTTGAGCATCTCTTCCATCTCTACCGTTTAGACCATCACGTCCATCTTGGCCTTTCAAGACTGTAATTGTATTACCGTCACTGAATTCAACGATTGTGTTACCATCTTTATCTGGATGTGAATTTTTCACAGTTACAGATATACCATCTTTTCCTTTTGGAATTGTAATTTCGCGGCCATCACTGAATACAACAATAGTATTACCATTCGGATCTACTTTTTGTCCTGTTACTGTAATCGATTTGCCATCAACACCATCTTTGCCATCTCGTCCTTTTAAGACAGTGATAACATTACCGTCAGTAAATTCAACAACAGTGTTGCCGTCTTTATCTAGATGAGAACCTTTCACTGAAACAGATCTGCCATCTTGGCCTTTTGGTACCGTGATTGATTTGCCATCTTTACCTTTTGGTACAGTCACTTTAGAACCATCACTGAAGTCAATAACTGTATTGCCATCTGCATCTGGTTCAGCTTTAGTGATTGTCACAGATTTGCCATCTTTACCTTTAGGAATATTAATTTCACGACCATCTGAGAATGTGACTTTTGTAGAGCCGTCAAGTTGTACTTCAGTTCCTGTAATAGTTACAGAAGTACCATCATCACCTTTATCACCTTTGTCTCCTTTAGGAATTGTAACGCTGCTTCCATCGCTGAATGAAACCACTGTATTGCCATTTGGATCTTTAGTTGTTTTAACAATTGTTACAGAGTCTCCAGCATCACCTTTTGTTCCTTTAGGAACAATAATTTCGTGTCCATCACTGAATGTGACCTTAATATCTCCACTAGGTAATGTTTCGTTGCCTGTAATAGTGATAGATTTACCATCGATACCATCTTTAGCTTTTGGAATTGTGACTTTAGAGCCATCTGAGAATGTGACTTCTGTATTGCCATCTGCATCCGGTCCTACATTTTGAACAGTAATCGATTGACCACCTGCTCCTTTATCTCCTTTAGAAATAACAGCTGTACCGCCATCGCTGAAGTGGATAACTGTATTGCCATCTGCATCTTTTTCAGTGCTTGTAACTGTTAACGGTTTAGCATCTTTACCATCAATACCATCTTTACCTGCATCGCCTTTAGCGCCTTTAGGAATAGTAATTGCGCTGCCATCTGAGAACGTTACTACTGTGTTGCCGTCTGCATCTGGCGCTGTACTTTGAACAGTAATTGATTTACCGTCTTTGGCTTTCGGAACAGTTACTTTTGTGCCGTCACTAAATGTGATTTCAGTATTACCTTCTGGTGTTTGCGTAGATGCTGTAACTGTTAACGGTTTAGCATCAGCACCATTTTGGCCTGCCGCACCTTGAGCGCCAGTATCACCCTTGTCTCCTTTTTCTCCTTTTGGAATTGTCACTTCTTTTCCGTCAGAGAAAGTCACTTTAGTATCGCCATTCGGCTGCGGTTCTACTTTTGCGACAGTAACCGAATCACCTTTGTCTCCTTTATCGCCTTTCGCGATTGTGATTTCATGACCATCTGAGAAGGTCACTTTCGTGTTACCCTCAGGTGTTGTTTCAGTATTTTGAACTGTTACAGATTTACCGTCTACGCCATCTTTTCCTTTCGGAAGAACAACTTTAGATCCATCAGAGAAAGTTACCACTGTATTGCCATCTGCATCTGGAGCTGTGCTTTGAACAGTAATCGATTGACCATCTCTGCCATTTTGGCCTGTTGCACCTTGAGCGCCAGTATCACCCTTGTCTCCTTTTTCTCCTTTTGGAATTGTCACTTCTTTTCCATCTGAGAATGTTACTTTTGTATCGCCATTCGGCTGCGGTTCTACTTTTGCAACAGTGACTGAAGTACCCGGTGTACCAGTTTCTCCTTTGTCGCCTTTAGCGCCTTTAGGAATAGTAATTGCGCTGCCATCTGAGAACGTTACTACTGTATTGCCGTCTGCATCTGGCGCTGTATTTTGAACAGTAATTGATTTACCATCTTTAGCTTTCGGAATCGTTACTTTTGTGCCATCACTAAATGTCACTTCTGTATCACCGGCTGGTGTTTGAGTAGATCCTGTAACTGTTAATGGTTTGGCATCAGCACCATTTTGACCTGCCGCACCTTGAGCGCCAGTGTCGCCTTTGTCTCCTTTTGGAATTGTAACTTCTTTTCCGTCTGAGAAGGTCACTTTTGTATCACCATTCGGCTGCGGTTCTACTTTTGCGACAGTGACTGAATCACCTTTATCTCCTTTTTCACCTTTCGCGATTGTGACAGATGTACCATCTGAGAATGTTACTTTTGTATCGCCTTCTGGTGTTTTTTCAGTACTTTGAACTGTAATTGATTGGCCTGCTGCTCCAGTTGCTCCAGTATCGCCTTTTGCTATTGTAACTGATGTACCGTCTGAGAAGGTTACTTTTGTATCGCCTTCCGGTGTTTTTTCAGTGCCTTGAACTGTAATTGAATGACCATCTACGCCATCTTTAGCTTTCGGAATCACTACTTTTGATCCATCACTGAATGTCACTTCTGTGTTGCCATCTGGTGTTTGAGTTGAACCTGTAATTGTTAATGGTTGCGCATCTGCACCATTTTGACCTGCTTCACCTTGGGCACCTGTATCTCCTTTTGCACCTTTAGGAATAGTGACTGATGAACCGTCTGAGAATGTCACAACTATGTTTCCATCTGCATCCGGTTCAGTTTTATCAATTGTAATTGATTTACCGTCTTGAGCTTTTGGAATTGTAACCTCGTGACCGTCTGAGAACGTTACTTTTGTACTACCATCTGGTTGTACTTCTGAAGATTGAACAGTAATAGATCGACCATCAACACCATTTGCGCCTGTATCTCCTTTATCACCTTTTTCTCCTTTAGGTATCGTTACTTCTTTACCATCTGAGAATGTCACTTTTGTATCACCATTTGGCTGCGGTTCTACTTTTGCGACAGTGATAGATTGTCCATCTTGACCATTTTGGCCTGCTGCTCCAGTCGCACCAGTATCACCTTTTGCGATCGTAACTGATGTACCGTCTGAGAAGGTTACTTTTGTATCGCCTTCCGGTGTTTTTTCAGTGCTTTGAACAGTAATTGATTGACCTGCTGATCCAGTGTCACCTTTTTCTCCTTTTTCTCCTTTTTCTCCTTTAGGGATGACCACTTTAGTACCGTCTGAGAACGTTACTTCAGTATTGCCATCTGGTTTTTGTACAGATCCAGTGACTGTTAATGGTTGCGCATCTGCACCATTTTGACCTGCTTCTCCTTGAGCACCTTTAGGAATAGTAATTTCTTTTCCATCACTAAACGTTACTTTTGTATCACCATTTGGTTGAGGTTCTACTTTTGCGACAGTAATAGATTTTCCGTCTTGACCATTTTGGCCTGTTGCTCCAGTCGCACCAGTGTCGACTTTTTCTCCCTTAGGAATGACGATTTCATGACCATCACTGAATGTGACTTTCGTTGAACCATCAGGTTGAACTTCACTGCCAGTAACTGTGACTGATTTACCGTCTTGGCCATTCACACCATCTTTAGCTTTCGGAATAACTACTTTTGATCCATCTGAGAATGTTACTTCAGTATTGCCGTCTGCATCAGGTTGAACACTTTGTACGGTGATCGACTTACCGTCTGCACCAGTTTGTCCTGCTGCACCAGTTGCGCCAGTATCACCTTTTGCGATTGTAACTGATGTACCGTCTGAGAACGTTACTTTTGTATCGCCTTCCGGTGTTTTTTCAGTACTTTGGACTGTAATAGACTTGCCATCTTTTCCTGCTGCACCATCTTTGGCTTTCGGAATGACTACTTTTGAACCATCAGAGAAGTTGACGACTGTATTACCATCTGCATCCGGATTAGAACTTTCAACAGTAATTGATTGACCGTTTTGGCCTGCATCTCCTTTATCGCCTTTTTCTCCTTTCGGTATAACGATCTCATGACCATCACTGAATGTCACTTTAGTTGAACCATCAGGTTGAACTTCACTGCCAGTAACTGTAACTGATTTACCGTCTTGACCGTTTACACCGTCTTTGGCTTTCGGAATCACTACTTTTGAACCATCACTGAATGTCACTTCTGTATTACCTTCTGGTGTTTGTGGTGAACCTGTAACTGTTAATGGCGCTGCATCTGCACCTTTTTCACCTTGGGCTCCAGTATCACCTTTATCTCCTTTAACACCTTTAGGAATTGTAACTGTTTTACCATCTGAGAACGTCACAACTGTGTTGCCGTCTGCATCTGGAGCAGAACTTTGTACTGTAACAGAAGTGCCATCTTGGCCTTTAGGTATTGTGATTGATTTGCCGTCTGAGAAGTTAACTTTAGTAGCGCCTTCTGGTGTCGTTTCAGTGCTTGTAATTGTAACTGATGTACCATCTTGTCCTGCTGCACCTTGAGCTCCAGTGTCACCTTTGTCGCCTTTAGCTCCTTTTGGAATAATAACTTCATGACCATCACTAAATGTAAGTTTTGTTGAACCATCAGGCTGAACAGCTGTATCAGTGATTGAAATAGATTTTCCATCTTGTCCTGCTGCGCCGTCTTTGCCTTTAGCTACTGTTGCATGAGAACCATCGCTGAAATCAAGAACAGTATTGCCATCTGGATCTTGAGATGTGCCAGTAACTGTAAGCGGAGCTGCATCTTTACCAGCTTCACCTTTGTCTCCTTTTTCACCTTTTGCAATCGTAATTGATGTGCCATCTGAGAATGTTACTTTTGTATTACCTTCAGGTGTTGTTTCAGTACCTTGTACAGTAATTGATTGACCATCTTGACCATTTACACCATCTTTTGCTTTTGGAATGATGACTTTAGAACCGTCAGAGAATGTAACTACTGTGTTGCCATCTTTATCTGGTGCTACATTTTGAACAGTAATTGATTGGCCGTTTTCGCCTGCTTCACCTTTGTCTCCTTTAGAGATAATTGCTTGTGAATTATCGCTGAAGTGGACAATTGTATTACCATCTGCATCTTTTTCAGAGCCAGTGACTGTAAGCGGTGTTGCATCTGCACCTTTTGCTCCTGCGTCACCTTTATCTCCTTTAGCACCTTTTGGTATTGTTAATCCCCTACCATCTGAGAAGACAACTTTTGTATCACCATTGTCTTGAGGTGTGACACTTGTAATTGTGATCGAATCACCTTTGTCGCCTTTAACGCCAGCTTCACCTTGTAAACCTTGCAGACCTTGTTCACCCTTATCCCCTTTAGAAACAGTAGCCGAAGTGCCGTCACTGAAATGAATCACTGTATTGCCTTCTGCATCTTTTTCAGAACCTGTAACTGTGAGTGGTTGAGCATTTTGTCCTGTATCACCTTTTTCGCCTTTAGGAATAGTTACTTTTTTACCATCACTAAAGACTACTTCAGAATCACCGTTCGGCAATTTATTAATTTGATCCACTGTTACAGATGAACCATCTGCTCCTTTTTCACCAGCGTCGCCTTTATCTCCTTTAGAAATTGTCGCAGTTCCGCCGTCGCTGAAGTGGATAACTGTGTTGCCATCTTGGTCTTTATCAGTACTTTGGACTGTTAATGGTGTTGCATCTGCACCTTTTGCTCCTGCGTCACCTTTGTCTCCTTTAGCACCTTTTGGAATTGTTACTTTCTTGCCATCTGAGAATGTGACTTCAACATCGCCATTTGCTAAAGGTTGTGTGCTTTGAACTGTGATTGAATCTCCTACATCACCCTTATCTCCCTTAGCACCTTTTGGAATCGTAATCTTAGTTCCATCTGAGAATGTGACTTCATTATCTCCATTATCAAGTACTTTACTTGAAGTAATTGTTACTGAAGTTCCATCTGTACCAACTGTACCTGTGTCACCTTTTTCACCTTTATTAATAGTAATCGAATGACCATCTGAGAATGTGACTTTTGTATTGCCTTCTGGAGTTGTTTCTGTATTTGTAATAGTGATTGAAACTCCATCTCTTCCAGCTGGTCCTGCTGCACCTTGATCACCTTTTGCACCTTTAGGAATAGTAATTTGCGAATCATCACTGAATGTTACAACGATATCACCATCCGCATTAGGTTCTGATGATTTAACGGTAATCGATTTTCCATCTTTACCTTTTGGAATCGTGATTGATTTGCCGTCGCTAAATGTTACTTTTGTACCTTCAGGTGTTTCTTCTGTTCTGTCTATTGTAATAGAAGCTCCGTTTTCACCTTTGTCTCCTTTAGCTCCATCTTCACCTTGTTCACCCTTGTCCCCTTTAGGAATTTCAAGTGTTTTGCCGTCTGAGAAGGTTACTTGTTTATTACCATTTGGAAGTGTTTCAGTGTTAGTGATTGTAACCGATTTGCCGTCTTTACCTTTTGGTACATTAATAGATTGACCATCTGAGAATGTAACTTTTGTATCGCCATTATCTTGCGGTTCAATGCTTGCAATAGTAATAGACTGTCCGTCTCTACCAGCCGCACCCGTTGCCCCTGTGTCGCCTTTTTCGCCTTTAGAAACTGTAGCTGTTTGACCGTCACTGAAGTGGATTACAGTATTTCCATCTTTATCTTTATCTGTACTTGTGACTGTTAATGGCGTTGCATCTTTACCAGCTGCGCCTGTTTCACCACGGTCACCTTTGTCGCCTTTAGAAATAGTTGCGTTACTGCCGTCACTGAAGTGCACAACTGTGTTTCCATCTTTATCAGGTGCAGAACTTTCAACTGTTACAGATTTGCCGTCTTTACCTTTTGGAATTGTAATAATATGACCATCGCTGAATGTAACTTTTGTATCTCCATTCGGTTCAGTAGTCGTTGATGTTATCGTAACTGACTGACCATCTTGGCCATTTGCACCTGTTGCTCCAGTGTTGCCTTTATCGCCCTTATCTCCTTTAGAGATTGTAGCTGTTTGGCCATCACTGAAGTGGATTACAGTATTGCCATCGCCATCTTTATTAGTACTTGTGACAGTCAGTGGTTGAGCATCTTGACCTTTATCTCCTTTTGCACCTGTAGCACCAGTTTGACCCGCATCACCTTTATCTCCTTTAGAAATAGTAGCTGTTGAATTATCACTGAAATGCACTACGGTGTTGCCATCATTATCTTTTGTTGTACTAGTTACAGTCAATGGTGCAGCATCTTTTCCGGCTGCGCCTGTTGCTCCAGTATCGCCTTTATCCCCTTTAGAGACTGTTGCTGTTTGGCCATCACTGAAGTGGATTACAGTATTGCCATCGCCATCTTTATTAGTACTTGTGACAGTCAATGGTGCAGCATCTTGGCCGTTAGCACCAGTTGATCCAGTATCACCTTTATCTCCTTTGGCACCTTTAGGAATATTTACTTCTTTACCGTCTGAAAAGACTACTTTAGTATCACCGTTTGGTTGAGGTGTAATACTTTTAATTGTTACAGAGTCGCCAGTTTCACCTTTTGCACCTGTGTCACCTTTGTCTCCTTTAGAAATTGTTGCATGAGACCCGTCACTGAAATTAACTACAGTATTGCCATTACCATCTTTTGTTTCGCCAGTTACTGTTAATGGTGTAGCATCTGCGCCTTTAGCCCCAGTTTCACCTTTATCTCCCTTATCTCCTTTTGGTACTTCAAGTGTTTTGCCATCGGAGAAAGTCACTTGTTTATTACCATTTGGAAGTGTTTTAGTTTCAGTGATTGTAACAGATGTACCATCTTTCCCTTTAGGAATTTCAAATGTTTTTCCATCTGAGAAAGTTACTTTGGTAGCACCTGTCGGTAATGTTTCAATTTTATCTATCGCAATAGAAGTTCCGCTTTCACCTCGGTCTCCTTTTTCACCTTTAGCACCGGCTTCACCACGATCACCTTTATTCACAGTAACTGAAGTTCCGTCGCTGAAACTTACAACCGTGTTACCATCTTTATCTTTAGCTTCACCTGTTACAGTTAAAGGTTTTGCATCTGCACCCTTAGCTCCAGTATCACCTTTAGAAACTGTTGCTGTTTTTCCATCACTGAAATGAACCACTGTGTTACCATCGTTATCTTTAGTTGTTTCAGTAACTGTTAAAGGCGCTGCATCCTGACCTTTATCTCCTTTGGCACCTTTAGGAATATTTACTTCTTTACCGTCTGAAAAGACTACTTTAATATCTCCGTTAGTTTGAGGCTCTACTCTCTTAATAGTGATAGAATCACCTTTATCTCCAGTATTTCCTTTGTCTCCTTTGTCTCCTTTAGAGATTGTAGCAGTTGAACCATCACTGAAGCTGACAACTGTATTGCCTGCTGTGTCTTTTCTTTCACCAGTAACTGTTAACGGCGCGGCATTTTGACCTGGATCTCCTTTTGGTCCTTGTGCACCTGTTGCACCAGTATCACCTTTTGAGATTGTTGCTGTTTTTCCATCACTGAAATGAACCACTGTGTTACCATCGTTATCTTTAGTTGTTTCAGTGACTGTTAAAGGAGCTGCATCCTGACCTTTATCTCCTTTGGCACCTTTAGGAATGTTAAGTTCTTTGCCATCTGAGAAGACTACTTTCGTATCACCGTTTGGTTGAGGTGTAATACTTGTAATAGAGATAGAATCGCCTTTATCTCCTTTTAATCCTGTAGCTCCAGTTTCACCTTTGGCTCCTTGGGCACCAGTCGCACCTGTTTCACCGCGGTCTCCTTTGGCACCTTGAGCTCCAGTATCACCTTTGTCGCCTTTAGAGATTGTAGCTGTTTTTCCATCACTAAAATGAACAACGGTATTGCCTTGTGCATCTTTTGTTTCCTTCACAACTGTTAATGGCGCGGCATCTTGGCCTTTATCTCCTTTGGCTCCTTTTGGTACTACAATCGATTTACCGTCGCTGAAGTTTACCTTGATATCGCCGTTTGCTTGGGGTTCTGTTGAAGTGATTGTGATTGAATCACCTTTTTCACCTTTGGCTCCCTTATCTCCTTTAGAGATAGTGATTTGCGAACCGTCGCTGAAATGTGCAACTGTATTACCGTTTGCATCTTTAGATTCGCTCGTAACTGTTAATGGTTTCGCATCTTTTCCGGCTGCTCCTGTTGCACCCGTATCACCTTTATCTCCTTTGGCTCCTTGGGCGCCAGTATCACCTTTATCACCTTTCAGACCTTGCGCACCTGTGTCTCCTTTATCACCTTTAGAGATTGTAGCTGTGCGGCCATCGCTGAAGTGTGCAACTGTATTGCCGTTCGCATCTTTTGTTTCTCCTGTCACTGTTAATGGCGCGGCATCTTGGCCTTTATCTCCTTTGGCTCCTTTTGGTACTATAATTGATTTACCATCACTAAAGTTTACTTTGATGTCGCCGTTTGCTTGGGGTTCTGTTGAAGTGATTCTGATTGAATCGCCTTGTTCACCTTTTGGACCGGCTACACCTTGGTCTCCCTTATCTCCTTTTGGACCTTGGGCACCTGTTGCACCCGTTTCACCAGTATCCCCTTTATCGCCTTTAGGGCCTGCTACACCTTGGTCTCCTTTATCTCCTTTTGGACCACCCGGGATTGTTACCTCATAATTATCACTAAATGTAACAATTGTTTTATCAGGTAATTTTTTAACATTTGTAACTGTTATTGATTGTCCGTCTGCACCAGTGTCACCTTTGTCACCCTTATCTCCTTTTGGAAGAATAGCAGTATGACCATCATTAAAGAATACTTTTCGGCTACCATCTGGCAAAGTATCAATTTTTGATATAGAAATACTGTCTCCTTTATCACCTTTGTCGCCTTTAGCACCTTTTGGTATAACTACTTTATTTCCATCACTAAATGAAACAACTATATCTCCATCTTGATTAGGAGTAATCGAAGTGATCAAAATACTTTTACCGTCTGACCCATTTTTACCATCTCTGCCATCTCTGCCATCTAGACCAGCTCTACCAGCTGGTCCTGTTTCACCTTGGTCTCCAGTATCACCTTTATCCCCTTTATCCCCTTTCTGACCATCCGGAATAAAGGTTTCTCCGATTTTTTCGCCTGTATCTGCGTTAGTAACTGTTACTAAAGTACCGTTCATACCTTTACGATTCGTTCTTGTATTTGTAAATTCAAGATTTGGGGTTTTACCATCTCTAGGTACAATTGTTTTACCAGGTAAACTTGTATTACCGCCTTTATTTATTGTGGCTGTAACAACGTCTCCCTGTTTTAAAGGCACATTTAACGGTTGTCTGAATTTGCCTGTTGCATCTGAAGTTGTTCTGTAAGTAGTTGGACCTACGTAAATTGTGACAGGTACATTAGGTTCTGTTTCACCTGTTACCACGTTTTCACCAGACAATTTTGGATCTACTACTGGTGGTAAAATAACACTATTAGCTGCATTTGCAGGGGTACCAACACCTAATTCAATAATTTCTGTAACAGGTTGTACAGTAATTTTTTCTGTTATATCTCCTGAACCTAATTCAATATTTTTATAATAAGAAATAACTTTATCTATTTCTTTAGTGCCCAATACTCCTTGTTGCTTAACTCTCTGTGTATTTGCAGGAATATCACTGCTCGTAACATATTTAGTTTCGTATGGTATAGATTCCTCAGTTTTATCTAACATTCGTGTAATGTTAAAATCTACATTTCCATCTAAAACTACTTGCATTTTTTCATTGAAATAGTTTTGTGTAGAATAAGGATCCAAGTTATTACTATATCCATTTCCATTAGGATACATCATCACAAATCCATTGACACTTAAATCACTATTCCAGTTTTTAACAGGTACACTGAATTTAACGTCTCCATACCCACCATTGGTTATCGCTGTATCAGTTAAAAAAGGTCTACTTTCTAAAGCATATCCTTTTGGATAGCCTGGTTTTGCTCTACCCTCTAACAAATTGACTGTGGAAGGTTGTGATCTTGGAGCACCAACTATCGTTACAGTTGTTGGAATTGGAACACCTTGTCTTGTATCAAATCCATCTCCAAACGTAAAGCCGCCTAAATCTAAAGCATGCGTTTGACCAGTACCTTCTGTCGCATAATACTTAACTTCGAAGTCCATTTTATTATGAACTCTATCTGGTTTTGCGGTTATTACATAACGTGCAGGTTCTTGACCAACATACGTTTTACCATCACCCGTAATAATAATCCCTCTTACAGGGTCAATGGATGCTGAAGCTTTTAAAGCTCCAATAGCTTCTGAAGTCGAAACATCCGTTGGAATGTCTACGTTCGATGCTGTATGAGCGTCGTCAAAGTTTGTATCTGCCGTTGATCTTGTTGAGTATGAAACACCTTCATCCGGCATAGAACGTACTGCATAAACAGTGTATTTAGATGTTTGTTCATTAGCATACTCAATGCCGGCTTTAAGTATTTCAGAATATAAAGATTCAGGTGTAATTGAATCGTAGTCTACTTTTATTTTACTTAAAATACCATCTACATCTTCTTGTTCATAATTCTCTTCTAATAAATTACGTACAAGTTGTTGATGATTGCTAGATGCTTTGTATTGTTCTACAAATGCTTCTGGAACTTCAACAGCAGTTACAAATTCTGATTGAACTGGAGTTTCAGGCACACTAAATGAGCCAACAGAATCAGAAACGTCTGATTGGCTAGTTTTATTATTTTCTATTGCCTCTTTACTTCCAGTAACTGCTCTTTCATTTTCAACTGAAGTTGAAGGTTGCGTCACTTCTTCTTTTGCTAGTTCAATTTTGTTTTCTGTTGCTTTAGTTGCTTCTTGTGCTTTTTCTGAAACTTGTTCTTTTACAGTTTCAGCAGTATTCGTCTTTTCAGACTTTACTTGATTTACTTCATTGCTGTTGCTATTCGATGATTGTACAGATTGTTCTGTTTCACCTGTTACATTTGATGTTTGAGCAGCTTCTGTTGTATTCTCATTTTCTGCTGCTTCTGCATCGTGATTAATACCGAATATTAAAGTTGACCCTAATAAAATAGATGCTGTTCCTACTGTAAACTTACGTATCGAATACTTATTATAAATATTCGGTAGAAAGTCTAAGCGTTTACTCTTTCGTGATTTCATGATGTCCTCCATTTTTCTAAGTTGTACCACGTTACTTTATTTTAAAATAAAGTAATTATCTATATATAATAGTACAAAACTATTGTAGCAAACTTTCAGAGGTAAAAGTATAGAATCACTTAATATTTATAACCATTTTTGCTTTATTTTTACTTTTTCGCTTTATATTCTTTTAAATTTAGAAAAATTTAGCTTATAAAGGCAATTTAATTTTCTGTTTTTTCAGATAATAAAAGTCTTTTTCACTAAATATCTTAAAAGCAAAAAGCACACCGACTTCTATATCAGTGTGCTTCATTTGACGGAGAAGAAGGGATTTGAACCCCCGCGAGCCGTTAAGCTCCTGTCGGTTTTCGAGACCGATCCCTTCAACCATGCTTGGGTACTTCTCCATTCTCTTGTGACAGTGTTTCTTTTCGCAAATTGATGATGATTAATCACTGACAGACTCTACAATAAAATTTCTAATATAAGATTTCAAGGGGTTTGCTTAAATCGGGTATGAAATAAGTAGGGAGTGAAACAATGGAATTCAAACAACTATTTATTCATACATTCAAAGAAAATTTATATAAAGACACATGGTTTACCAGCTCCATTAATGACAGCTGGTATCAACAATCAATACAATTTAATTTATATTATCAAACACCTTATATTTGGACAGCCATGATAGATTATTTAAGCAAACGGGCTATTCCAAGAGTTGAAATAGTGCAAGATAATTACTATGCGCGTACCGTTTTACTTAAAGATACTGCTACAAAAAGAGCTGTAAAAGGTTGGCTTAAGGTAAAAAACAATACAAAAAACAATGCGCTCCTGGTAGAAATGAGTGCAAGCTTAATACATGAATGGAACAAAATAATTCAGAAACTACGTCATTTTTTTGATTTAGAGGTCAATCCTGAAATCATCAACAAGACACTCAACGAAGATTGGATAACCAAAGGATTACGTGTACCAGGTGCATTTAATGGATTTGAGTTAGGTGTGCGGGCAATATTAGGGCAACAAATTACGGTTAAAGCAGCTACAACTATATCAGGCAGACTCGTTCATGCATTAGGTACACCCTTTAAAACTAAAATAGCAGGATTAGATACATTGTTCCCTATTCCAGAGAAGTTTGTGTATTTAGCACATTGCGACACCCCTATTTCAGATTTATTAGGTCCTTTAGGTGTTACAGTACGTCGCTCCAATACAATCGCTGCTTTAGCCGAAGCAATTGTAAATGGAGAAGTACAATTAAATCCTGTTGTACACGGCGTTGAATCATCCATTCCTTCCAATCGATATAATACACAGATGGAAACTGCCGAATCTGAAATGAACCGACTACTAGCAATCAAAGGAATCGGTAAATGGACAGCACAATATATCGGCATGCGCGCACTTGGTTATACTGATAGTTTCCTAGAAACAGACATCGGAATTAAAAATGCAATGCCAAATGATACAACACCAAAATCACGTCTAGCTGTTGCAGAAAAATGGCATCCGCTTCGCAGCTACGCAGTCGTCAATTTATGGAACACTCTCAATTAAATCATTAAAAAGGCTCGAGTCTTCACCAACGCAAAGATTCGAGCCTTTTCTGCATTATTCAAATAGTCGGCGAAACGCTCCAACATCTACAGCATTAGCTTGTTGTTTTTGTCGTTTCAATAAATCGCGCCATTTTTCATGATTATCTACAGTCTGATGTAATTTATGCATTAATTCACGATAATCTGCAGTTCTAAAAACATCACCATCTTCTCCGTCCAACACATACTTCAAATTATGCGCAGTTTCCGCATATGCAAAAATCAGCATATCTGCTAAGAAAGCACGTCGAACCGCATCTAAAATTTCATTACCAGAATTGATATCTAAATAAATATCACACTCATCATACAACTTTTTCACTGTTTCTCGTTCAATCGATGGATAGAGTTTTACATTCTCATAACGCTCCATCGCCATCAACTTAGAAGACATTTCAGTCAAAGCACCAATATGGAATTTTAAATGAGGACTTAATTTCACCAGTTCCTCTAAATTCTCAATTTGATCCGAATTGGTCATTGTCAATATATGAGGCGTAAACTGATTACGGCGCGTAAATGGATAAATATAACCGCCTAACTCCACTTTCTGTTTGGCATCCTTATCAACTTTTCCAACAATCTCATCATATTCATGGCGATCCGGCACAATCAATGTAAAATCACGCAACGAACGATTGATACCTTTTTCATTGAGTATCAATTGCATATTACCTGGCAATGCAGTATTCACATCGATATGTTCTTGCCAAACGACATAATCATGACCTTCAGTGTTTAAATTATAAACGACTGATAAAGGTGTACCAAGATGATTAATCACAAAACTATCCAAATCAATACCCATGACTTCTAAATAAAACACAATAAAATCTACTTCTGTTTCAAAGAAATAGTCTTTTCCATGCCATGTCAGCACATAATTCGATGTCGTGTAATTCACATATATTAAAGGTTCACCTTCACGCGTGAAATATTCCTTAAAAATAGCAACACCGCGTAAATCATAGGTTGTCTGTGCAAAACATATGCCGAATTGGTCATAATGATCCCGGTACCGGACAAACCCTTGTGGATCTAACCACTCTACACTGCTGACGATACGCTGTTTATAATTCGGCTGATAGTGAATCTTTCCGCGCACTTGCCCCATATCTTTAATGACTGCTTGATTGTTATCGCCTTCGATATTCCAAAATCGCGGCACTTCAATCTCATTAAAATACAAGGCATGGTCGTTGTCTTTAATTTCATTCTCTGCAAAAAAACGATAAGGCGAAGTCACTGCTTCTGGTAAGAACCCATCATCATTTAATACAACTGTCAGATGATCCAATCCAGCTTCCATCATTGAAAAATACAATGTTTCAGTCGGTTGATTAAAACGTTCAAATAGATTAATCATTAAGCACCTCTCCTATCAAGTTACGCCATTTATCTTGAATATGCGCCGTTTTAAATGCTTCTGCTATCTCATAAGATTTATTATGAAAAGCTTCAGTATTTCCTTGGAAATACTCGACAATACGTGCAGCAATTCTATCTGTAATCTCATCTAAACGATCTTGTTTTAAATCAATAGGAATCAAATAACCATTTTCACCATGTTCAATAAATGTCGGATTACCGTATTTCACATCAAAACCAATCATGCCTAAGCCTGCACCAATCGCTTCCATCAATGTTAAACCGAAACCTTCACTTGTTGATCCTGATACAAACAAATCATATTGCGGATAGATTTTTGCTAAGTTGACATGTCCATGTAAATGAATATAATCTTCTGCACCTAATTCACGAATTAAATCTTGCAGTGCATTTCTTTCTCCGCCTTCACCATAAATATCAAATGTAATTTCAGGAATCACTGCTTTGGCTTTTACAACACCGCGAATCAGCCAATCGACATGCTTTTCTGAAGCTAAGCGTGAGGCACTGATAATTGAATAAGGACGACGTGTCTTTCCTTTTTCTGGATAACTCAACTCATGCAAGCTGCCGACAGGTATCGTATGAATATGGGGTGTGTGATTTTGATATTGTTGCATCTGCTTGGTTAAAATTTCATTCTGCAAATCCGTTGCAGTAATAAAGAAATCAAATTCAGGTGCATTACGAAACTGATACTCATAATAGTTATTCCATAAAATCGTTTCTTCATTTGTGCTGCCTTAACTATAGTGTTCTGCATGCACAACTACTCCTAGTTTACTGTCACCTTTATGCTGCAAGACAGCTTGGCCGATATGAAGTTCATGAGAAGCACGATCAAGAATCACCACATCATCTGAAGTTAATGCTAATTGTTCTATAAAATAAGCAACAAAAGCTTCTTTACTATAAAACTTAGCATCTTTAAAACTATACATATGGTGATCACCATCAATAAACTCTTGATACGCAATCGAACCATCTTGATTATAAAACTGACGCATATAGACTTTAGCCCGTTGTTCAAAAGGAGCGTAAAATTCAGAATAAATACGTGTATAAGAATAGAAATCTTTACGTATCAAATTGCCATTCACCACAAATTCAGCACGATTGACGATATCACTATCCGCATCTTTCAAATAACAAGTAATAAAGTTTTGATCACTCGGCATAAATAAGCGGCGCACTGCACCAGCTTGTTCTGTGCGCAATACTTGGTTTTTCACAGTGCCTAATAAATCATCAACTGTATAAGTCGTCGGCGCAATAGGAATATCTGAAAAATACTGATACAACCAAATGACCTCATCATCTTGAAATCCCATATTTTCGGTATACGTTTGAATATTTTCATTTTGAATCAAATCAATAAATACAAATTTCAATGGATGCTTAAAATTTCTTAAGAGCTTGGCACGATAGGCTTGTGCATATTCAACACCACTGCTCGCCCATCCAATACCGAAATTAATATTGTAAATTGTCACGTTACTTTCCCCCTAATTATGGAAAATGGATAATCATTTCATCTTCTTTGCCGAATGTCACCATACTCAAGCTAATATTGCGAATCATATTTTGTTTAATTTCTTCTCCCATCGTTTCATATGATTCTAAAGCTGCACGATGGTATTCAAATATTGCATTTCGTTGTCCATTTTGACGATTATTTACACTGCCTTTTAGTTGCTGCAGATGGTCTACTTGTCGAATCCACCCTTGGTCTATTGCCTTTAATACACACTTCTGTAAAAATTCATGATACATTACCGCATCATTGATAGTTTCTGCAGTTCTCCGCTTCTGTGATTGAAATAAGCGCACTAAAAATCCAATGACAGTCTCTTGACTTTCCAATGTTGTTGCTTCAACATCACCTTTGAAATCAAAACTGACATTTTTGTAAATATAAGAACGCAACACATCAGCATCAAGTTGGTACCAATGTTCTTTAACAAATTGACGATATACATCTTCTGCCATACGTCCTATATCGAACTGGCTGAAATCATTAAGGGCCAGTACATTATTACGTTCTTTGTAAATCAATCCTCGTTGGATACTGATGCTTTTTTCATATTCATTAGCCATCTCGCGTGCTGTGATACCTTGTTCTTCAGAAATCTGCTGTGCTTTATGTACAATCTTGCTGACTCTATGTCGAAAGAGCGGGCTTTGTTCTAGCTCTGATGCATCTTGTTGCTTCAACTTATCATTGTCTAATAAATTGGTATTGCCCCAACGTTTTACGACATAATCTTCAAGTGAAATATAAATTTGCGATGAACCTGGGTCGCCTTGCCGACCAGAACGACCGCGCAATTGGCGATCAACACGGCTGTTATCCATATGTTCATGAATTAAAACCGCTAATCCTCCTAGTTCAGCGACACCTTCTTCTAATTTTATATCCGTACCGCGCCCAGCCATACTCGTTGCCACAGTTACTGCACCGAGTTGTCCCGCTTCAGCAATCATCTGCGCTTCTTTTGCTGCATTTTGTGCAATCAGCAAATTATTTGGGATGTTGTTTTGAAAAAGAAACATCGAAAATTGTTCAGCCGCTTCAGCTGTTCGTGTAATCAACAACACCGGCCTCTTAGAATGATAGAGCTCTAATAACCGTTGCATCAATGCCTTGTTCTTATCTTCAATCGTCATAAATACTCTATCTTTATAATCTTCCCTCTGCACAGGTTTATCAGTCGGAATTTGAACTACAATTTTACTATATAAATCATTCAGCTCTTTTTCACCTTGTTTAGCCGTACCGGTCATTCCTGCAAATTGATGGAATTGCTTGAATAAATTTTGGAACGTAATCGTTGCCATAATACTCATGTCATTGGTAATCTCAATATCTTCTTTAGCTTCAATCGCTTGATGCAGGCCTGATTGTAATTTTGTTCCTGGCAATAAGCGTCCTGTAATACGATCGATTAATACAATTTCACCTTTTAAGACATAATAATCGATATCCACTTCAAACAAATAACGTGCACGCAATGCTAAATTAATATTGCGCACTAAATCTAAATGGCGCGTTTCAAATAAATCCGGTACATTGAAATATTCTCGTGTTGCTTTGATACCTCTTGAAGTCAGCCACACTTCCTTCTTACGTTCATCAATTTTAAAGTCGCGTTCTTTTTCCAGCGTTTGTACAAATTGCTTCGTAATTTCAAATAAATTAGATTGTACACGCGGTGCGCCAGAAAT